>NZ_JBNKSF010000014.1:0-185275 GCF_050297175.1 Gynuella sp. | reverse complement strand
TGATCAAAATAATCTGAGTACAGCACTTGCTGCGATTGATGTAGGTAGTGATATTGAAAGTGAAATAGCCAGTGCGGTGAATGCCGGAAAGGTGGCGACTGTACATGAAAAACCTGTGGCGTTTGGTAATGGAACGAATGTCGGGTATTTATTGATTGATTCTGAAACAGGGGCAGGGGCTTATAAGATTAGTAGTGGAACTAATGGAGGGTTCTGTGAAACAGTTTACAGTATATTGCTTGCTGGTCTTTCTATAACTTCTGATACTTCTGAAACAGGTGGTTATTTAATCACGGCCCTTAAAGCACTTATAGATGGCATAGACCAGGGTTTATAAGGGTTTGGCTTAGCTGCTTTTGTTTTGAAGGCAATAATATGGGCAGTGGTTATAGCTGCTTTGATATCGATTGGTGCGGAGGTTCTTATTGCTCTGGGTGTTGCTACGGAGACAGCATATATGATTTCAATGTTGATTGGTTTATGGGGTGCTACATTAGAGGTAATAGACTATTTAAACGATCATTAGCAATCTATATGTTGTTAATAAGGACATATTTTTACGACTAATAGGTGATCATCTTGAACAAATAGCTTTAGGGGGAATATGAAAATCATTAAGAAGATTGCTAATAGATCAGACCTGAGTCGGTTATATGCTATGTGTTTCTTGTGGTTATTCTTGTTCATATTGGCATCGGTAATAGCGCTGACGAGTTTTTCTGCTGAATCTAGTTTATTGTTTGCTATATGTTTGATAGGTTGGGTATTGTCCATTTTATTAATAAAACTTCATGATGGATATAATAATAAGATTCCAAAAGGTATTGCTAAAGAAATAATTTTGTTGTTTTTTTTGATTTTATTGATGCTGTTTAATCTAATTCTATCTGTAAGCAGTTATTATTATGGAAACAATATATTTGGCGTTTTCACATTAGCTCTATCGGTTTTTGTTTTTATAATTCCATCATGGAAATCTCGATACTTGTATTTGATATTTTCTCTCATTTTAGGTGGGGGGCTAATTGAGTTCCACAGCACACCAAAAAATTATAGATATGTCCCTGGATTAGAAAATAAGGTAAATACAATGAAATAAAATTGAGGGAATATTATCCAGAGTGATTACTTGAAGACAGTCAGGGACTTTAGGGTCTTAGACTTGACATCCGATTGACAATGGCGGCTGCGGGTGATTTCCCAGTGATCAAGGCAGCCTGAGACATAAATTCCGCTACACCCTGGGCACAGAATACTATGGCAGTGAAAACAGCCGTCTGATCACCTTTGAAAAATCACTCCCCGAACTGGCCGGACACAAACTCTCCCTGTCCTTCAGACCCAGCAGTGAAGAGGACGAAGGTAGCATCTTCTGGGGGCGCAGATACTACCAATAAGCCTGACCGGATTGCATCGATAAGGTTATTCCGAAGTGGGAATCATGCCGAGCATGGCGGCATATAAGTCGCTGGTTTCTTTTCCCGAGGCGCTGGCGATTTCAGACAGACTGGTTTCCTGACTGGCACTGTCGAATCCCTGGGCTTTCAGTCGGATAACCATTTCATCGGCTGTTATTCCGAAGATTGGGGCGGCGGTTGCTGGTGAAGCCGAGGTCAGCGTATGCGCCAAGGCAAACTGCGGTGGACCGCTGCGAACCGCTGAGCTTTCGTCGGATGGCCAGGCCATAAAGGCGACTGCAAACAGTGTTGAAAAAGCCAGTGCCAGTGGCATGGCGCTGCGCTTGAAATGATTGACTAGGCCTTTCCAGTTTCGCCAGATGTGCAGGATAAATGGAATAATCAGAATCATGCTGACCCATTCGTGCATGCTGTGAAATGACATTGGACCCACGTGAAAGAACAACCCGATGCCGGATATCAGGGACACTAGGAACAGACCTGTTGTTAAGGGCGTGGAGTAGCGCAGTAGCCAGTTTTTCATAAGTTTCCATTTGCTCATGTTGTTAACGATTGAGCGATTATAAATAGTCGGGGCTTGAGTGGGATTAAGGTTTCCTAAGTGCAGGATTACCATTTGTTAATGTTGGTGGGAAATATTCAGGTCGAGCGCCCGGAAACCGGCTCTGCGGGAACGACAATTTTCAGTGATTAAAAAAAGCCATCAGAAAATAACCGGCAAATGTCAGACTGCTGAACAGAACTGCAAAGGTGAGCCACTGTTTCATTCTTACGGATGCCACCGATAGCGTTGTGATCTCATCCGTCGAATGTTGCGCCCGTTGTCGGGTATAGCAGTACATCACCACGAGTGTGGTCGCAACGATACCCAGGCATACCAGCCAGAACCAACCATATGCTTTGAAAAAGTGACGGCTGAATGCGCTCATCAATGCCAGCAGCACAAACAGTGTTCGGGTCCAGGCCATCGAGGTTCTTTCCGGCTGCAGGCCGGGGTCTCTATCGGGTTTAACCACCATAAATCAGCAACCCCAGAATGATACCGGCCATCAGTACCAGGAAAATACTGAGTATGCGCAATAATGGAGAGTAGGGCAGGTTCTGTTTCAGGCGTATGGCTTTTTCATTGTTTGCCCAACGCAGGTAGGCATGACCGGCGCTGAGGCCGGAAAAGATACACAGTGCCAGAGAAATCAGGTTGCGTACCCAGGGAACGGCCAGATTGGGGGCAAGTTGATCAAGGGCCACGGCCGCAGCCAGCAAGGCGATGGCTGTTCGAATCCAGGCCAGGAATGTGCGTTCATTGGCCAATGTAAAACGATAGTCGGGAGCCTCTCCCAGTTTGGTCCATTTCATCGAGTCTGTTCCTGTGACGGTTAAGTTGTCGGGACGGGCATACGGTTTGAGATATCAGTGCTATTCAAGCCTTCAAGGGCTGGAGTCTTTGACTATTAATGTCAGGCTTCAGCGTTAATTGTGTGGGCTTACTCATAATCTGTCACCACGTTTACCTATAAATTGGCAGTAAAAACTCAAATGTCAATTTGTTGAGGCCTCGAAACTCTGGGCTTGAAAAGGTGTTTTATCCATCAACGATAAATTGTCAGTACTGACAGTATGATAGAAAAGGATTTATCGCATTTGAATCATTTTGGTGTTTATTCAAATGACACACTTAAAATGGGCTGTTAGCCAACTTTTTCAGACGCAGTATTCGGATAATACAGGGAAGATATTTTAAGCCTTTTGCTCCAGTATTTGTTAAATCTGTCTTCACGGTGTAACAAGAAATTCCCTGAGCCGGCGTCATCATCGTAAGATTTTTTATAATTTTGAATATGCTTTGGCCGTTGATGGCTGCAGGTTTGTGGATGTTCTGGTTACGTTTCCTTGTGTATGTTTATTTCTCTGGTTGTTACCTTTCTGCTCGCGTTATAAAAATGGCGTTAAACTTCATTTAAATAGGCTCATTTGTGATCTATAAACTGGGCTTTTGACCCGGAACCTCCTATGCCTCGATTGTTGATCAACGAAGCGGCTCGTTGCCTTTGTCTTCACGCCCTCAGAAACACAGGACTTTAATAATGTAAATGTGGCTCGCGGTTTTTGTTATGAACGGTGATGAAGTAGGCAAAAGCAGATACTCGTTGCTCCATTGTTGTTCAAAAGCTTCTAGTATTTCCGGCTTGAGAATTGCCATGTAGCTGCTGTCCTGGCAAATTGAAACGAACATAGAGCGTCAGGAGATCGATTTGATGAAATACTCTCTATCGAACTTACCCCATATTCACATTAACCTGTGTCGGTTGCTGGCAGGTTTTTTTCTGGTCGGCATATTGCCGTCAATAGCAATTGCTTCCACTCAGGCAATGACGGCCAGTGGTATCGTTGAAGGAGAGGACTTGAAAGGAATTGTCCGCTTTCTGGGTGTTCCCTACGCCCAGCCGCCACTTGGTCGGATGCGTTGGAAAGCAGCTCAGGATGCAGAACCCTGGTCCGGAGTGCGTGAAACCAAAGCTTATGGTGACGCCTGCTCTCAGATTGGAGGTTTTTTTGCCAGCGATGATGATTCTACGTTTGATAAACGCTTTGGTTCTGAGGATTGTCTTTATCTGAATGTCTGGACTCCGGTGGAGGATGAGGACAGTCGATGGCAGTCACCGAGACCTGTTTTGGTTTTTATTCATGGTGGTTCTGGTATCACCGGAGCAGCCTCTCTTCCATTTTACGATGGTGAACGGTTGGCCAGAGAGCTGAATGCTGTGGTCGTGACGTTCAATTATCGTCTTGGTATTTTCAGTATGTTGCGGAGTGTGATTCTTAATGGCAAAGATCCGGCAACCAAACGGGGCAGTCTTGGATTATTGGATCAGATAAAAGCGCTGGACTGGGTGAAAACGAATATTAGAGCTTTTGGGGGTAATCCAGATGAAGTGACTTTGATGGGGCATTCGGCCGGCAGTATCTTTGTATGGGCGTTGATGCGTTCTTCTCTTGCCAGTGGATATTTTCAGCGAGCAGTGTCTCTGTCAGGGGTGCCATATGATCGCAAAACCATGTCTATTCGTAAGTTGCGCCGCAAGCTGTATCAGGATAAAAAAGATGATGAAGCGGCCGTTTCCGATGAGGAATTTGAGGAGGCGCTGAATCAACAGGATGAAGACCGTCGTGATACTTACGTATCGGATCTGACTGATGAACAGGTACTGGCCAAGACCAGTGCAGTTGCGAAGCTTGATTCAGAGGCATTGGAAGATGAAGAGGCTGTATTCGTCAATGCCGTACCTACACTCATGGGTACTGTTGGCAATGAAACCAGCATGATTCGAATTTTTGATTACAGCCGTTTGTCGACAATGGAATTCTGGCTGTTGGTAAACAGTCTGCGTAATGATCTGAAGTCCACGGATTTTGTGCGTAAATATCGGCAGAGGGCTTTTTTCCGTAAAACGGAAAAATTAAATAAGAAAGAAGAGATCTTGATGGCGAGCCTGGCTGATGAGCTCGTGAAATTAGGTATGCCAGTCTATCGTTACCAGTTCAACTGGCAAAATTACCCTGAGCCTTGGAGCACATTGCTCGGTGCTTATCATGCTATTGATGTACCGGTCTTGTTTGGGAATTTTGATATTGGCCGGCCGAATTTTACCCGCTTTACCTGGACTGAGGATAATGTTGAGGAGCGGGAAGCGCTTCATCGTGATTTAGTTACCGGACTCAAGGGGTTTATTGAAGTTGGTGATCCGAATCTGTATGTCGAGTCAGCAGGAGAACCAGTATGGCCACAATGGGATTCACGAGCGCTCTTTAAAACATTTCAATAATATTGCCGACGGGGTTCCAATTCTTTGATCGGAACCCCGGATGTTGATTAACCGAATAATTTGTTAAATACGTCGTCGTAATGTTCGGCAAAGGATATTTTCAGACCTTTTCTGAGATATTCAGGTACTTCTTCATAATCTCCACGGTTAGCCTCAGGCAAAATGATGTTTTTGATATTTTGGCGTTTGGCGGCAATGATTTTTTCCCGTACACCACCAATTGCAAGTACTTTGCCGGTCAGTGTCAGTTCTCCAGTCATGGCATAATTGGCTTTGGGTTTTTTATTTAATGCCAAAGATAATAACGCGCTGGCCATGGTGACACCGGCGCTGGGGCCGTCTTTTGGCGTTGCTCCTTCCGGTACATGCAGATGTACAAATGCCTTGTCAAAGAAAGATTTATCGGCACCATATTTTTCCAGATTGGAGCAGACATAACTGTAAGCAATTTCAGCCGATTCGCGCATCACTTCGCCGAGCTTGCCAGTCAGTTTAAAGCCTCGATTCAGGGTATGAATGCGAGTCGCTTCGATGGGCAAAGTGGTACCCCCCATGGCTGTCCAGGCCAGTCCGGTAATGACGCCTATTCCCTGCATGAGTGCTTCCGGACGGAAAATAGGGTTGCCTAGAAAGCTGCTCAGATTTTCCGGTGTAACGGTAATGTTTTCGTCTGGTTGCTCCAGAATTTGAACGACACCTTTGCGAACGATTTTGGCCAATTGTTTTTCCAGATTTCGAACCCCGGATTCCCGCGCGTAACATTCGACGGTGTCGCGTAGGGCTTTGCGGGAAATCTTCAGTTGACGACCTTTGACACCGGCTTTCCGCAATTGTCGTGGCCACAGGTGTTTAGCGGCAATGGCGACCTTCTCTTCGGTCAGATAACCCGACAGACGAATGACGTCCATACGATCGAGCAAAGGCGCAGGAATGGTATCGAGCTGGTTGGCGGTACAGATGAACAATACTTTGGACAAGTCCAGGCGCATATCCAGATAGTGATCCATGAACTGACTGTTCTGTTCAGGATCCAGGGTTTCCAGCAAGGCCGAAGCCGGGTCTCCCTGATAACTGGCGCCAAGCTTGTCGATTTCGTCCAGCATGATGACCGGATTCATGACTTTGACATCTTTGAGTGCCTGGACAAATTTTCCTGGTAACGCACCGATGTATGTGCGTCGATGGCCTTTGATTTCGGCTTCATCACGCATGCCTCCAAGACTGAAACGGTAAAACGGTCTGCCCAGGGCATCAGCGACACTTTTGCCGATGGAGGTTTTACCAACGCCGGGTGGGCCAACGAGTAGCAGAATAGAGCCCGAAATCTCTCCTTTGAATGCTCCCACCGCGAGGAATTCAAGTATTCTGGCTTTCACATCGTCGAGTCCTTCGTGGTCCCGATTCAATGTGGTTTTGGCCTCTTTCAGGTTCAGGTTATCTTCACCATGGACACCCCAGGGAATTGATGTCGCCCAGTCAAGGTAATTACGGGTCACGCTATATTCTGGAGAACCTGTTTCCAGCATTTCCAGTTTCTTCAGTTCTTCGTTGATTTTTTTGAGAGCTTCCTCTGGTACCGTTTTGCCGTCGAGGCGGTTGCGGAATTCCTCTGCATCAGAGGTTTTATCATCCTTGGTGATGCCCAGCTCTTTTTGGATCAGTTTCAGTTGTTCGCGTAGAAAAAATTCACGTTGATGTTTGCTGACTTTCTTGTTGACTTCATCCGTAAGTTCTCCGTGCAGACGGGCAACATCGATTTCCTTTTTCAACAATGCCAGCACTTTTTCCATGCGAGGCATCAGGTCAATGGTATCGAGAACTTCCTGCAATTCACCACCGCGAGCAGTGGTAATGGCGGCAGCAAAATCTGCTAATGGAGAAGGCTCGTTCGGACTAAACCGGTTGAGGTAGTGCTTCAGTTCTTCAGAATAGAGCGGGTTGATCGGCAGCAGTTCTTTGATCGCATTGATCAGCGCCATGGCGTAGGCCTTGATCTCGTTGTCCGATTCTTTGCGATGTTGTGGATAATTGACTTCTGCCAGGTAAGGGGACTTGCGTGACAGCCACCCTGCGACCCGGACACGTTTGATGCCCTCGGCAATAAACTGAATATGCTTTCCATCGGACTTCAACTGGTGCACTTTTACCAGTGTGCCGGTCTCCGGTAGATCCTCTGTATTGAGGCTGCTTTGGGTTTCATCGTGGTTCTCCACAAAAAACAGCGCCAGTGATTTATGAGGTGTTTTTTCGACTCTGCGAAGTGTTTCCTCCCATTGTTCTGCCGCGAGTAAAACAGGCATGACCTGAGCCGGAAAAAAGGGCCGGTTGGCAATGGGAACAATATAGAGCTTGGCTGGTAATGAATCCCCTGAAGCGATCAATCCGGTATTGTTCTGTTCATTCAGGGTAATGATTTCTGTGTGATTGGAATCTGCTTGACTCATGTGATTTAACAGCTGTTGATGGACAATGGATGTTCTTATGGGGTTTAAGACTTTTTATTTCAATCACCTTTGCAGCATTAGTGTGCAGGACTCCCCAGGTATTGCTGTGCAAATTGCAAAGCTCTGGCTTCAGACCATAACTCACGCCAGAGCTGGTAACGAATAAAGCCGACATGTCCACCATGGAGCGGGGCTTCAAAATGCAGGAAGCGATGTTTGTTCGCCAGTTCCTCTGGGTAGCAGTTTGGTCCGAGAAAACTATCATCTCTGGCGTTGACTAGCAGGGTCGGAATCGTAATGTCGGGCAGATAATGCAGAGCCGAAGATTGATTCCAGTAATCACTGGCGCTGCTAAAGCCATGTAGTGGGGCAGTGTAGCAGGCATCGAAATCGTGAAAGTTCTTCAACCGGTGATAATCGGTGGCTGAGATCAACTGTGGAAACTGTCTGGCTTTGGCTTCAATCTTGGGTTGCAGATCTTTGAGGAAGCGTCGCATATAAAAACCATTGTGCGAGCTGGCAAGCTGGTCGGCACAGTTGGCCAGATCGCAAGGTACTGAGAACGTCGCTGCAGCTTTAACGGCTTCCGGCACCTGATGACGCCCCAAATACACCAGTGTCAGATTACCTCCCATGCTGAATCCGACCAGGACAATCTGCTGATAGCCCAGGTCGACGGCATGTTGCACGACCGCAGCCAGGTCCTCAGTGGCTCCGCTGTGATAAAACCTGGGCAGTCGGTTCAGTTGGCCGCCGCAACTGCGAAAATTCCAAGCCAGAGCGTCATAGCCTTGCCGAAAAAAAGCTCTGGCCATTCCGGCAACATAGGCTCTGCGACTATGCCCTTCGAGACCGTGGCTGAGAATCACCAGACGATCACTGTTCTGGCGTTGCCAGTCCAGTAGCAGAAAATCACCGTCGTCCAGTTCAAGTTGAGAGCGGCTGAAGCGATTGGGTACATAACGCAGCAGACCGGGTGTAATGGACTGTACGTGAGGGTTGCGTAGACCCGGGCGGGGTTGATAGCTGTTCAATCATAGCCTCCATTCAGATGGATCACTTCAGTAATGGCGCCAGTACCGGCCAAATGTTTTGAACAATCATGGGTTGGGCCTCAGCCACCGGATGAATGCCGTCGTTTTGCATTAATGCGGGATTTTCGGCAATGCCTTCGAGGATAAAGGGAACGTAAAAAAGCTTGTATTCATCGGCCAGGCTTTCATATTGCTGAAAAAATGGTTCAGTGTAACGGCTGCCATAATTTGGTGGAATTTTAATGCCCAACAGTACCACCTGAACCTGAGATGCCTGCGCTGTCATGATCATCGTGCGCAGATTTTGCGTAATGTATGGCACTGGTTTGCCCTGCAGGCCATCGTTGCCGCCCAATTCAAGTAACAGAATATCCGGTTGATACTGTGTTAGCAGTCCGGGCAGTCTTTGTACGCCTGATTCGCTGGTGGCACCGCCAAAGGATGCATTGATGACCTGATCATCAGACCCTTGTTGCTGCAGTTTTTGTTGCAACAGCGTGACCCAGCCAGCATCTGCCGGAATGCCATAGGCGGCGCTGATGCTGTCACCCAGAACCAGAATTGTTTTGGCTGACAACGTCGCCGAAGTTGTCAGAATCAGAACCATAACCGCCAGCGTTTTAATAACCTTTGGATAGAGCATGATAAAAAGCACCGCGTTGAAACAAGAAGTACAGACCTCTGAGGGTCAGCTGACGATCCTGAAAGGGATTGACCTGGAAATCAAGCCGGGAGAAAGCGTTGCGATTGTTGGAGCGTCCGGTTCAGGTAAATCAACATTACTGGGGCTACTGGCCGGGCTCGACACTCCCTCCTCAGGCCAGATCTACCTTCAGGGTGAGGAAATTACGAGTCTGGATGAAGAGCAGCGGGCACAGATCAGAGGTCGGCTGGTGGCGTTTGTATTTCAGAATTTTCAATTGCTTGGCAGTCTGACCGCTTTGGAAAACGTCATGCTGCCTTTGGAAGTCCGGGGAATAGATGACCCTCAGGCCAAAGCCAGAGAGGTTTTTGCCAGAGTGGGGCTGACTGGACGTGAGCATCATTACCCAAAACAGCTTTCCGGTGGTGAACAACAACGTGTTGCCATTGCCAGAGCTTTTGCCTCTGAGGCGCCCATCATGTTTGCGGATGAGCCGACCGGCAATCTGGATACGGTCACCGGCGGCAAGATCGCCGATCTCTTATTTGAGCTGAATGAGGAGGCAGGCACCACTCTGGTGCTGGTGACTCATGACACTCGTCTCGCCAGCCGTTGTCATCGTCAGATAATTATCGAAGCTGGAGCCATTGTGGAGCCCGAACAATGAAAACAGGATTTAAGTTGCTCTGGCGAGACTGGAAAGGGGGGGAGCTGAATATTCTGCTGGTGTCGTTACTGGTTGCTGTGGCGACCGTCACCAGTATCAGTCTGTTTTCCGAACGCATCAGAAACACCATAGATGTCCAGGCGGGTGTGTTACTGGCCGGCGATGCGCAACTCCGTGGGAGTCAGGCTATTCCGGCGCAGTGGCAGCAGCAGGCTGACGACCTGGGCCTTAAAACCACGGATATGATGAATTTTCAGGCCATGGCTTTTTCTGCTCAGGGGATGCAGTTGACGTCGGTGAAAGCGGTCAGCGGCTCATATCCGTTGAAAGGCCGGGTAACTGTCAGTGATAAGCCATTTATCGATGGTGTTGAGGTGAGTTCGGCACCTGGACCCGGCGAAATATGGATGGCATCGAGGTTGTTCGGAGCACTGGGGATAAAAGTCGGGGACCAGGTAACGATTGGGGAGGCAACACTCACTGCTACTAAGGCTTTGCTCAAAGAGCCTGACAGTCCTCAGAGTATGTTTTTCATGAGCCCCAGAGTCATTATGAATATTGCCGATGTAGCGGCTACAGAATCGGTACAGGCTGGTAGTCGTATCCGATATGGTCTGGTGCTGTCCGGTACGGATTCGGAGGTCGAGCAGCTGCGCAGCGAACTGGAGCCACAGTTGGGTGATCATTATCGTTGGGTTATGCCGCGTGAGGGTAATCGCGGAATAGGATCGGCTATGGATCGGGCAGAAAGTTTTCTGTTGCTGGCTGGGTCTCTGGGCGTGATGCTGGCAGGTGTTGCCCTGGCATTGGCATCCCGTCGTTACAGTTTGCGTCAGGCCGGTCATGTGGCCTTGTTGAAGACCCTCGGAATGGGGCCTTCAGCAGTTGCCCGGCTTTATCTGTTGAATCTGTTTCTGCTTGCAGTGTTTGGGGTGCTACTGGGCTGGATCGCTGGGTGGTTGGCTCATTGGGCAATATTGAAGGCGTTTGCCAGCCTGTTGCCCGGCAATATAGCAACGGCTGGTACAGGGGCTTATATGACAGGAGGACTGACAGGCCTGATTTGTCTGATGGCATTTGCTGCTCCACCACTTCTGGCCCTACGCAATGTACCGCCGTCACGGGTATTGAGGGTGGATGATGGTGAAGCGCTGGTATCAGGTACCAGTGCGCTCATGATTGGCATCCTTGCCGTGGTGGTACTGGTTCTCTGGTATAGTCGCAGCCTTGCTATCACAGCTGCGTTGATCGGAGGCGGTATTGTATCTTTGATCAGCGTGTCGGTATTTGCGTGGTTATTGATTCGCCTCAGCCGTCGTCTCGGAGCCCATCTTGGTAGCACCTGGCGGCTTGGATTGGCAAGTCTGCAACGTCACAGTCGTCAGAATTCCCTGCAGGTGATGATTTTTTCGGTGGCTTTGTTGCTGTTGTTTGTGTTGTCACTGGTCCGTACCTCATTGATTCAGGACTGGCAAAGGCAGTTGCCCCAGGATGCTCCGAATCACTTCATGTTTAATATTTTTAATCTGCAAAAAGATGCCATAGAAGGCTTTCTGGATGGTCATCAGATCAGTCATTCACCATTTTATCCAATGGTCAGAGGCCGGGTGACTGCGGTTAACGGTACTGATATGAAAACCCTGTTGGAGCAACTCGCCGTAGAAGATGACAGTAGTTACCAGCGGGAGTTGAACCTGACCTGGTCGAACGAGTTGGGACCGGACAACGAAGTAGTGGAAGGGCAATGGTGGCAGCCGGGGGATGAGCAGAAATCGCTGGTGTCGGTTGAGGAGGATTATGCCAAAGGGCTTGGCATCCAGGTGGGTGATGAGATGACTTTCAGTATCGCCGGACAGGACACCAAAGCAACCGTGGCGAGTTTGAGAACCGTTCAGTGGGACTCAATGCAGCCGAACTTCTTTGTCATCTTTTCGGGGGAGATTCTGTCCGGAGATTCTGCCAGCTGGCTAACCAGTTTTTATCTGACACCCGCTGATAAACCCCTGCTGAATCAATTGGCTAGAGAGTTTCCGACAGCCACGTTGATTGAGCTGGACAGTGTTATCGAACAGATTCAGAAAATCATCACCCAAGTGTCATTGGCAGTGGAGTTCATTTTGCTGCTGGTGCTGGCCTGTGGAATCCTGGTGTTGGTTGCCAGCATTCAGGCAACACTGGATATGCGCTTCAAGGAAAGTGCTATTTTGCGGACTCTGGGAGCCCGGCGTGGGATGGTGGCTGGAAGCCTGATCATTGAATTTGGTGTGATGGGCTGGTTGGCTGGTCTGCTGGCGGTAGTAGGGGCTGAAGCCTGCTTGTTTTTCCTGCAGACGAAGGTGTTTGATATCAGCTTTGGTTTTCATCCGTGGTTGTGGGTGAGTGGACCATGGCTGGGAATGTTGTTGATAGGCGGTATTGGATATCTGTCCACTCGAAGGGTGACCAGGACTCCTCCTTTAAATGTGTTAAGAAATGTTTGATTTTCTGAGCTTAAACCCCAATGATGGATTTGGTTTAAGGACGTCCGGGGCTGGTCAAGGGAAAAAGCGGGCCAGATCCCGGGTGACGGCATAACTATTGAAAGAACTGAAATAATATTTAGGAGCATACAATGAGCATTTTGGTTGGAAAAAAAGCACCTGATTTTGATACACCGGCGGTACTGGGGGATGGTTCTATTGTTGACAGTTTCAAACTGTCTGAAGCCATTAAAGGTAAGTATGCTGTGGTGTTTTTCTATCCTCTGGACTTCACATTTGTGTGTCCTTCAGAGTTGATTGCCATGGATCACCGTGTCAGCAAGCTGAAAGAGCTTGGTTGTGAAGTAGTAGGCCTGTCCATCGATTCACATTTTACTCACAATGCCTGGAGAAATACGCCAGTGAATGCGGGTGGCATTGGAGCAGTGAGCTACACGCTGGCAGCAGATATGGATCACAGCATTGCCAAGGCTTACGGCATTGAGGCTGAAGGTGGTGATTCTTATTATCCAGCCGGTGTTGCCATGCGTGCCACGTTTGTGATTGATGAGAACGGTATTGTGCGTCATCAGGTGGTTAACGATGAGCCTCTGGGGCGTAATATGGACGAAGTGGTTCGTATCGTTGAAGCTCTGCAATTCTTCAAAGAAAACGGACAGGTTTGCCCGGCCGGTTGGAATAAAGGTGATGCAGGTATGGTTAACACTCCTGACGGCGTTGCCAAATATCTGGCGGAAAATTCAGACAAGCTCTAAATCAAGTATTCCATTTGCAAAAGGGGCAATGAGCCCCTTTTATTTTGCCTGTTTCCCTAGCATCGACATGTTGTTCGATACCTCTCCCTACAGTCGTTCAGGAATTCAGCAGGTCATTGACTACATCGATTTTGTCCTGGATGGTCTGTGATTTGTCCGTCCGGGTGCCGATCTTGAGAGTTGATGAAATTCTTGGAGCACCCATTTTATGGACTGCTTCATGGCAGGCTTTGACAGCAGCCATGACCTCATCCCATTCACCTTCGATGTTAGTGCCATAAGAATGCATGGTATAGCTCAAACCCGTGCCTTCCAGGACCCGCTGGCATTCTGCGATATATGCAGAGACAGAAGCTGTCGTGCCCATGGGAATAACGCATAAATCAATGATCACATTCATCGTTACCTGCCTTTGGTGAGGTGTCTACGGGGGGCCATCCGCCCATGGATTTCCATTTATTCACAATGGCACAGAATAATTCAGCAGTTTTCTGGGTGTCGTACAGTGCGCTGTGGGCTTCATGATTATCAAATTCAATGGCGGCAGATTTACAGGCTTTAGCCAGAACTGTTTGACCAAAAGCAAGGCCAGACAATGATGCGGTATCAAAGCTGGAAAAAGGGTGGAACGGATCGCGTTTGATTTCGCAGCGTTCGACGGCTGCTTTCAGAAATCCATGATCGAAATGGGCGTTGTGGGCCACGACGATTGCTCGGTTGCAATGGGTGTTTTTGATGCCTTTGCGAACCAGCTGGAAGATATCATTCAGGGCTTTTTGCTCTGAAACCGCATCGCGGAAAGGGTTAAATGGATCGATACCGGTAAACTGCAGTGAGGACTCTTCAATGTTGGCACCTTCAAATGGTTCAATTTCGAAGGCTATCGATTGATCGGGTACCAGCCAACCGTTTTGATCCACTTTCAGAGTAACCGCTGCGATTTCGAGTAACGCATCAGTCTGATCATTGAACCCGGCGGTTTCAACATCAATGACGACTGGATAAAAGCCGCGGAAGCGTTGGTTCATCGGTGTGGATGGTTTTTGTTCAGACACTCAGTGTTTTCCTATTGTCAGTAAGCGTTCCGGAATCTGGTTCGGAACACAGTTCAATATTCGGTGAAGCCTTGCAGTCTTGAATCTGCTGGTCGCCATATACAGGCCACCATGTATCGGTTTTGAGCGGTTAACTACTACGATTTGCGCTGGCAAGACACCTATCAATCCCCGTATATGGTAAAGAGGATTAAAGATTCAGGCAAAAATACCGACATAGACAGGTAGCAAGTTACCAGAATTCTTCCTTGAGCGCGTGTTTATGGCCAATTATCAACGCATTTTATTCTTCTTTCTTGGTTTGATCCTTGCTGTACCCACTCAGGCCATTACCTTTACGACTGGTCTGGCTGATACTGAGTGGCAGCTTGTCTCCTCGCCGTTTGGTTGTCTCTTTCGGCAGAACATACCCTTGTATGGATCGGGGGTGTTCTTTCGTGAAGCTGGTGAAGATCTGCTGTTTTACTTGGAGACTGATCATAATCAAATGCGTGAGGGCAAAGCGGCATTGGTAATTGAAGCCCCCGACTGGAAAGCCAATGCTCTGACTTCGGATCTTGGCTACGTGAGAGTTCGGGATACCCATTATCCTGTAGTGGTCGAGTCCATTCGTTCTGACCGTATGATGGCGGAGTTGCTGGATGGCATGGCCCCGACGTTCACCAGACAGGCCATTTATCTTAGTGACCGCATTCGGGTGCGCCTCTCTCCTGCTCAGTTCAAACCCTATTACGAGCAATATCTGGCCTGTGTTTCCGGGTTGCTACCGGTGAATTTTGATCAGATTAAACGCACCAATATCTATTTTGACAATGGTCAGGATGAACTGGATGCCTCTGACAAGCGGCTCTTGAATAAGATTGCCACTTACATTCTGACCGATACGCGGGTCATCAACATTTATATCGACGGTCATACGGATGATCGTGGTTCCCGTTATGAAAACCGGCGTTTGTCAGAAAAACGGGCTGATTTGATTCAGCATTATCTGATGTCCCGCAACATTGATGTCGGTATGATGATTTTGAACTATCATGGCGAACGTTATCCGGTTGCCAGCAATGCGACTGCCGCCGGCCGTGCAAAAAACCGAAGGGTATCCATTCGTATTGAACGCATTATGGACGATCCTGATGATCCGATTGCCAAACATCCCAATTTTGATGAATGACGAGATTTTGAAGCCTCGTCTCAGTTCTACGTTTTTTCTTGGTTTGGTCAAAACTTTAGCAAGCCTATACTAATACTGAATGATATTATCCAAACGGTCAGGTTGAAGCGGGCAATGTCCCATCTGATTGACTATGATGTTTCACAAGACTCACGTGAATATGGATAAAAAATGTTCAGAATGACTTTGGCCACATTGCTGACCGCCTCTTTTATCTTGGCAGGTTGCAATTCGATGGCGCAAAACAATCAAACCGAAATCTCCTCGCTTAATGTGTTTAATCCCCGCTGGGAGGGAGATAATTTTGTGATTGAAGTGATGTCCAATGGCTGTACAGACGTCTCTGATCTTCAATATACGATTACAGATGAGCAGCTGACATTTAGTCGTATAAGGCCCGATAATTGTCGTGCGATGCCTCATTTGGTGGCTTTATCATTTGAATTGGATCAAGCGTTTACTTCGCTGACCAACCCAATTTTGTTTTCAACAGGTACAGGACTGATGGGCCATGGAAAAACTATCCACTAAATTGATTGCTATCGCGTTTACGTTAACCGCAGGATTGTTTACGGGCAATGCCATGGCGCAAAGCAGAATTATTAACGGTAAGGACGCCACGGGTGAATGGCCGTTCGTGACGGCGCTGATGACATATGTCGGAAATGGTTACTATAGTCAGTTTTGCGGTGGCAGCCTGATCAGCCCGAAATATGTATTGACGGCGGCACATTGTGTAAGTCAGATGAGTTCCTCTGGTGTCGCCAATATGCTGCTGAATATTGGTGATCTGACACCTTTTGATAATGATGGCAACGAATTGCGCTATGTTCGCAAGGTGTACATTAATCCGAATTTTGACAGTAACACCCTAAAGTATGACTTTGCCATTCTGGAGTTGGATGAGGCCAGTAACCGGACTCCCATTACCTTGGGTTCTGTGGGTGACAATGATGATGTCTGGACGCTTGGTTGGGGAGATATGAACCCGGTGGATCTGCATGACAATCAGACAACCGCTGATATCAGTGTTCCGGATACTCTTAAAATCGTTCAATTGAAGACCATGTCCAATTCTGTGTGTATGTCTTACTACTCGGGAGTTGCTAACATACAAGGCAGCATGCTGTGTGCGACTGGTGCTTCTGCTACTTATCCTTATGGGGGACAGAACTACGCTATCATTGGTGACTCCTGCCAGGGTGACAGCGGTGGGCCTTTAGTCAAGTTGTCCGGCGGCGAGTATGTCCTGGTGGGTACCGTCAGTTTTGGTGATGACGGTGAAAACGGAAACAATATCGGCTGTGGTGACCCTCTATTCCCTGGGGTTTACGGTCGGGTCAGCGTAGCTTCCGATTGGATTGGTAGGGTTTTGAACGGAAATGTATCACCGTCTATTGTGGGATCGTCCAGCTCTGGCGGTGGTGGTTCGTCAGGTATTTTCGGTGGTGCATTGAGCCCGGTATGGCTGGTTGTGATGTTGCCGTTGTTATCCTGTTTCCGTCGTCGTCAATAAGATTTATGTTCGCCGGCTTTATAATGTCGGCGGAATCGTCACTCTAATTTCCGGCAGTTCAGTCAGACTATCTGGCACTTCGAGCTGCTCTCCCGGTTCCGGGAAGTTCCATTTTAAAATGTCGTAGTAGCGGCGGATATTTTGTACGTATACCACGGGTTCACGGCCGCGTGCTTTGCCATGGGCGGTATATTTGTAGTATTCCGGTTTTTCCAGTAGCGGCAGATAATCTTTCACATCCAGCCAACTATCGGGGTCTCTGCCAATACTTTGAGTGATCTTCCTGGCATCTTCCAGGTGACCATAACCAATGTTGTAGGCGGCCAGTGCCAGCCAGGTCCGGTCTGGTTCCTGTATGCGTTCAGGGATGGTTTTTAACATGCGGACAAAATATTTTGCGCCGCCACGTATGCTTTGTTGGGCGTTCAGGCGGTTTTTCACACCCATATCGCGAGCGGTATTCAGTGTCAGCATCATCAGTCCTTTAACGCCAGTCGGGGATACCGCCCGGCTGCGCCAATGGGATTCCTGATAGCCAATAGCGGCCAGGAGACGCCAGTCGAGTCCGGTTTCCTCTGCAGCGGCTTTAAACGCTTTTTGATAGATCGGCAGACGCCCTTGCATATGGCGATTGATGACATTCATCCCTACGAAATCCAGCTGATGATGGGTCCCAAAGTAACGTTCTTTAAGTTTCTTCAGTTCTCCGTTTTGTTGCTCACTGGCGAAAAATGTATTGATAGCCTCAATCAGGGAAGGATCACCGGTGTTCTTCGTAACCCAGACCACTGCTGTTGGATCGTGTAGGTCAAATGCGACTCTGGCTTCTGGGAAGAATACGGCATTGGCTTCATAATCGATGGAGTCCATCAGAGCCCAGTCGGCTTCGCCGGATTCGAGATTTTCAAACAGTTCAAGGCTGTTGCCGGAAATGGCCTCCCAGGTCAGATCTTTCATATCCTGCCGGGCCTGAGTCAAATAGCGTTCGCCGGCAGAGCCGGCAATTACCTGAATGCGTTTGTCCTTGTAATCCAGTAATGATGTTGGTTTGTCGCCCTGATAAATCAGCTGGGTGGTTACTTCGAAATAAGGAGTGGAAAAATAGTAGGCTTCGCGGTCATTGAGAAACAATGTCAGGCCTGCGGCTGCCAGATCCGCGATACCGAGGTCGATCGCCCGATAAGTGCCGGCATTGTCATTCTCGGAGAGTATTTTCAGCTCAACATTGAGGTAGTCGGTAAATTGGCGAATCAGCGAATATTCAAAGCCATCGAGCCGTTCGCCATTCATATCAAAAGTATTTGGACCCAGCCGGGATACCACTGTCAGCACGCCAGCTTCATGAATACGCTGCAGTTGGCTTTTATACTGGATACCATGAATGATCACCCATGCTGCCAATAACACAATAACCAGTATTAACAAGCGCTTGATGACAGTACGTCCGGACGGGTGGGTGAGTTGATTGAACAGTCGTGTGCTCCCAGCAGAGTTGACAATCTTGGCTGCATTTTAGCTGTTCGGGTGGTCAGACAAAACCACTATTGTGAGACTGACTGACAAGATAGAACCCATATTCGTCACGATGGCTAAATTGGGGTTAACAGATTTGTTGTCATTCGAGTATGATACGCGCCCATTCGAATCCCACCCCTAACGGATCAAAAACAGGACCCTCGTCGCTATGCAAATATTGCCCGGTGCCCCTGCGTTATCTCCCTTTAAACGTCAACGACTGCTGTCAGAACTTCAGAATGTGGCTGATGTTGCTGATGTATATGCGGAGTTTGTACATTTTTACACATCAGACGAAGCCTTGAGTGAATCTGATCAACAGATTCTAAGTCGAATTCTCAAATATGGTCCCAGAGTCGAAAAGGAGACTTTTCATGGCACTCTGGCATTGGTGACACCGAGACCAGGTACCATTTCCCCTTGGAGCAGTAAGGCCACGGATATTGCGCATAATTGTGGTTTAGCTGTGATCAGCCGCCTGGAGCGTGGCATCGCTTACGACATTCGCTCAGAGCAGCCGTTGTCAGAAAAGGTTCTGAGCGATATTTATGCTGTTCTGCACGATCGTATGACTCAGGCGGTGCTAGGGCACATGGATGAGGCGGATGTGCTGTTTGGAGTGGCTGAACCTGCGCCATTCACAACGGTGGATGTCATTGCCCAGGGGCATGATGCTCTGGTAGAGGCGGACGGCCGGTTGGGTCTGGCATTGGCTGACGATGAGATTGATTATCTGGTCAGCAGCTTTCAGCAACTGAAACGTAATCCGACCGATGTCGAGTTGATGATGTTTGCTCAGGCAAACTCGGAGCACTGCCGTCATAAGATTTTTAACGCCAGTTGGGAGATAGACGGCGAGCAGCAGTCCCTGTCTCTGTTCAAGATGATTAAGAATACCTATGAAAAAGCCGGTGATAAGGTTCTCAGCGCCTATAAGGACAACGCTGCTGTTATAGAAGGCTTTACGGCAGAGCGCTTTTACGCCAATCCGACCACTCATCAATATGGTTATCATGCTGAGAACGTCCATATACTGATGAAAGTGGAAACCCATAATCATCCAACGGCTATATCTCCGTGGGCCGGTGCGGCTACTGGTGCTGGCGGTGAAATACGCGATGAAGGTGCCACTGGTCAAGGCTCCAAACCCAAGGCGGGTCTTACCGGTTTTACTGTGTCCAATCTGCGTATTCCCGGGTATATCCAACCCTGGGAAAGTAAATATGGCAAGCCAGGCAGGATTGTGTCCGCCCGGGAAATCATGTTGGACGGGCCACTGGGTGGTGCGGCATTTAATAATGAATTTGGGCGTCCCAATTTGCTGGGATATTTCCGTACCTTTGAGATGTTGGCTGCAGGTGTAGAAGGTGATCAGGTCTGGGGTTATCACAAACCGATCATGATTGCCGGCGGCCTTGGTAATATCAAAGCGGAACATGTTGATAAGGCCTGGGATGATATTCCAGTGGGCGCAAAATTGATCGTGCTTGGCGGCCCCGCGATGGAGATTGGACTGGGCGGTGGCGCTGCTTCTTCAATGCGTTCGGGGCAGGGCAACGAAGACCTCGATTTTGCATCGGTTCAGCGTGACAACGCGGAAATGGAACGTCGTTGTCAGGAAGTGATCGATACCTGTTGGGCGATGGGTACACAGAATCCGATTGCGTTCATCCACGATGTAGGGGCTGGCGGGCTATCCAATGCATTTCCGGAGCTGGTGAACGATGGTGGTCGTGGTGGTCGTTTTGAGCTTCGCGATATTCCCAATGATGAACCAGGCATGTCGCCGCTGGCGGTCTGGTGTAATGAGTCACAGGAACGTTATGTGCTGGCCGTTCCGGCTGGGCGGCTTAGTGAATTTGAAGCCATCTGTCAGCGCGAACGCGCACCGTATGCTGTTATTGGCGAGGCCACTGATGAAAAAACGCTGATTGTCGCTGATCGGTACTTCGACAACCGGCCGGTTGAATTGTCACTTGATATCCTGCTGGGTAAACCACCCAGAATGCATCGGAGTTTTACCCCTGTTGAGGTGCAGCATCAGGAATTCAGTGCCGAGAAAATTGATCTGCAGGAAGCCACCGAGCGGGTATTGAAATTTCCGGCCGTGGCCAGCAAGAATTTTCTGATCACCATTGGGGACCGGTCTATTACCGGTATGATTGCCCGTGATCAAATGGTTGGTCCCTGGCAGATTCCGGTTGCGGATGTTGCAGTCACTACCAGCACATTGAACAGTACAACGGGCGAGGCCATGGCCATGGGTGAGCGTACTCCGGTTGCGGTGATTAATGCGCCAGCCAGTGGTCGTTTGGCGGTGGCTGAAACGATTACAAACTTAGCGGCTGCCCGTATCGGGCAGTTAACGGATATCAAACTGTCTGCCAATTGGATGGCTGCTGCCGGCCAACCTGGTCAGGATGAAGCGCTGTTCCGTACGGTTGAAGCGGTGGGCATGGAATTGTGTCCGGCTTTGGGGTTGACTATTCCAGTCGGTAAAGACTCCATGTCAATGAAAACGGTATGGCAGGAGGATGATAAGGATAAGTCTGTTACTTCACCATTATCCCTGATTATCACTGGCGTTGCGCCGGTACTGGATGTCAGAAAGACCGTGACACCGCAACTACGAACCGATAAAGGCGATACAGATCTGTTATTGATTGATCTGGGAAGAGGGCAGAATCGTCTGGGGGGATCGTGTCTGGCTCAGGTTTACAAGAAAATCGGTGCCACCGCTCCGGATGTCGATCGTCCGGAAGATCTGAAGAACTTTTTCGATGTTATTCAGGGCCTGCTGGAACAGCGGAAAATATTGGCATACCACGACCGTTCTGATGGCGGACTGTTTGTCACGATTGCAGAAATGGCATTTGCCGGCCGCACCGGCGTCGACATCCAGTTGTCAGGGTTGTGCTCACACCCCTCAGATGTGGCCTCAGTACTGTTTTCAGAGGAGCTGGGAGCCGTCATCCAGGTACCTGGCCACGAAACTGAAAGTGTACTGGCGGAGTTTGGGCAATGCGGTTTGTCTGATTGCGTGCAGCTAATTGGTCACCTGAACGAGGATGATCACTTGCGCTTCCAGATGGGTGAGGAAGAAGTGCTGGCCCATACCCGGACCCAATACCTGCGCTGGTGGTGGGAGACTTCTTATCAGATGCAGGCCATTCGCGACAACAGCGATTGTGCCCGGCAGGAGTACGACCGTTGGCTGGATGCTTCTGATCCTGGACTGCATGTGTCTGTGCCTTTCAACCTTAATGAAGATACCACCCGGAATCTGAAAGATCGTCCGGATGTGGCTATTTTTCGAGAGCAGGGTGTGAATGGACATTTGGAGATGGCGGCTGCATTTTATCGCGCTGGATTCAATCCTGTTGACGTGCACATGAGCGATATCATCAGTGGTCGTGTCACTTTGGAACGCTTTAAAGGACTCGTTGCCTGTGGTGGTTTTTCCTACGGTGATGTACTCGGAGCCGGTGAGGGCTGGGCTAAGTCCATATTGTTCAATGAAACCGCCCGTAAAGAATTACAGGCCTTTTTTGAACGTCCAGACACGTTTACTTTGGGGGTTTGTAACGGTTGTCAGATGTTGAGCAACCTGCGGGATATTATTCCTGGTACTGAAAACTGGCCCCATTTTGTTCGCAACGAGTCTGAGCAGTTTGAGGCTCGAACGGTAATGGTTGAGATTCAGGAATCGCCGTCGTTATTCTTCAAAGGCATGAAACGTGCGAGAATGCCTGTGGCCGTGGCTCATGGAGAAGGTCGGGCTGAATATTCCAGCCACGGAGCTTTGGAAAAAGCTAATCGCAGTGGTCATGTTGCGGTTCGGTACGTGGACAATCGCGGCCAGGTCACAACAGCTTATCCGTTGAACCCTAATGGTTCACCGCTGGGTATTACCGGTTTGACCAGTGCTGACGGTCGGGTAACGATCATGATGCCGCATCCCGAGCGGGTATCCCGCGCAGTCACGAATTCCTGGTGCCCGGACGACTGGCAGGAAGATGGTCCGTGGATGCGGATGTTTCGCAACGCCCGTCAATGGGTTGGTTGAGTCATAACGAGCCGGAGGGTTATTCCTCCGGCTCTCTGTTTTTGGTTTTGTTATAACCACGTCTCCAGTGCATCGCGCCAAAGATGCTTTATCCTGTTTTCCGGTGAACCAGTACTCCCAATCAGTAAAATAATCAGAGGGTGGGTATGTGTGATATCTATACCGGTGTGGATGAAGCGGTCTATCGCAAAACAGCTAGATCTCTAAGGCTACACGGCCATGTGACCAGTCTGTCGTTGGAAAATCGTTTTTGGACAATACTTGAAGAAATGGCATTGCGGGAAGGTGTGTCAATCGGTCAGTTCATTACCCGATTGTACGATGAATGTTTGCAGCGCCGAGGTGAAGTGGTTAATTTCACCTCGTTGTTGCGGGTTGCCTGTACAACCTACCTGTTACGCCGTTAGAACAGGGCGGCAAACTGTTTGACCCATTCTGCATTTGCCGGCCAGGCTGGTGCGGTGACAAACTGACCATCGGTGATTGCCTGGTCCATGTCCAACTGCATGTATTCTCCGCCGGCCAGTGTTACTTCCGGGGCACAGGCAGGGTAAGCAGAGATGCGTTTTGATTGGATTACTTCAGCTGCAGCCAGTAGCTGTGCGCCATGACAGATAGCGCCTATTGGTTTTTGCTGTTCGACAAAAGCCCTGACCAGAGCAATGACTCTATCGTTGAGGCGAAGGTATTCGGGAGCGCGTCCGCCGGGGATCATCAGACCATCGTATTCGTGGGGATCGATATCGGCAAAGTTTTGATTCAGAGTAAAGTTGTGGCCCCTTTTTTCACTGTATGTCTGATCTCCCTCGAAGTCGTGAATTGCTGTGGCGATAGAGTCTCCGGATTGTTTATCAGGGCAGACGGCATCACAATCGAAGCCCATTGCCTGTAGTGCCTGAAATGGCACCATCAGTTCGTAATCTTCGACAAAATCGCCAACAATAAATAGAATTTTAGCCATGCCTCTCTCCTTCTCATTGTTATTGGGAAATCTCAGACTAACGTTGTTTATTTGTCTGATGGTAGTAGATCTTTACTACGAAACCTTTTATATGGTTTGTTTGAGTACTGGACTTTGTCTGCCTCATTTTCAGGGTGTTATCAGTGGGGGGTCGCAGCCGGGCCCACCGCGTGGGACAACATGATCTCTGTCTTTAAGGGTTTTTTATGCATTATTTGGAATTTCGCTGAATGCAGGATGTGAATTTTGATCCGTTAGTGGATCGCTTTAAGGCCAATATCTTCGATTCGCTAAAAGGTAGAATCCGTCGGGCTGTTATTCTTGATCGTTTGCAAAACATTGATCCTTTTCCGGGAGTATTGGAGCCAACGGTGGCAGATATTGGTGGTGGATTTGGTGATATGAGCCTGCATTTCGCGTCACACGGTGCGACGGTGGATTACTTCGACCTCTCTGAGAATATGGCGGCAATGATGCGGGATCGCCTCGGTGATTATCCGCAGTACCTCGACAAGGTTACTGTTCGTAATGGCCGTTTTCAGGACATGATTGATGCTTTGTATGATCTGGTTCATTGTCAGGCAGTGCTGGAATGGTTGGCAGACCCCTGGCAGGGGCTGAAAATATTGTGCGACTCTGTCAGGCCGGGTGGCTACTTGTTGCTGACTTTTTATAATCGCGATTCGATCATTTTTAAAAATTTAATTAAGGGAAATTTCCGTAAAGCGTTCTCTGAAGAGATGGCTGGTGACGCCCGGGGGTTAACCCCAATTCATCCGTTAGATAAGGGTCAGGTTTTTGATTTTTTGGGAACAGAAAATATGGTGATCGAAAAGTGGTTCGGGGTCCGCAGTTTTAGTGACTACTTGTATCCTCACGTAAATAAGCAGAATCCAAAGATTGAAAAAGCCATTCTGGATGCGGAGCTAAAAGTGTGTGAGCGGGAGCCGTATCGTTCCCTGGCACGTTATATCGGTGTGATAGCACGTAGACAAAGCTGAAAATGAGCAGGCTACCCAGCAATGGTGGTCTGGTTGCGGCCATTGTGTTTGGATTCGTAGAGTGCTTTATCAGCCTCGACAATCCATTCCTCATGACTCTCGAACTCCGGTCGAAAACCGCACAAACCAATACTGATGGTGAACTTGAGTTCGCCTTGCGCGGTACTTAAGCTCAATGATTCTACTTTCTGACGTAACCGTTCTGCCGAAATCATCGCGTGTTTGGGATCAGTATCCACCAGTATGACCACAAACTCTTCGCCACCATAACGACCAGAGATATCTGTGACTCTTTGGCTCGAGGATATATTGCTAGCCAGCAGTCGAATGACTTGATCACCAACCTGATGTCCAAAAACGTCATTGACATTTTTAAAATGGTCGATGTCCAGGATCATTAGTGTAGAAACTGTTTGTGAACGTCTGGCACGCAAAAATTCCATACGCATCAGCTCTTCCCAGTAGCCCCGATTATATAAACCGGTCAACCGGTCACTGCGACTCAGAGTTCTTAATTGCCGGTTGGCTGACTTCAGTTGTTCACGGTTCACAGCAATGTCAGTGACATCGTATATCAGCATCGAAATGTGATCCACCTCGCCGGTTACTGACGTCAGGGGGAGCAATGTGGTGTTTTGAAACATGTACTCGGCAGTGCCGGTAATCGGTTGGTAGTTTTTAAATTTGAACAGGTAAGGGCGCTGTTCCCAGGTGGTAAACGCCCTATTCTTCAGTTGAAAGACAGTTTCGGCCTTGTCTCTAAACCATTCCTCGTCAATATCAGGAAAAGCAGTGAATAAGTTCTTACCTTTAATGTGAGTCGATGCAAGGCCTGAATGGTTTTCCATAAAACCATTCCAGGCTTCAATGCGATACTCCTTGTCGAGGACAACAAGTCCAACATCAATGTTTTGGATCATATCCATGATCCAGTGAAATTCGCGGACGCTATTATCAGACATAATTTATTCTAATAGGTAATCTGCCTTTGTTTTCAGAGTTTCAAATGAATCCTCGGTAAACAAAAGCAACAGGTCACAGTTAACATCATGTTCTTCAATTGTGTAATTCACTTCGATAGCCAGAGTCTTTTTCCATCGTTCAGCATTGGTTTTAATCAGTTGTTCAACATTGACATGCCTGCCTAAAACTTTTGGATGTCCCTGACTGAACTTCAAATCTAACTGATCGGCTATACCTCTGAGGCAGGCACCGATTAATACATTGGAAATATCCATCAACAATTCCAGCTCGACGTTTTCATTGATATCGCTATCAAGGTTGTGCCTTAGATGGGCTACATCGGAAAAGCTGGAGTCGTTGAAAATCAATAATGCTTCACCGGAGATTCCTCCACCGATGAACCCTTGGCAAACGGCTGATACAGATCGGCTTTCATCTATTGCTGATAGCGCCATATGTAACTCGCTGCTTTCCAGAATGTTCACATTTGGAATAGGTAGTACGATAAATACATTTAAAATTCTGGCCAGCAGATCAGCAGCCTGTCCCATGGCAATATTGGTAATTTCCTGGAAACAGTCGCGATATACCTCATCGAAGTTCTCATGCATACCTGTTACCCCGCAAGAATGCCAAAGTCGCTCAGAATTTTTTTCGCAACTTCCTTACTGATCGGTTTTTTGATGAACTCCAATGCCCCAAGCTTTTTAACTCGATCAATGGCCTCGGGTTGAATGTCACCTGAGACAACGATCACCATGCTGGGAAGGTCCTCTTTTTTGATGGTTTCCAGTACCTGATAGCCGTCCATAATCGGCATGGTCAGATCAAGGAACATGATATCGCCTTTTCCAGCTTTAATGGCTTCGATGGCTTCCATTCCATTACCGGCCTGATGTACTTCAATGTCCCAACCATCAGGTAAAGCCCTAATCATTTGTTTACGGGCGAAACTGGAATCATCGCAGATTAATACTTGAGTTTTCATAGGTACTCAAATCAGATGAAAGGTTACCGTTAAGTAATAGAAGATAATTAATCATTTGGCCACTTATCGGCTGATAAATTTCTGAGATAAAGATGGCAGTCGGTGAAAAAAGCGAGAAACAAAAAGCCCTCGAAAAACGAGGGCTTTAATGATGATTAACCTGGCAACCACTATAAATAGTGGGTAAACAGGGTAGTTTTAGTCAGCAGTGGCATCCGTAGCGATAACGGAGTTGGCGGCATCGACAAAGTCTTTTATCTTGTCGAAATTCAGATATTTATAAATATCACTCGCCATGGAGTTAATGCGGTTAGCATACTCCAGATATTCTTCCTTAGTAGGCAGCTTACCTAGAATGGCACCGACAGATGCGAGTTCCGCAGATGTCAGGTATACGTTGGCACCATCACCCAAACGGTTAGGGAAGTTACGGGTTGACGTTGACAGCACCGTTGAGCCTTCTGTCACACGTGCCTGGTTACCCATGCACAGTGAACAGCCGGGCATCTCAGTACGAGCACCAGCACGGGCGTAGGTGTTGTAATAGCCTTCTTCCATTAATTGGGCCTGATCCATTTTGGTCGGTGGAGAAATCCAGAGACGAGTGGACAGGTTACCTTTGTGAGCATCCAACAGTTTTCCAGCTGCGCGGAAATGCCCAATGTTGGTCATACAGGAGCCGATGAATACTTCGTCGACTTTGTCACCAGCAACATCTGACAACAGACGGGCATCATCCGGGTCATTTGGTGCACAGACGATCGGCTGATCAATCTCAGCCAAGTCGATTTCAATTACCGCAGAGTATTCGGCATCGGCATCAGCACTGATCAGGCTTGGATTGGCCAGCCATTCTTCCATGGCTTTGGCGCGACGTTCGAGTGTACGGGCGTCGCCATAACCATTGGAGATCATCCAACGCAGCATAGTGACATTGGAATTGAGATATTCAATGACCGATTCTTCACTGAGTTTAATGGTACAACCTGCTGCAGAACGTTCAGCTGAGGCGTCAGACAGTTCGAATGCCTGTTCTACGGTCAGCTTGTCCAGCCCTTCAATTTCCAGAATGCGGCCAGAGAAAATGTTCTTCTTACCTTTTTTCTCGACCGTCAGAAGGCCTTCTTGGATTGCATAATAGGGGATAGCGTGAACCAAATCCCGCAACGTAATGCCCGGCTGCATTTCGCCTTTGAAGCGAACCAGTACAGACTCAGGCATATCCAGTGGCATGACACCAGTGGCAGCGGCAAACGCAACCAGACCGGAACCTGCTGGGAAAGAGATTCCCATTGGAAAACGGGTATGAGAATCGCCACCGGTACCAACGGTATCAGGCAGCAACATACGGTTCAGCCAGCTGTGGATGATGCCGTCTCCGGGGCGCAGGGAAACGCCGCCACGGTTTTTGATGAAGTCCGGCAGGGTGTGCTGAGTATCGATATCAACCGGTTTAGGATAAGCTGCTGTGTGACAGAAAGACTGCATGACGAGATCTGCAGAAAACCCGAGACAGGCCAGATCTTTCAACTCATCACGAGTCATCGGGCCGGTGGTGTCTTGAGAGCCAACGGTTGTCATTTTAGGTTCACAGTATGTGCCGGGACGAACCCCTTCAATGCCACAGGCTTTACCCACAATTTTCTGGGCCAGGGTGTAGCCTTTACCTGTGTCAACGGGCTGCTCCGCCAGGCGGAACAGATCTGATACGGGTAATCCCAGCGCTTCCCGGGCACGTTGAGTCAGACCGCGACCAATGATCAGATTGATCCGGCCACCGGCTTGAACTTCGTCCAGTAGTACATCGGATTTCAGTTCAAACTCAGACAATACTGTTCCGTCTTCAGACAGGATTTTGCCGTCATAAGGACGGATTTCCACAACGTCACCCATGTTCAGGTCATCAACAGAGGCTTCAAATACCAGAGCACCGGCATCTTCCATGGTGTTATAGAAGATAGGAGCCACTTTGCTACCGATACAGATACCACCGCTGCGCTTATTAGGTACGCCTGGGATATCTTCTCCGAAGAACCACAATACCGAGTTAGTAGCTGATTTACGTGAGGAACCAGTACCGACGACATCGCCAACGAAGGCAACGGGATGGCCTTTGGCTTTCATTTCTTCAATCTGTTTCATCGGACCAACAGCACCGGTTTCATCCGGATTCAGACCTTCACGCGGCATTTTGTAGGCTGCCAGAGCGTGCAGTGGGATGTCCGGACGGGACCAGGCGTCCTGGGCCGGCGACAGGTCGTCGGTATTGGTTTCACCGGTTACTTTAAAGATGGTGACCTTAATGGATTCAGGTACTTTGGGTTGTTTGGTAAACCATTCGGCATCTGCCCAGCTCTGCATGACTTCTTTAGCATGTGCATTGCCAGCGTCGGCTTTTTCTTTGACGTCATGAAACGCATCAAACATCAGCAGAGTATGTTTCAGTTCGCCAGCAGCGAGTGCCGCCAGTTCAGAGTTATCCAACAGTTCAACAAGTGTTTCGATGTTGTAGCCACCATGCATGTTCCCTAATAGGGAAACGGCCTGGGCTGCTGTGATTAACGGCGAAGAGGCCTCGCCTTTGGCAATCGCAGAGAGGAATCCGGCTTTCACATAAGCAGCTTCATCAACACCTGGTGGAACGCGGTTAGTGATCAGGTCGATGAGAAATTCTTCTTCTCCAGCAGGAGGGTTTTTCAGTAACTCAATTAAACCGGCGACTTGTTCTGCATTTAAAGGTTTGGGAACTATGCCTAATTCGGCACGTTCAGCCACATGGGCTCGATATGCTTCTAACACGATGTTTTCTCCATCATTCACGGTATTGACGGCTACGCCTCTGTGGGCATTTCGAGTCTGCTGATTATTTTTAAATGTTTGTATTACGTGGCAGACCCTGAGGCCATCAATGACCTGGGGTAGTCAGAATAAGTGGGCGCATTGTAGATGAATGCCCCTTAAAAGTTAAGGCAGCCGTTAGTCGAGATCAAAACAGGCAATATTTTTGCAAAGCCTTTTAACAAACCTTAATTCCGTCAAATAAGTGACTCCTTATAAGTATGGCTCTTATCGATTTTTCCGCAGTCAAGAACGTCCGTAATATGAGCCGACAGGAAATTGTCGGCAGCCTGCAGACTAATAGTCGTCGGATACTGAGTGGAAATCTTGGGGTTCCGGTCATGTTACTCGTGTTGTTGGGGTTAATGACGCTGCCGGTTCCACCGTTTCTATTGGATATCTTCTTTACCTTCAACATTGCCCTGGCCATTGTGGTATTACTGGTGTCAATTTATGTCCTGCGCCCTCTGGATTTTGCGGTATTTCCCAGTATTTTGCTGATTTCCACGTTATTGCGTCTGTCTCTGAACGTTGCTTCTACCCGGGTGGTGCTGATGAACGGTCATGAAGGGGGGGACTCGGCAGGTAAAGTCATTCAGGCGTTTGGTGAGGTGCTGATCGGAGGAAACTACGCGGTCGGTCTGGTGGTTTTTGCGATTCTGATGATTATCAATTTCGTGGTGGTTACCAAGGGTGCCGGGCGGGTGTCAGAGGTCAGTGCCCGGTTCACTCTTGATGCCATGCCCGGTAAACAAATGGCCATCGACGCTGACTTGAATGCCGGATTGATCGATGCGGAAACTGCAAAGACCCGGCGTTCTGATGTGGGCCAGGAGGCTGATTTTTATGGTTCTATGGATGGTGCCTCGAAGTTTGTCCGTGGTGATGCGGTTGCCGGGGTATTGATTCTGCTGATCAATATCGTTGGTGGACTGGCCATCGGTACTTTGCAGTATTCACTGGAGTTCGGCGATGCCGTTGAGAAATATGCGCTGCTGACTATCGGTGACGGTTTGGTGGCGCAGATCCCTTCATTATTGTTGTCCACTGCGGCGGCAATCATGGTGACCCGTAATTCATCCAGTGAGCAGATGGGCGATCAGGTGGTTAACCAGATGTTCGGTTCGCCCAAAGCTTTGATGATATCTGCTGTTCTACTGGCGATTCTGGGGTCCATTCCCGGAATGCCTCATCTGGTTTTTCTTGGCCTGGCATTCGTTGCCGGTTCTGGGGCGTGGTTAATTCATCGTAAACAAATGGCATCAGAGGATGGTTCCGGAAAAGCTCTGGCAGTCCCCACAGGTAGTGGAGCCGGTGCTGGTAAAGCCACACCTGTCAGTAAAGATGGTGGTGGGGCTGGGGCTGCGGCGGTACCGGCTCTGGAAAACGATAATAAAGAGTTGTCATGGGATGATGTTCAGCAAATCGATATGGTCGGTCTTGAAGTGGGATATCGGATTATCCCAATTGTTGATCGTTCCCAGGGAGGGCAGTTGTTAAACAGGATCAAAGGGGTTCGAAAAAAACTGTCGCAGGATGTCGGTTTTTTGATGCCGAGTATTCATATTCGGGACAATCTTGATTTGATGCCAAATACTTATCGGATCACCCTCATGGGGGTCACGATTGCAGAAGATCAGGTATATCCCGATCGTGAAATGGCCATTAATCCAGGGCAGGTGTTTGGATCTATTGATGGACTGGCCGCTAAAGATCCTGCCTTTGGGCTGGATGCGGTGTGGATTGAACCTGGCAAGCGTGAGAAAGCACAGTCTCTTGGGTATACCGTGGTGGATAGCTCTACGGTCATCGCCACGCATTTGAATCAGATTTTAAGCAAACACAGTCATGAGCTGCTGGGGCATGAAGAGGTTCAGAAGCTGGTGGACAGGTTGGCAGAAGCGAGTCCTCGATTGTCTGAGGAGCTGGTACCTAATACGGTCTCCATCAGTTTGCTTCTGCGGGTATTACAGAACCTGCTCATCGAACAGGTTCCTATTCGTGATATGCGCTCCATCGCCGAAGCTTTGACGAATCTGCAGCCGAAGAGTCAAGATCCTAACGTTTTAACAGCTGTTGCCCGTACAGCTTTAAGTCGCCTGATCGTTCAGAACATCGTTGGTAATGCGCCGGATCTGCCTGTTATTACATTGGATAAGGACCTGGAACAGTTATTGCTGAGAACAATACAGCAGGCCGGACAGGATGGTTCTCTTGACACTATCATGCTCGAACCAAGCCTGGCAGAGAAACTTCAGGGGTCTTTGGCACGGGCGGTTCAGGAGCAGGAGATGAAAGGTAATCCTGCCGTTTTATTGGTAGGGGGAGCGATACGGATGATGATGGCCAGATTTTTACGCCACAGTATTCCCAGTATCACTGTGCTGGCTTATCAGGAAGTTCCTGATAATAAACAGATCACTATTGTGGCCACGGTCGGAAAATAGGTTTGATCATCGACAGGACCGGAACCATAGATCATGTTGGTCCGTTTATTTAAAGGATAAACAGTTAACGTAGGGTGTGTATGCCATGAAAACCAAACGATTCCATGCGCGTTCAATGTCAGAAGGCCTGAAGAAAATATCAGCCGAGTTTGGTGATGAAGCCATTATATTGTCGAACCGTAAAGTCGGTTCCGGGGTCGAAATTCTTGCGGCTGTTGAACACCCTGCTGCCGATAATATGTACCAGTATTCAGAGCCAGAGGGAGCTGAGATCATTCGTGCCACCAATACTGACCGTGAGCCGGTGGATAAAGAGCATTTAATGGGTCTGTTGTCTTCTATTGGGCCGTTGAAAAAGAATCCGGCGGCTCAGGCAGTCACTCAATTGAGTGGTTATCAAAAAAAGCATGCTGAATACAGCCAACCGAAGGTTCAGGCTCAGGCTCAGTTAAAACCGAAGGCCCATAAATCAACGAGTACCCAGCCTTCACCGCGAGCAATGACAACGAATAAGTCGGCGACGGCAGTTCGGGCGGGGGCCGGTGAGTCCAGAGAGATCAGTGGTATGCGCAGTGAGATTCAGGATCTTCGCCGTTTACTCGAACAACAGAGTCAGGAATTGAGAAAGATTATTCCATTGCGTCATGGGTCTTCTGAATCTGCTGATCCGGTGGCGGAAAAGCTGTCCCAGTTTGGTCTTTCCACTGATTTGGTCAACATGCTGTTGGCGGAAGTTCCTTCTTCTTTGGGGAATGATGACCGCTGGAAACAGGCGCTTGCCATGGTTTCCAGTCGCATCGAGACGTGTCAGACCGAGTTGGTACGCAAAGGTGGCATATACGCCTTTAATGGCCTGACCGGTTCCGGAAAAACGACCACCCTGGCAAAACTGGCGGCACGGTTTGTCATGGAGCAGGGGCCTGATCAGTTGCTATTGGTCTCCATGGATCAGTTTCGTATTGGTGCCCAGGATACGCTGAAAACATTGTCCAAAATTCTTCAATGCGATTTTACCAGTCCTGATGAGTCACTGACTTTGGAAGATGTTTTACAGCGTTACAGTCGGACTAAAAAGCTTATTTTGATCGATACATGCGGTAGTCGGGAAGGGACCGAATACTTTCTCGATTCGCTGGTTGAGGGGACAATGTCTTCGAAGGTACGGAATATTCTTGTTATCCCATCCACAACAACCATGGAGGTAATTCAGGATTATATGGATCGTTTCAGCCGGTATCCGTTTTACGCCAGTGTACTTACCAAGGTTGATGAAAGTTGCCGCTTAGGTCCAGCGCTCAGTCTGATTATGGAGAAACAATTGCCCATGGCTTACTGGACCGATGGTCAGAATATTCCTGAAGACATTCATGTTGCCCGGGGACATCATATTGTCAGCCGGGCGATTACCAGTTGGCGTAAACGTTATGAACAAAAACCGGATGCCTATAGCCGCAATGCGGAACAACATCTGATGGTGAACTGATGGGTAACCCTTATTCAACAAATTTGACCTATACTGACAGAACTGCATTTCGGAGCTTAGAGGTAATGAAAGAACCTGTACAGGTGATTGCCGTGACGGGCGGAAAAGGTGGCGTTGGTAAAAGCAACGTCTCGGTTAATCTGGCGATCGGGCTGGCAGAGCTTGGCAAAAGAGTCGTCATTCTGGATGCTGACCTGGGCCTGGCCAATATTGATATTCTTTTGGGCCTGCCTTCCGGAAAAAATATAGAAGATGTTTTGGAAGGGCGTTGTGACTTGCTTGATGTCATGGTTGATGGGCCTCTGGGAATTAAAATCATACCAGCCTCTTCTGGAGCCGGCCGAATGGCTAATCTTGGAGAAATGGAACATGCAGGTATCATTAATGCTTTCAGCGATATGGCGGTAAATATCGATGTATTGATTGTCGATACTGCTGCCGGTATATCCAAAACAGTGACCAGTTTTGTGGGAGCTGCGCAGGAAACAATTTGTGTTGTCTGTGACGAACCGACCTCTGTGACGGATGCTTATGCGTTAATTAAACTGCTGCATCGCGACTGTAATATTGATCGCTTTAAAATTTTGGCGAACATGGTTCGTACCCCTCAGGAAGGGCAGCAGCTGTATAACAAACTGTTTAAAGTAACAGAGCGATTCCTGGATGCGCATTTGCAGTTTGTTGGCTCAGTACCGTTTGACGAACATGTTCGTAAAGCTGTGCAGCGTCAAAAAGCAGTGTGCGAGTTATATCCTCGAAGCAAGGCGGCTCTGGCATATCGGGCATTGGCTAACAAAGTGGTAAACTGGCCTTTGCCGCAAAACCCTCGTGGTAATCTGGAGTTCTTCGTCGAACGGTTGATTGCGGGAGTTTCTTGATTTTGACTGTCATTACCTATGGTCCGGCCATGTACGAAACGGCACATCAAAGTTTAGAGCAGTTGGTGACTGAGCATGCCAGTCTGGTGAAGCGAATCGCTCATCATCTGAAAGCCAGGCTGCCGGAAAGTGTTCAGGTCGAAGACTTGATTCAGAGTGGCATGCTGGGTCTGTTTGAGGCGGCCAGAAACTATGATCGCAGCAAGGGCGCGACATTCGAGACCTATGCGGGTATTCGTATTCGTGGTTCCATGCTGGACGAAGTTCGTAAAGGAGACTGGGTTCCCAGAAGTGTCCATCGCAATTCGCGCAGAATTTCGGAGGCTATTCATAACATCGAAGGGCGCGTAGGTCGGGACGCATCGGACCAGGAAATTGCAGAAGAACTGGGTGTGGGTTTGAATGAATACTATTCGTTACTTCAGGACACTCAGGGATCAAAGCTATTCAGCTATGAAGATCTGTTGGATCAGAACCAACCAGCCGAAACCGGTTATGAACATTCACCTCAGCCCCTCCAAAATTCTGGAACGCCGGATTCACAGGTCGAACAACATCTGATGCGCAGTCATCTGATTGAGGCGATTAAAAGCCTTCCGGAGCGGGAACAGCTGGTGCTGTCGCTGTATTATGATGAAGAGCTGAACCTCAAAGAAATTGGTGAAGTGTTAGGGGTTAGCGAGTCCCGTGTCAGTCAGATTCATTCTCAGGCAGCTAATCGTTTGAAAGCGAGGTTGCGGGGATGGATCGGTTGAGTGATTGCAATTGAGTTGCACTTGAAAGAGGGAGTGAGCCTTGCCCCGAAAAAGTGTTTTATAGATGGGATGTTTTTGAGTCCTACCTCTTATTTTATCTACCATCCATCCCATGAATGAACAGCCGAAAGAATATCTTTGACGATGAAATCCGGCACAAACCATAGGGCACCGGATTTCATCGTTCACTAAAAAACCATTGCCTTAATTACAAAGGCCCGTAGGCGGATTCAAGTAAATCCCTTAAGTTAATCATTCTGCTGGTTTTTGGCGCGTTGCTGTCATCCATATAGGTAATGGTGATCATATTTGTGTCCGATTCAGGTTCTGCTGTCAGAGCAATTGCCTGAGTGAACGCTGTAACATTGATGTCATAGTTATTGACGATCAGCACTTTTTCGCCATGTCCAAGCCAGTTTGCCTTAATAGCAACGCCGTATTGCATGCCCTGGTTAGGATTGTTTATAGCCATCGGTTGTTTCAGTAGCCGTAACCGCAATGTCTTATGATCAAATTGAGTTGTATACGTATCGGCCACTGAGTTTGGCGTCACGTTGACCGCATGGATGGAACCTTCTGATAACGGCAAATTTTCCATATGGCCGGAAGAATTAGCGGAATCATATTTTTCAAATGTCTTGGCATAGATGGCATATTTGAAGTCCATTTCAGGATCTACAAGTGAACCTTGTGGGCATACTACAACCTCGACTTCTCTGAACAACCACTGATTTTTAACACTGCCCACGAATACATTGTCAGATCCTGAGTTGCAGTTTGGGTAGTACGTTCCGGTAGTGTCTTTTGAGAGTTTTGAGACTCTGAGTGATGGGGTGTTGGCAAATTCCAGCGTAAATTGTTCCAGTTGAGCAACCGGCATGTCCATTGATTCGACCACGTTAACCGAACCATCAGTCACGTTGTCCAGTAGGAGGTTTGGAATCGGTGTGTTCTGTGTATTGCTGTAGCTGTCTGTAACATCGAATTTGTGAACGACGGTATTGTTTGCTGCGGCGACAGAAAATTGGGCTGTCAGTGTAATTGAGAACAGTAATCCTGTTTTTATAAATGATTTCATGGTTTTCCTTTTTCGTCAGTTAAAAGTCTCTTACAAAGACTTGGCCGCCAGATACTTCCTTTAGAACCGGGCCTCTGCCGATGAATGGCCCTTGGCCACAGCGGCATCACATAATGATTTTCTTCGGGGATAAATGTCTGATGATGGGGGCATCATGGTGGAAGTGTAGTCATTTTATCGCGACACTCATCAGCGGCGCTGTAAAACGGCAGTATTCTGTGTTGTTGTGAATGAATGGGGCTATTAAAAATCTCTATCGATATCTTCTAAAAATCGCGATGTTCTATTAGGGAAATTCAGATTAAAAAGGTCACTGTATCGTCAAGATCGTTATTAATGGAGTTTTTATGACAACGCTGCAGGCCATTTCCAATCAATCTGTTCAGATTCAGGTGAGTGAATTCCTCTCCGGGCGAGGAAAGCGATTGGGCTGGTTGTCCATATTTGGTCCGGCATTGATAGCAGCAGTAGCTTATGTTGACCCAGGGAATTTTGCCACCAATATTGAGGCCGGTTCCCGTTATGGTTATACCCTTTTATGGGTCGTTTTAGTTGCCAACCTGATGGCTATGGTGATTCAGTCCTTGTCGGCCAGGCTGGGTCTGGCGACAGGATTCAACCTGGCTGAGCTGATACGTGACCATTACCCCCGACCTATCGTTTGGTTGTACTGGCTGCAGGCGGAAGTGGTGGCGATTGCGACGGATCTGGCAGAGTTTCTCGGGGCGGCTCTGGCGTTTAAGTTACTGTTTGGTATGTCTTTGATGCAGGGAGCTGTTTTGACGGGTGTGGTGACCTACGCGGCCCTTCATTTGCAACGGTTTGGTTTTCGTCTGATGGAAATCATTATAGGTGCCATGATAATGGCCATTGTTGGAGGGTTTGTTTTTGAACTGCTATTCAGCAGTCCGGATAGTTTAGCGCTGGCCCAAGGTTTGTTTGTGCCATCATTTCCGGACGGTTATTCCGTATATCTGGCTGCCGGGATTCTAGGTGCCACGATCATGCCTCACGTGATTTATCTGCATTCTGCGCTATTACAGAACCGGACTGATTCGGTCGAGAGTTCTGATCGTCGGAAATTGATGAAGTTTTACCGTTGGGATGTGATCGCGGGCATGGGGTTGGCGGGTGTTGTGAACTTGTCATTATTGGCAGTAGGTGCGGCAATTTTCCATACGCAAGGGTATGAAAATGTCGTAACCATCAGTGAAGGCTTTCAGTTGTTATCCTCGTTATCAGGAAACGACTACATGGGGATTGTTTTTGGACTGGGGTTGTTACTGGCCGGTTTATCTTCATCTATCGTTGGAACCATGTCTGGACAGGTGTTGATGCAGGGCTTTGTTCGCTTCACCATACCGATAGGGTTACGCCGGTTAATTACCATAATACCTGCATTAATAGTCATTATGGCTGGAATATCAGAACAGAAAGCTCTAGTTGGCAGTCAGGTTGTGCTAAGTTTCGGCATACCGTTTGCGCTGATTCCATTGTTAAAATTCACCGCCAGTCGCCGATTGATGGGGAATCTGGTCAATCCTGTCTGGATCACTGTCGTTAGTATGTTGATTTGTGCGGTAGTGATCGGTCTGAATGGATATGTGCTGTTTTTTACACTGTCAGGGCAGTAACATTGTAATGGAAGATGCCTCAACTGAGGCACCTTCTGTGGAAATCCGGTTTCAGATTTTTACCGCTCGATGCCCGGGACGAATGGCATCGGCAATTAGGAATGCCAGCTCGAGTGCCTGATCAGCATTCAGCCTGGGGTCGCACTGGGTCTCGTAACTGGTGGCCAGGTCTTGCTCGGTGAGCTGAAATTGCCCGCCAATACATTCTGTGACATTGTTGCCGGTCAGTTCAAAATGTACGCCACCTGCGACGGTTCCCTCCGCATCATGGATATCAAAAAAAGATTTAACTTCTTTCAGAATATCGTCCACAGCTCTGGTCTTGTAACCGTTTGAGGTTTGAGTTGTGTTGCCATGCATCGGATCACAGCTCCACACCACTTTGTAACCGGATTCTTTGACTTTGCGTAGCAGCGCCGGGAAATAATCCGCCACTTTGTTGGCACCCATCCGTACAATCAGATTCAGGCGACCAGCTTCATTGTTGGGATTAAGTGTTTCAATCAGTCGCAGCAGTTCATCGGGATCGGTTGAAGGACCGGCTTTCAGTCCCAGAGGGTTGTGAATGCCCCGGCAGAACTCTACATGTGCACCGTCCAATTGACGGGTTCGATCACCGATCCAGAGCATGTGAGCAGAACAGTCGTAGCTGTCGCCAGTCAGACTGTCGACTCGGGTCAATGCTTGTTCATAAGGTAACAATAATGCCTCGTGTGAGGTGTAAAAACTGGTTTCACGAATTTGTGGTGTGTTTTCAGCACTGATACCACAGGCGCTCATGAACTCCAGTGTTTCATCAATACGGTGAGCAAGGCTTTCATAACGATCAGCCAAGGGGCTTTTGCTGACAAAGTCCAGGTTCCATCGGTGCACTTCATTGAGATCAGCCAGTCCGCCTGCTGCAAAAGCCCGAATCAGGTTTAAGGTGGCACAGGACTGATGATAAGCCTGTACCATGCGAGCTGGATCGGGAATACGGTCAGACTCGGTAAACCCAAAACCATTAATGATATCGCCTCGATAACTGGGCAGTGTTACATTGTTGATGGTTTCAGTATCGCTCGAGCGGGGTTTGGCAAACTGACCGGCCAGGCGACCGATTTTGATGACCGGGCTTTGACCACCATAAGTCAGGACGACTGCCATTTGTAATAGGATTTTGAACATATCACGGATGTTTGTACTGCTGAAATCCTGAAAGCTTTCAGCGCAGTCTCCGCCCTGGAGTAAAAAGGCTTTGCCCTCGCAGACCTTAGCCAACTCTTTTTTCAGTTGCCTGGCTTCTCCCGCGAATACCAGAGGTGGTTGTTTGGCCAGTGTCTGTTCTGCTTGTTGCAGTCGTTCTGCATCAGGGTAGGTGGGTAATTGTTTCGCTGGTTTAGCCCTCCAGCTTGCTGGGCTCCATTCAGTCATTTGTTTCACTCAGGCTTTTCAGAATTTGTTGCATGGGGTGTAGCAGGATCTGGTGTTCGTAGCGCTTGACTTGGCTACGACACGAATATCCGGTAGTAAGTAGTTTACCCTGGTTTTTAGGATTCTTAACTGGCCCCTGCCATGATAGTTCATATATTTTACGGCTAATGTCCTGATTTCTGGTTTCATGGCCAAAAGTGCCGGCCATGCCGCAGCAGCCTACTTTTATTTCATTCAGTGTCAGGCCAATGACTTTGAATACCTGTTGCCATTGCTGGATGGAAGAGGCAGCGTTGGTTTTTTCTGTACAGTGTCCCAGAATATGAAACGCATCTTCAGAGTGCAGAGTCTTGTCGGCAAATACATCCTGTCGTTCGCTCAGGAATTCCTGAATTAGCATGACATTGACCGGGTTGCCCTCCAGATATTTTTGATACTCAGCACGGTAGGTCAGCGTTGTTGATGGATCAAGCCCAATCAGCGGGATGCCAGTGTTTTGCAGTTTTTTCAGTTTGTCAGCAGTTTTAAATGCGGTTTTCTGAAAGCGACTCAGAAAGCCGTGAACATGCAACGGTTTACCATTGGCCATGTAAGGCATCACCATAGGATGGAATCCAAGTGCGCGCAGTGCCAGTAATGTGTCCACCACTACCTGTGTATCAAAGTAACTGGTAAATGCATCCTGGACATAAATAACTGCTTTGCTTTTCTGCTCTTTACTGAGTCGGCTGATGTTCAGGGCAGTGGCCCATGGTAATTGGTGTTTTTTCATTTCCTGTTTTAAGGAAATGTCAGAGATCAGCGGACTGTCAACCATGCCAGCAACATGGCGCAGAAACCACTTTACCGGTGTCCAGCGGATGGGTTTGTTATAGATGTCTTTCCATAACGCCAGGGTTGGCATCAGAAATTCCAATGAGCCAATGAGATAGTCTTTAAGCGGGCGCAGATAGCGAGCATGGTAAAGGTGTAAAAATTTGGCCCGTGATTCCGGAATATCGACTTTAATCGGACAGCTTCCAGTGCAGCTTTTGCAAGCCAGGCAGGTGGACATGGCATCATATACTTCGTGGTTGAAGTCATATTCACCATTGTGCTTTTTGAGCGTATTGAAGAGTCTGGGAATAAATGAAACCGGCCAGCTGATGTAGTTGGCGATGCCCGATTCCTGAACCGTGTCTACTTGTTTGTCGGATAACAATCGTAGCCATTCTCGGATCAGGGAAGATCTGCCTTTGGGGGAATATTTCCGTATTCGAGTGGCTTTCCAACTTGGGCACATGGCATCGGCTGAATCATAATTGAAACAGGCACCATTGCCGTTACAGTACATGGATTCGCTGTATTGTTGCCAGCTGTCCTGTTCGATTGTTCTATCCAACTGTCCGCGAGTGGCAACTTCATCAATTTTAAGCAGTTGTACCGGTGATTCCAGCGGGGTAGCAATTTTTCCGGGATTCAGTTGATTGCGCGGGTCGAATGCCTGTTTGATCTTCTGCAATTGAGGGTACAGGTTGCCAAAGAAGTCCGGCGCATATTCAGAGCGGACGCCTTTGCCATGTTCACCCCATAACAAACCATTATATTTCCGTATCAAAGAGACCAATCTGTCAGTAATGACCCGAACCATTTTTTCCTGTTCAGGATCTTTCATGTCCAATGCAGGGCGGACATGAAGGACACCCGCATCCACGTGGCCAAACATACCATATTGCAGGTTATATTCGTCCAGAATGGCACGAAACTCCATGATGTAGTCAGCCAGGTTTTCCGGGGGGACGGCGGTATCCTCGACGAATGGAATCGGCCGTGCTTCGCTTTGAGCATTACCCAGGAAGCCGACAGATTTTTTGCGCATATTCCATACTTGATTTACCTGCTCGTGACCCCAGGCTATTGCATACTGTATGGCCTTTCCAGCTTTGCCACAGGTCGCATCTAGCTCTTTCTGAATGACAGCAACTTTCTGTTTAAGTTCTTCATCGGTATCGGCGGTGTATTCCACCAGATTGATACCTGCGACGGTTTGCCCGGTTGGCTCTGGAAAGAATTGAGCAACCGAATTCCAAATCAGGTCATCCTTGGCCAGGCCTAGTACCTTTGAATCCACAGTTTCAATGGATGTCGGATGACATGCCATTAGTGCCTGTGCATCCCGCAGGCTGGTTTCAAAATCACCATATTGCACACAAACCAGGGCCGAGGTCTTAGGTATCTGCAGTACATTCAGTTTTGCTTCGGTAATAAAGCCAAGGGTACCTTCAGAGCCACAGAGAACGTTATTTAGATTAATCCGCTGTTGCTCATCCCGTATATGGGCAAGATCATATCCGGTCAGGCAGCGATTCAGCGGTGGGAACAGAGCCTTGATTTCTTCCCGGTGTTGATCATAAATATCTGCTACCGTCTGATAAATGGATGCAATCCGATCTTGACCACTGATCAGCTGTGTCAGTTCGGTGCTTTCAACGGGGGCAGTATTTATGACCGTACCGTCGAGTAAGACGGTTTTAAGCGCCAATACATGGTCTCGGGTCTTACCATACATGACGGATCCCTGCCCGGAAGCATCAGTATTGATCATTCCGCCAATGGTGGCACGATTTGAGGTCGACAGTTCAGGGGCAAAAAATAGTCCGTACGGTTTCAATGCTGCATTTAGCTGGTCTTTGACAACCCCGGTCTGGACTCGTACCCAGCGTTCATCAGCGTTGATTTCCAGTATGGTGTTCATATGTTTCGAAATATCGACGACCAGACCATCTGTGAGTGATTGACCATTGGTGCCAGTACCGCCGCCGCGGGCGCTTAAAACAACCTGTTGGAATGGATCTTCCTGACTGAGTCTGGCCAGTAGCACCAGATCATCGATATTTTTTGGACAGACGATACCTTGTGGCAGTACCTGATAAATCGAGTTGTCGGTCGCGGATACCACCCTTTCGGAATATTCTGGACTGATGTCTCCTTTAAAGCCGTCTTTTTCCAGACGCCTGAGAAAGTTCAGATAAAGCGTTTGCGTGTTCGATATTTCATGTAAGCGTGGAATCATTGATGTTAACCGGAACAGTGCTGACAAGAGGCGCGGGATTTTACACTGATCGTGTCTGAGAGGAAATTTTAGTAAGTAAGATGCCGGCAAAGCGTTAAACTGACCGGTCAGATGTTTTGGTAGCTAAGAGACTACGCCGAGGCGCCTGATCCTAAGCGCATATCCATATTTCTCGGGAGATGGATATTTGGCGAAAGAACATTCTTGAATCACCGATGGAGTTAACCATTGGGCCAACAGTGAGATTTAGTTAAGGGTGGACATATATTGATGAGCTGGGCGCCGTTCCGTTATCCGTTTATTTTTAAAATCTGGGATACCTATCTGGAAGAGGGCAATTGGTATCAGCTGGATCGCTGGCTGAAGACCTATTATCAGAGCCAGTCCCGTTTTGGTAAGAAAGATCGTAAAGCCTATAGTGATGCCATGTTTGCTGCGATGCGTTATTTACAATTGGCAGCCTATCTCCACCACAGCTATCAGTTCGGCGAACCAGATCTGTGTCGCTGGAGTCAACAGTGGAGACTCGATGAGCTTAAATCGATACCGGTTGCCGAATTCTGGTATTGGATCGGTTTACGACTGAATCATGATATTCCGCCACCGCGCGAACTTAATGATGGACCGAGCAGACGGGAGCATTTTCTCAAGCTGCTCCATCAATGTGAAGCTGATGAAACGCTATGGTTGTTGTTTAATGGCTTTTCTCCTGAGTTTGAGACGATGCTACATCAGCGTTGTCAGTCGAGTCAGTGGAGCCGTCAGCGTTATCAGACTTTTGTGGAGCTTAATAATACCTCTGCACCAGTATGGTTGAGAGTCAATGTTTCTGAGGATCTGATGTCCCTACAGGGACTGCTGGCCGATGAGGGCATTGCGACTGAGGCTGAAAACGGAGGATTGAAACTGACGGCTGACGGGCGGGTAACCGAGACGATTACCTACCGACAGGGGCATATTGATATTCAGGATTTCGCCAGTCAGCAGATTGCCGCAACGGCAGGTGTACAGGCTGGTATGAGAGTTTGGGATGCCTGTACCGGTGGTGGTGGAAAAGCCCTTGCCCTGGCTGGGAAGATGAATAATCAAGGTGTTGTCATTGCGTCTGATGTACGGGCATATAAGCTGGAATCAGTCACCCAGCGGGCAAGACGGATGGGGATCCGCAATATACAAACGGAGCACTGGGACGCTCATTGGCCGGATGAGCAACAGCCGTCCTGGCTGATGGGAGGTTTTGACCGGATTCTTATTGATGCTCCCTGTTCGGGGTCTGGTACATGGCGTAGGGCCCCTGATTTTAAATGGCGTATTGGTCAAGATGGGTTGGATGAATTGCTGGAGTTGCAGCAGTTGATCCTGGATCGATGTGTACAGTATTTGAAGCCGGGTGGGCAACTGGTCTATGCGACTTGCAGCTGGTTTTGTCAGGAAAATGAGCAGCAGGTTGAAACATTCTTACGCCGGCACCCTCATATGCAGTTGCAGCAACAGACACTTCATGGCGCTCCTGATGTGGATTCCGATACCATGTTCAGTGCCGTAATGGTTAGCTCGCCGCCAGCATCTGTTTGATATGGTAGGCCGCATTGACCAGTTCAAACAGAACGATCTGATGGATCAGATAAATGGCCAGTGAGTGACGACCCATCCAAGCGAGTGCGTTTAACCACCGGCTGTGTGGCAGGTTGGGTCGCCAGTTCTGATGGCCCAACCATATGCCGATCAATATCATGCCAAACCAAGGAATAAACCGCGTCAGATCCTGTGTGCCTCTGGGTAAGTGCAAGATAGGTTTGAGTTCAATATAGAGCCAGTGAAGGTTAAACCAGTTGGTCAAATTGAACAGAAGGAATATGCTGATTCCCGTTATCAGGGCAATGACTGGAATGCGAATAAACAGCAGACCTGCCAGCATAGAAACGGCGATAAAATGCAGTACTCCGAAATAGACCCAGCTTTTTGGAAACACAAACCATGTCGCCAGTGTCACAGCGATGGCGCCAGCGACAACCTGGGATACCCGAAAAAGATACTGCTTCCATCGAATGCCGTTACGTGTGGCCAGCACCATCGATATGCCACTGACACTGAAAAATAGTGTGACGATGATATAGCGAAACCAATCCCAGTATCCCTGGTTAACTTTAAAGTCAGCGAACTTGAAATAACTAAGGTCATAGCTGAAGTGAAAAATAATCATCAATAAAATGGCCAGGCCTCTGGTGGCATCAAGTTCCAATATTCGTCTAGACTTCATTCTGGTAACTGATCTTCAGGTTGCGACAAGAACGGGTGAGTATACAGCCAGGTGTTGTGATCTTGAACTGTCGAGGAAAGTGTTGTTGTGTCAAACGAAGAGCTTCAGTTGATTAAGCAAGAACTGGAACAGTTTATTACTGAGCTGGAGAAATTTAATCACTACGCAAAATTGTTAGGTATTAATGCAGCGATAGAGGCGGTCAAGCAGGAAGAAAGCATGCGCAGGGCCATGGAGATCATTGCTACAGGTTTGAATGATCTGACGGAGAGCTGCAGTGTTATGATTGACCGAACTCGTGGCCATGTCCTGAATATTGAACAACAACATTTGGATGAGGCATCGCCAGCGCGACCAGATGATACCAAAAAACATTGACCCATCGTTGGTAGATTGAGCCTCTCGACCATCTTAACAATATCGCCTTGCACGCAACTCACCTATTTTAGGTGGCGGTGTTCAGACAAGGGCCTGCTTGAGTATTGGGTGAATAGTCCCTTAAAGAATCTTAGGGAACCTCTGAAAAATGGCCTATTTTCGCGCAGGACGTTGTCAGCCCCCGTCTCACATCCTCATTTACACCCATAAATTGCGGTGTTGCAAGTGGTGCTTCCTCACCAGCATCAAAACTATTCCTGTTTTTCAGAGGCCTCCTTAGTCAGATGACATCTTTATATAATGTTGCTCCTTTTGCTTTTTATCTCAAGCTGGCAGGTTGAGTGGTGTTACGAACAGTGTTTAAAAAAACATCTAAAAAGGTTTATTTCTGGTCTATAAGCTGCGTCTTTTGGGCTCGTTATAATTAAGGCTTTGATCGTTAAGCCGTGTAGCTGTCCAAATTTTTACCCTCTGGATATATCGATGCTGCTGGTTTGTTTCTTATTGTCTGGGTAGCAACAACCAATATCTGTTGGTGGAAGACTCCGTCCGCCGACTTGCCTCAAAAATACCGAGTGGAGTGATCAGGATCGCATCCGTCAATATTTGTTAACCGCCTAAAAAATGCGCTTTGAATTTGGTAGAAACACTCAAGAAACAGCATTTTATTTGAGGGCCTCTTGTGATTGTAATTACCTCATGCTGTAAAACCGCTTCTCCATGATAAGTGTTGGTGTTGGTAATATTTGAGTGCATTATTAATTGTATGTTGCGTCTATGGCCGGTTAAGCGGATTATATTAAAATGCAATATGATTTTTATATGGATCTACAGGGTGATTTATTTGCCTGGCACCAAATTTCTATAGCCTCATTTATAACGAAAGGTTGTTAAATGAATCTCTATATAATAAAGAGCAGTACGCTGTTTTTTTATTTCATCTGGATGGCAAATCCGGCCCGGAATATGCTGTTTATATTCTCTTTTTTTTTGACGTTTGTGTGCATAAGAGGGCATTGTCCAAAGCATGTGGTATCACTCAGTTTTGTTATATAGATTTTAAGTGCTCAGGGGGTCTCTGAAAAATAGGAATCGTTTTGATGCAGGTGAGGAAGCACCACTCGCAACACCGCACTTTACGGGTGTAAATGAGGATGTGAGACGGGGGCTTAACGTCCTGCGCGAAAATAGGCCATTTTTCAGAGGTTCCCTCAGTTATGTTGTCAGTAAGAGCCCAGCTATTACCTTGTTTTCACAAAGTTAAAAGGTAATGGTTTTTGAGTTCTGGCTGATAACAATGGTTTGCAGGAAACTGGCTTTGCATTAATGGTATAGATATGAAATGGACGTATGAGCAAAGGTTGACGCGGAAATATGGTTTTTTATTTCTGTGGTGTTTCATGGCTATTCAAAGCGCCACATGTTTTGCTCAAAGTGTCCAATATTACCAAAAGTTCTGGATTGCTGTTGATGAGGAGTGGCAGCCTCCACTTGTGTTGAAGAGTAATGAAATTATCCCTCGGTCCCGGCAGAGGATATCTTTAACCGGAGGTGTTAATTGGTATATACAGTTTTTTCGCATACCGGAGGCTGAACAATATGTTGTGGACTTTCGCAATACCAGTGTGATTGGGCAGTTTGATCACTACATATATAATAGTCATGGGATCCAGATTGGCAGTTTGTCTGGTGGCATACAAAATTCGCTAATTAATCCGTTTATGCTCAGGCATGGACGGTTGGTCAGGTTATTTCCTTCGGAATATATCGTTCTGACACGGATGGAAAGTCCGTTTTTCCTTGCTCAGCCAGAGCCCTTTATTATGCCGTTGGATGACTATTCCTGGGCAGTGAAGTGGGGTAATACACTGGTACTGGTTGGGTTGGGTATTATGTTCGCTTTGTCCTTTTTATATCTGCTTCGCTATTTCTCTCTAAGACGATTGGAAAATCTCTATTACGCATTATTTGTACTTTGTTGTATGGCATATAATAGTACCGCTCTATTGGTCATCAGTGATCTGTTTCATTTGAGCTGGTTTTATCTGATCAGTTATCCAATGATTCTGGCAAGTGGCTGCTATGTTGCGTTTGTTATGGCGCTGTTGAATATTCGCAAACATTCCTATCCTATACTGTATTTTCTGGGCTTAAATTGTATTGGGTTGTTTTCCATTTCGGCAGTTATGGCCATTTTGTTTCCACACTGGTCCCTGGAGTTTGCCCGTTACAATATTGCTGTATTTTCTGTTTACGGTTTTGTCTCCGGCTTGATAGCCGCACTACATGGTAGCCGAATTGCCCAATTGTACCTGCTCGCAAACCTGTTTTTCACTGTACCTGCTTTAGTGGCCATTTCACTTAGTCATTTTAATAACAGCAGCACTATGTTGATTGAGCATATTGGGCTGATCGCAGTGCTCGCAGAAGTTACTATGCTGGCTTTTGTTAGCGAATATCAGGCCCGACAAAGAAAAAGAATGTTGGAGGCAGCGAGTAAAACGGATGTTCTTACCGGTGTGTTTAACCGCAATTATCTTGAGGCACATATTGATCAATATTGGTCACTCTGTTTGTCGGAGCAACAACCGTTTTCTCTGATCATGGTAGATGTTGATCACTTTAAGCAGATTAATGATGCCTGGGGGCACAGTGTTGGAGATAGCTGTCTGGTTCATGTCGCTGGAATTTTACGACAGTCTGCCAAGCGTAGAACCGATGTTCTCATACGATACGGCGGTGAAGAATTTGTTGTTATTCTTCCAAATGCGCCGTTGAGTTATGTTCATTCCGTGGCAGAGGAGGTCAGGTCACATATTGAGAAAACTCCTTTTTTTTATGATCAGAATCGTTTATCTGTCACCATTAGTTGTGGTGTCAGTACTGTGATTCCGAATTCTGATATGACGGTTTATGAATTGATTGAAGGTGCTGACCAAGCCTTGTATCAGGCTAAGCGAAGTGGCCGAAATTGCGTCAAAATCTACAATGATGCGAAAGGGGATGAGACTCGATTAATATCAGTCAGCAAAGGACATGGGTAATACTCCAGAAATCTCCGAACAACAATAGTGTTCTTCTGTAGATGTTTAGAAAGCTTCTTGCATGGACGGGCTCGTTTTCCAGGTCATACCTAGTGATAGTTTGATGGCGCTATTACATCCGATCAATTCACGGGCCAAATAAGAACTATTGCAGCATGCTTCCCTAACCGTGAGACAAGGTGTAAGCAGTGGTACATAGGTTTGTGGCCAGTTTACGATTGGCAAGCCCGTTCATGGAATGATCTTTTCGATTGACCTGATGGCCTCACTTCGACTAGGGCCTGTCTGCGCTTATTTCATCGGCCTGCTGAGAGCCAGTTTTACTCAAATCCATGAGCTTTAGCCACACGCTAAAACGTTCCTGACGTTTTAATAGCAGGCCTAAATGAGCGATGAGCAACGCTGAGTTGAGTGACATTGGCCTCAGCCCGAAGGGTTATGGCTAAAAAGGCCGCACTTTGTGTTGGTCAACGTGCGCTTAGAATGACTAAGCTTCACGTTAACTGTCGGAATGCCGCATCACTTAATTGCAGCCTTTTTAGCCAATAACAGGTTCGACGAAACGAATGTAGACGGGCGCTTAGGTGCTGATTAATAGGAGGTGGGGCATACCATTTGAGCCGTGGCGGTAAGGAAGCCGGGGCCTGGAAATATCTGTTCAAAGCGGAGTTTACGGAGCATAAACGACCGATTTGAACAGGTTTTTAATGTCACATAGGTAAGACAGGTACTTATTCAGAGCTTCCTTAGATGTCAGACAATGTTCTGGCCAGAGCTTTCAGTTGCTTATAAAGAGCCTGCTGTTCCTGTTCGGAAAAATCGGCTAGCATTTTATGTTCCAGCTCTGCAATGGCTGCATCACATTGGGCCATTAAGCGTTTACCTTCGTCAGTGAGACTGATCTGAATGATGCGGCCGTGACTGGGGTCCGGTTGTCGTTCAATCCAGCCATTCTTTTCCATCACTTTCATGAGCTCATTGGCTGCCTGTGGGGAAACCATCGTCCGTTCTGCAAATTGGGCATTGGAAAGCTGTCCGCGGGCAGCAAATACAGAGAGAGCGGTATATTGGGTCGTGGTAAGACCGAAAGGGCTGACAGCCGTGCGAATGTGGCGAATCAACGAGCGATCCAGGCGACCAATCAGGTAAGAAATACCTGAAGGTCTGCTGTTTTGGTCTTTGGTATTCGTATCTGTACTGGCGAGATCATCTAAAGGTGCCATGTTTACCCTTATTTTTTGCTTGCGTTTATAAAAAGTAAAAGCTAAAGTTTCGTTATTGTATCAAGTTACTTGATATGTTGACTGAAAATAATAAAGTGAAGGTAACTATTATGAGCGAATATGATACTCGCTGGAAGGCAGTTAAGGTTGAAGTGCAGGGTGGTATTGCCTGGGTGAGCTTTAATCGTCCTGAAAAGCGCAATGCAATGAGTCCTACTCTGAATCGTGAAATGATTGAGATCCTGGAGACATTGGAGTTGGATGATGAGGTTCAAGTATTGGTGTTGACCGGTTCAGGAGAGTCGTGGTCTGCAGGTATGGATCTCAAGGAGTATTTTCGCGAGACTGATGGTAAATCCGAAATATGGCAGGAACGCATGCGTAGGGATTGTTCGCAGTGGCAGTGGAAGTTGCTGAGAATGTACAGTAAACCCACGATTGCGATGGTCAACGGATGGTGTTTCGGTGGAGCCTTCTCTCCGCTGGTGGCATGTGATCTCGCGTATGCTGCAGATGAGGCCACCTTTGGTCTTTCGGAAATCAACTGGGGAATTCCTCCAGGGAATCTGGTCAGTAAAGCCGTTGCCGACACCATGGGGCATAGAAAATCACTGTACTACATTATGACGGGTGATACTTTTACGGGTCAGGAAGCGGCGGAAATGGGGCTGGTGAATGAAAGTGTTCCGCTGGCTGAGCTCAAGGAGACAGTGACCAAGGTTGCTAATAAGTTACTAGAGAAGAATCCGGTTGTTTTGCGTTTCGCCAAGCAAGGATTTAAACGGTGCCGGGAATTGACCTGGGATCAAAATGAAGACTATCTGTATGCCAAGGTGGATCAGGCGATTCATCGTGATCCGGAGCAGGGCCGTCAGGAAGGTCTTAAGCAGTTCCTGGATGAGAAAAGCATTAAGCCGGGCTTGCAAACATACAAGCGCCGGTAGTCACGAGTCACACGTATAAACGGGTTTACCCAGCTGCCAGCCAATTGGGTAAACCGGTTTTTTAAGGCTTTTCATTTCGCGCCACATTTCAGCTTCCGCCAATAATCTCTACTGCTATCAAAAATAGTTGTTGTGATCATTCACTGCCTTCGCTCACCAAAGAAAGGTGTGTATTGAGGTTTGTCAGGATAAAGCGCCGATACTTTTATTGTCATAAACGTTTTCGAGAATGTTTGCAGCCGCCATTGCCACCTATGTTTTGTGGTCTCTATTTCAATGTTGCGAGGCTCTTTTTTCCAAAGCGGACCATGCTTTCCCTATCCGTATTTTAATGCCAACAATGTCTGCTGGAAAAATCAACCGGACTATTTTTCCTCGGCTGTATCCACGCCGAAAACCCGGACGCTGTTATCTTCTGCATGTACGTCAAACAGCTTGGCGTATCCCAGAGTGGCATTGGCATGTTCGCGCATGATCGCTTCGGCTCGTGCCCCCTGGCGGTGATCGATCGCATCGAACACGGCGTGGTGTTGCATATGTGCGAAATTAAAACGTCGGTACTCACGTTCGAGATGATTGCGGTCTATGGCCAGTGCGCTGACTGAGGCAAAGGGCAGGTGTTCATCTCGGGATAATGCAGCGTTTATTGCCGGATTGGCGGCGGCTTCTATGATGACGGCGTGGAAGCGTTTATTCATATCGTGGTACTGCTCAAGATCCTCTTCAGTCACATAGCCTTTTGCAAATAGTTGGTCACCTTCCCGAAGACATGACAACAGTATCTGGCGATGATGGTCTTTAAGTCCTTTCTCTGTGGCTTGCAACGCTGCCAAGCCTTCCAGTACACCACGCACTTCTATTGAACCGGTTATCTCTTCTTCTGTGACCCGGCGTACTTGGTATCCGCGCCGATGTTGTTTGGTGAGCAGGCCCTCTTGTTCAAGGGTCCGAAAAGCGATACGAATTGGCATCCTGGAGACACCAAGGCTTTCGGCCGTCGGGATTTCCGCCAGCTTTTCGCCAGCCGACAATTCACCTGACAATATCATTTGCCGTAATGTGCTCAGCACTCTCTGACCTTCTTTAGCCATATGGAATATAGAGGTTGTGAATGATCCTCATAGCATAACTCATGTCAATATTGGATCCAATTTATGAAAATGAAAACCAATGAAGGAACGCCAATGAATAAATGATTCGAATCGGAATACTATTAAAAATACGGTTTTAATAACAAAAATTCTTTACGAAAAAGCCGATTTAAATAATATCAAAAAGGTTGATATAAGGTATTTGAATCATTATATTGGATCCAAAATAAAAACAATATTATGAGGAGTCCAAAACATGTTTCCGAAAAATACTTGGTATGTTGCCTGTACCCCGGAAGATATCGTAGAAAAGCCGCTCGGCCGTCAAATCTGTGGCGAGAATATCGTTTTTTACCGTGATGCCAGTGGTGCAGTGGTTGCCCTGGAAGATTTTTGTCCTCATCGTGGCGCGCCTTTGTCATTGGGATATATAGACAACGGCAAATTGGTGTGCGGGTACCATGGTTTGGTGATGGGGAGTGATGGAAAAACTGAATCCATGCCCAAGCAGCGGGTGCAGGGGTTCCCGTGCGTTCGTGCTTTTCCGGTTGTAGAGCGTCATGGCTTTATCTGGGTGTGGACTGGCGAAACCAGCCTTGCAGATCCCGCTGATATTCCTCATTTTGAATGGGCCAACAGTCCTGACTGGGCTTACGGTGGTGGTTTGTATCACATTCATTGCGACTATCGTTTAATGATCGATAATCTGATGGATCTGACGCATGAAACTTACGTGCATTCAACCAGTATTGGGCAAAAAGAAATCGATGAAACTCCGGTTAAGACCAAGGTTGAAAACGGCGAAGTGATTACCAGTCGTTATATGGAGAATATTATTGCGCCGCCGTTTTGGCAGATGGCGCTGAAAGCCAATGATCTGGCCGTGGATGTTCCTGTGGATCGTTGGCAGATTTGTCGTTTTACGCCTCCAAGCCATATTATGATCGAAGTCGGTGTCGCCCATGCTGGGCATGGTGGTTACGATGCTGATGATAAATATAAAGCGAGCAGTGTGGTGGTGGATTTTATTACTCCGGAAACTGAGACCACTATGTGGTATTTCTGGGGTATGGCACGGAATTTTAAACCGGACGATGCAGATTTAACCGATAAGATACGCCAGGGCCAAGGTAAGATTTTTGCTGAAGACTTGGAAATGCTTGAGCAGCAACAGCGGAACCTGAGCGCTTATCCAGAACGAAAACTGTTAAAGCTTGATATTGATGCTGGTGGGGTTCAGGCCAGAAAAATGCTGGATAAAATGCTGAAGCAGGAGCGTGAATTACAGTTGGGCAGTGTGGGGTAAGTTGACAAAATGATAGATGTCAAAGTCACACGAAAAACTTACGAGACAGATGATATTGTCAGTCTCGAACTCATGAAGCCGGATCATACTCCGCTACCATCATTTACTGCTGGCGCGCATGTCGATCTGCATTTGCCGGATAATCTGGTCCGGCAATATTCACTGTTTAACTCTTCTTCAGAGACCAATCGGTACATGATCGGTGTATTAAAGGATCCCGCCTCTCGGGGAGGGTCTTTGGCGGTACACGATCATATTAAGGTCGGTGACATTATTCAGATCAGCGAACCGAGAAATCTGTTCGCTCTGGAGCAGGGGGCGCGGCGCAGCATTTTATTTGCGGGAGGTATTGGTGTTACGCCCATACTGGCAATGGCGGAACAGTTGGTTCTTACGAATGCTGAATTTGAAATGCATTACTGCGCACGTTCCAGACAAAGAATGGCTTTTATAGAGCATATTGCCAGTTCAGCATTTGCCTCACAGGTACAGTTCCACTTCGATGATGGTGATGATGAGCAGCGTCTGAATATTAACCAGGTGTTGGCCAGTCCTGAACCCGGAACACATATTTATGTGTGTGGGCCAACGGGCTTTATGGACTACGTTCTGACTGCAGCTGAGACTTTGGGATGGCCGGCGGCTCAGATTCATCGGGAATATTTTTCCGCAGCGCCTGTTGATCACAGTCAGGATGGTGTTTTTGAGGTGGAGATCAACAGTACTGGTCAGGTATTCGTGATTCCGGCAGACCAGTCGGTACTTAGCGTCCTGGAAGAGGCCGGTGTTGATATTCCCATGGCCTGTGAAGAGGGGGTTTGTGGTACTTGTTTGACAGGTGTATTGGAAGGAGAACCGGAACACCGGGATGTCTTTATGTCAGACGAAGAACATGCTCTCAACAATCAATTTACACCCTGCTGTTCACGCGCCAGAAGTGCCCGTTTATTGCTGGATTTGTAGTTTTTCTGTTTTGTTTGATGAGATTGCTGCCTGTTCAGGCAGGCACTTTATTTAAATTGGTACAAACGGAGAGGGACGCTGCCAGCCGTATACCGACAGGCGTGGACGCCCACCCTCGGCATCTCCTCTGCGGTGAAAACCGAAAACGTTGGCGATTACCAATGTGTTGGCCGGACAGGTTACCGCAACGGGGTCTGGGAGATCCAGTTGTGGTAACTGTGATTCAGCAATACGAAATGAACCGCCAACATTGGGTTGTGTTTGTGTTTCGATGGCGGCCATGGCGGTATCGTGCTCCCACTGCAATCGAAGGGGGGTTAGACGATGGCTTCCCGGTACATAAATAAATGGACCGTCTGCCAGAGTGACTTCCTGAGGAAAATACCAGAATTTCATGGCTGAAAAGAACGTATCTCGATGAAAATCCTTTTGCAGATCATGTGACTGTTCTTCGGCTCCATGGATCATCAGATATATGTTGGTTTTTCGTTTTTGGTGTGAACGACCGGTAATCTGGCGGCTAAGTGCTGAGAGATCGGGGTTGCGGGCAAAGTGAGCCAACTGTGGCATTTGTTGTGAATGAATATCTATGAAGCGGTTAAGTGTACTACCATCGTATCGGTCAAAGCCGCCTTCAAAAAACTGTTTATCGCCGAAACCTGATGTCTGACTGGTCTGAATCGGCGCGAACTCAGCCACCCGATCTGTGGCGTGTTTGATTTCGTCAACTATTGCCTTGTGATCAGTAATGGAAAGGAAATTCTCAATGCTCACATATCCATTAGCGTCGAGGCTCTTGATTTCTTTTTGTAGTCTGGTGCTCTTATTGGTTCGAATCAGCCTGCGTAGATCTCGACATTTATGCGCCCAAATGACCCGTTGGGTATGTAGCCCTGCCTGATTGAGTTGTCGGTGACCGAGCCAGTGGTTATTAAAGCTCTTGGCTGAAGTAAAAATGGACAGCATATGGATTCCGCTACAGTTCGTTATTGTTTATGGTCATTGTATGTTTAACCGAACCCATTCAGTTACTCCGACAGTAACCAGTGGCACTGGTCAGCGCAACAGCGGATTTGGTTCACGAACATCTATTTTCTGTCTGACGATAATTCAGTTATCGAGATAATCCAATAGCTCAATGGGATGGTCAATAACGGCTGCTGCACCGGCAGATTCAAGTTCCTCTCTGGAGCGAAATCCCCAGGAAACACCAATAGGCTTAAGTTCAGAGTTGATACCTGTTTCCATGTCCACGCTGCTGTCTCCAACGAATATGGCTTCAGGATGAGTGATGTTCAGATGTCCGAGTATTTCCCAGGCGGCAGTAGGATCAGGTTTTACTGGAACTCCCGTCCGCTGACCAAGGATGATGGAAAAGGCCCAGTCTGGAAAAAACTCCCTCATGCATTTCAAGGCAAAATCGTGAGGTTTGTTTGTTAATACAGTCAGTGCGATATCACGTTGCTGTAATTGTCCCAGTAACTGTTCAATGCCTTCGTAAGGTTGTGTTTTGTGATTCCAGTTTTGTTCGTACTCTGCGATAAACTCCGAAAAGCAGGTTTGGATGAATGGATCCTGTCGCTGGGGTTCGGGAATAGCCCGTGTTACCAGTTGAAATGCCCCATTACCAACAAAATAGCGATAAGCCGAAGAAGGATGAGTAGGAAGCTTGTGCCGGCTAAGTACCTGATTCATTGAATCAGCCAGATCATCGAGCGTATTCAGTAATGTTCCATCGAGATCGAAGATGACGGCTTTTGTATTCATATCATATGGCCCGGCTATAGTAGGTGTGGCTGTCAGTCACTGATGTGACTTCGCTGATATATTGTCTGATCCCGGCCGGGATCTGGATGTCTTTAACTGCAGTCAAATTGCGAAGCGTGGGATAGATTAAAATATCGTCCCAGCCAATTGTGTCGCCATGTTGGCTTGGCAGATCAGGTGTTGGTAATTCCGCCAGCATCTTTTCGACGTGATGTCTGTGTTCGGAAGATTCCGCAAACGCCTGTTGGAAACTGCGGCCAATATCGGCTTCTTTTCTACGCTGAAAATAATCTTTGGCATTTTGAGTCTCAAACTCCGGCAGCCCTAGCAAAATATACCTAGGAAACAGCAGGCAGTTAATCGACAGGCTGACTTTATCAATGTGAGCCATTACGAATGGATGATTTTGTTCAGGTCTTAGTACTTTTTCCGGTTTTCCCAGGCGGTCCAGCTCTTTGACAATATCCAGGCTTTCACCCATAGCGGTACCATCGTCGAACTGCAAAATAGGAACCATTTTGACGTTTATCAGTTCGTGGCAGGTTTGTTCATCATCGTTCAACAGGTATACATTCTCATGACCAATACCTTTGTAATTGGCAATCATGTCGGCCCGGACGCAGAAAGGGCAGTGATCATATTGGTACAGCTTCATGATTTTCCTCGATTGTATGTCGGAACGGAAGTTATTATGCCAGTCAATCAAAACGGGTAAAGGGTGATATGAGCAAGATAGTTGGATTTGGCAGCGAAAGTTTTTCAGTTGCCATTTATATCGCCAATCGTCCAGGGTTTGCTCAATACCCTGAGCTGGCAAAACTGAAACCTTTAGAGCCGGGTGAAATTGAATATATTGTCACCAATACCAGCAATCACTGGCGAAAAGTATTTAACGTTTATGCAAAGTTTCTTTCCTTGCTCAGATCGCGAAAAAACAGTGCTGTGCAGGATTGGCGCAACTATCGCGATAATCATTTGCTGCAGTCTCATAGTACAGAGGCTCTGTTGTTTTCAGCTCCTGAGTTTGATCGGCCGGGTGTCGTGCATATTGTGGCAGGTAAAACACACGCTGCGGCTATGGGGCTCGAATCCGTTGTATGGCTGGATAATTCGTTTGCGGTAGATGTCAAAAAAGCTTTGATCATTTGCCCGTATCTGGATTACAGGCAGTTATCAGATAACAGAATTGAACGGTTGATAGAGTTGGTTCTGAAGCTTGAATAAATCTGTTGTTTGTGAATCTTTACAAAAAAGTCAGATAAAAAAACCAGATATGGGTTGCCAAAGTAAATGGTAACGTAATAAATTAGCTCCCGCCTGTTCAAGCAGGCATTTTTATTCACCCGCGATGGAAGAGACATGATGATGCCGAATATCAGAATCTCAAAAGCCCTTTGCAAGTATGAAAGTAAAGGTGCAGCCAAACATTGACGGGAGAACTCTGATCAGCAGTTCTAAGCCCGTCAGCTCAGGCGGGTGAAGCGAATTTTCGAAAGCCCGCATTCATGCGGGCTTTTTTCATTTAAGGCTCGTACAAACTTCAAGGAACAAAGTAATGACGAGTCAAAATTTCTTGTTATTCAACATCATTAAACGCAAAAAGTGGCATTATTTTGCGGCTGCTTTGTGTCTGGCAATCGCCAGTCTATTCTTATTTCTGGTACCAACTATCGGGAAGCTGGTCATCGATAGAGTTATCAGTGCTGATAGAGTTGTTCGGGATGACCTTTCTCAATGGCTTATTCAAATAGCCGGTGGTGCTGATTACCTGTCGGAAAACCTATGGATAGCGGGTCTGGCAATTGTGCTAGTCACTTTGATTAGTGGCCTGTTCATGTTTTTCAAAGACAAACTCGCCGTTAATGCATGTGAATCGACGGTAGAGCAGTTACGAAATCGTTTGTATTTCCATTTACACCTCTTACCCCATGATTTTTATGCCAAGGCGGATAGTGGTGACATTCTTCAACGTTGTACTTCCGATATCGATACACTGAAAGAATTTTTGACCATGCAGGTAATGAATATCGGTCGGGCGATCATACTATTGTTAGTCGTTTTACCGCTGATGTTGCTGCAAAGTGCCTGGATGACTCTGTTATCTCTGATGCTATTGCCCGTGGTGTTTTTATTTGCGATACATTTCTTTGGTCGCGTTAAACAACAGTTTCTAAAAGTTGATGAAGCTGAGGGTGAATTGACCACCATTGTTCAGGAAAACTTAACGGGAATACGTGTAGTTCGTGCATTTGCAAGGCAGCAGTTTGAGATTGACAAATTTGAGGCGAAAAATCGCAAATACTACGATCTCAATATAGAGCTGATGCGCTTGCTGTCCCGATTCTGGTCTACTTCTGATCTGCTTTGTTTCCTTCAGACGGGTGCGGTATTGATTGTAGGGGCATGGCTGGTCAGTATCGACATGATTACGCTGGGAACCTTCTTTGCTTTCTTAACGTATACCAGCATGATCATATGGCCTATTCGCGAACTGGGTAAGGAGTTAAGTGAAGCTGGTAAAGCGGTCATTGCGATATCCCGTATACAGGAAGTTTTGGATGAATCTGAGGAGGTGGAGACTGTTGATCCCCTTCCGATGCCAGAACGCCTGAGGGGCAATATTTGCTTTAAGAACGTTTCTTTTGCGTTTGATCCTGATTTCCCTGTGCTCAATGATATCAGTTTTGAGATCTTTCATGGGCAAACGGTCGCTATTGTTGGACCTACAGGAGCCGGTAAATCCATGTTGGTTCAAGTGTTGTTGCGTATACATGATTATCAGCAAGGGTCTATTCAAATAGATGGGATTGAGCTGAACCGTTTAGACCGCAGGCAATTACGTCACCAGGTTGGAGTATTGCTGCAAGAACCGTTTTTGTTTAGTCGTTCGCTTAAAGAAAATATCCGGTTGAGTGATCGCGCTGCATCTGATGGGCGTGTTTATGACTCAGCTATGCGAGCATCTGTCCACCATACGATTGAAGATTTTGAGCATGGGTATGAAACCGTGGTTGGTGAACGAGGAGTCAGTTTGTCCGGTGGTCAGCGGCAGCGAGTCACGCTGTCGAGAACACTGCTCAAAGAATCGCCAATATTAATTCTGGACGATACGTTGAGTGCAGTTGACAGCGTAACAGAGCGACGGATTTTGAAATCTCTGATGGTTAACCGTCATCAACAGACCCGTTTGATTATTACTCATCGTATCAGTGTCTGCCAGCAGGCTGATGTTATCCTGGTGCTGCAAAATGGTCGTTTGACACAGCAGGGGACTCACGACAGTTTGTTGTCTGAATCGGGTTTTTATCGGCAGTTATGGGATATCCAGAGCGGTCAGAAACATGACTTCGATCAGGATACGAAAGCCTATACCAAAGAAGGACAGGACTATGCACCAGCAAAATAAGATTCAACGATTTGATAAGGGTGTCTGGAAAGAGTTGCTCGGTATCTTCTATGGTCAGCAGAAGAAACTTTTTCACGCAGTTATAGTGTTGGCGTTGGTAACTGCTGCGACAGAGGCATCTTTTACCTTGGTAACAAAGTATGTGGTGGATGAAATTTCCATGCATGGCAATCAGGCAAATCTGCTTCCCTATGCGATTTCTTTTGCAGTGCTGACTTTGGTCTTTGTGTTCTGTATTCGGGCATTTATTCTTTTGGCGGGAACATTGTCCAATCGGCTAATGTATGAACTCCGGCGCCGTACATTTGAGCACTTACAACAGCTGTCGTTTTCCTTTTTTGACCAGAATGCTGTTGGCTGGTTGGTTGCGAGGGTAACTTCTGATTGTGCCAGAATTGCGCGGTTGATCGCTTGGGGAACCTTGGATTTGTTTTGGAGTGTACCATTTATCATCGGTATCTTTGGTGTATTGTTTATCCTGAACTATCGACTTGCGTTTATCCTGCTATCGGTTTTGCCGGTTCTGGCTGTTGTGTCGGTCTTTTTCAGTTTTCGGATTCTTAAAAGCTCAAGATTGGTTCGACAAACCAACTCCCGTCTCACAGCAGTTTACAATGAGGGAATCGCTGGAGTTCAAACCAGTCGGGTCTTAGTGCGGGAACAGGAGAATCTTGAAGAATTTAAAACAGATTCGGTGCTGATGAAGCGACTTTCCACTAATAACCTGTTGCTGTCGGCAGCGTATTATCCTTTGGTGACGTTGTTGATCAGTGTTGCTACCGGATTTGCTATCTGGTTTGGGGGTGCTTCTGTTCTTGTCGGTGTTATAACGGTTGGAACACTGGTGGCGTTTATTTCTTATTCGCGCACCCTCAGTGATCCATTGTTGCAGTTGGCACAGACGCTGACAGACCTTCAGCGTACTACTGCTTGTGCGGAGAGAGTGTTAGGACTGTTGGCAGTCAAACCTCAGATTTATGACTCAGAAGCTGTGTTGAGAAAAGTGGCTGCTTGCCAGGATTCAGAAACGCCGGATGGTGGCGATAGCGACATACATGACATTTGTTTTCAAGATGTCGTTTTTTCCTATAAAACCAGTGAGCCAGTGTTGAAACAGTTTAACTTTAAGACACTGGCAGGGAAGTCCATCGCTTTGGTCGGCCCAACGGGGAGTGGTAAATCTACGATTGTGAATCTGATGTGTCGGTTTTATGAACCTGTGTCCGGACAGATTCTGATCAATGGTGTTGATTATCGCGAAAGAAGCCTGGCGTGGTTGCAATCCAACCTGGGAATTGTCATGCAGACGCCCTTTTTGTTCAGTGGCACGATACGATCAAATATCCGTTATGGAAAACTTGATGCCACAGATGCGGAGGTAGAGGAAGCTGCGAGGTTGGTCAATGCTCATGATCTGATTATGGCTCTTGAGCATGGTTATGATACGGAAGTCGGTGAGGGGGGCAACAATCTGTCCACCGGACAGAAGCAGTTAATATCGTTTGCCCGTGCGGTGATTGGTGACCCACAGATTCTGATAATGGATGAGGCGACCTCCTCGGTTGATACCCAGACAGAATATGTTCTTCAGCAGGGGCTGAAAGCAGTGCTTAAAAATCGGACCAGCTTCATCATTGCTCATCGCCTGTCAACGATTCGTGAGGCGGATTGTATCCTGTATATCGAAAATGGCGAGTTGCTTGAACAGGGTAATCATGTTGAGCTGCTTGCTCATAGGGGACGGTATTTTGAGTTGTATGAAAAACAATATCGTAAAGAGCTCGAGGATGAATTAATGGTTCATGATGGTTGATGCAGATCTTTGGGTTTTATTCTCAAGTGGTTTCCTGTCAGCAACACTACTGCCTGGGAACTCAGAGATTTTGTTGCTTGGTTTTTTGACGAAAGGAGTGGAAATCCTGCCAGCCTGGGTTTCCGTTACATTAGGCAATACGCTGGGATCCGTTACCTCTTTCGTGGTAGGGGATCTCTTGCGTAGAGGGTATTCGTTAAAATTTGCAGCGGTCCATCAGCGCTCTGGTCAATGGGTTCAAAAATATGGCATGTTTATATTGCTGTTTAGCTGGGTTCCTGTGATTGGTGATCCACTTGTTCTCGCTGCAGGCTTTCACCGGCTCAACTTTGCGTTGAGTCTCATATTCATTTTTCTTGGTAAATCAATTCGTTATTTCGTTCTTGTCATACCGTTTCTAGGCTGAAATACAGGTTTTTCTGCATATGCAAAAGCTTACAATTGTGTTCGTCAAAGGTAGTCTAAAATAAAGGTGTCCCGGTTGAGTCGAAAAAGATATCCATGCAGGTTGAATACATAAATCCATTTGTTCAGTCCCTATGTGACGTATTAGAAACTATGGCTGATTTCAGGGCGGTTCCGCAGAAACCTTTTCTTAAGCAGGAGGTTCATCAGGCGGCTGTCACTGGTTTTATCCGTATGGAAGGGGAGCAGGCTGTCTGCACAATTGCTATCCATTTTTCTGAACCTGCAATATTAAAAATTGGATCGGTCATGCTGCAGGAAACTCTTACGGTGATCGATGAAGGAGTGGCTGACTTGGTTGGAGAGATTACCAACATGGTGACGGGGGCTACCAAAAAGATTCTCTGGGACAAAGGTTTTGGGTTCGAACTCTCCAGACCGGAGATTTTTCTGGAACAAAGTGAGTACCACCATGTTTTGCCGCACCGAGTAGTCGTGGTGCCGTTTCACTCCGATTTTGGTGATTTTCAGATAGAAGCCTGTATGAAAGATATGCGCAAATCGGCTTCCTGGGGTAAATATTCAGATCATCGTCAAACAGTCTGACCACCTGAAGGGTGTTTCCTGCTTCAGCCAGAGAAATGGATTTCAGTTCTTGTAATAATTGATGGGTTCATATTCACTGGCAAAGACGACATTGTACGGTTGAATACATAATGGAATCCTCTTCTTCTCGCGCATGGTCACAATTTCTGTCTGTGATCAGCCAGCACTTTAAACCAGAAAACATAATCCAGGAATATACCTATCGCTACGCTTATTCAACAGATGCCAGCTTTTATCGGTTGATACCTGAGCTTATTCTGATTGCTACTTCAGAGCAGCAGGTGATTGAGGTTTTGCAGGCAGCAAATGAATCGGCTGTTGCCATTACTTTTCGCGCAGCAGGGACGAGTCTTTCGGGTCAAGCGGTTTCCAGCAGTGTGTTATTGATGCTGGATCGTAGCTGGGATCGGATTCAGGTTGATCTGCAAGGACAAATAGTACATCTACAACCGGGTGTCATCGGAGCAGATGCAAATCGGCAACTGAAACCTTTTGGTCGAAAAATCGGTCCTGACCCCGCATCTATCGATACCTGTAAAATCGGCGGCATCGTTGCTAATAACTCAAGTGGGATGTGCTGTGGTACGGCTCATAATACTTATCATACCCTTCATGGAATCAGAGTTATTTTAGCTGATGGTACCCTGTTGGATACCCGTGATCGCGACAGTGTAGACAGCTTTCGGTTATCCCATGCAACATTATTGGCCGAGCTATCGACGTTATCGGAGCAGGTCAGACAAAACCCTGAATTAAAGAGCAGAATCGAGCACAAATACCGACTTAAGAACACTACCGGTTACAGCATTAACGCACTGGTTGATTTCATAGATCCTGTCGACATTCTGACTCATCTTATTGTTGGTTCTGAAGGTACCTTAGGGTTTATCTCCGAAGTCAGTTATCACACGGTGCCGGATCATGCTAACAAAGCCAGTGCGCTGGTCATTTTTCCGGATATTGAAACTGCCTGTAACGCTGTTCTTGCGTCAAAAGCATTGCCTGTTGATGCAATGGAGTTAATGGACAACAGAAGTCTGAAAGCGGTTGCCGATAAGCCCGGATTGAGTCGTTTGGGTTTTCAATTGGACCTGCAAAACGATGAGTGTTGTGCATTGTTGATTGATATTCGTGGTGTCGATGCCCAGGCTCTAAAGCAAAATATTGAGCAGGTTTCTTCAGTATTATCCGGCTTCGAATTGTTGGCAGAAGCTGTGTTCAGTCAGGATGCCGACGTTATTAAGACTTACTGGGATATCCGCAAAGGTCTGTTTCCAGCCGTCGGTGCTGTACGTCCGGCCGGCACCACCGTTATTATTGAAGATGTTGCATTTCCCCTGGAACGGCTGGCAGAAGGAGTTCATGCTCTTCAGCAGTTATTCGATCAATATCACTACAACGAAGCCATCATTTTTGGTCATGCCCTGGCCGGAAATCTCCACTTTGTTTTCACTCAATCCTTCGAGACCTCAGAAGAAGTTAATCGTTACGAACGTTTTATGGATGATGTCTGTCGGTTAGTGGCAGTTGATTATCAGGGGTCGTTAAAGGCTGAGCATGGAACCGGTCGAAATATGGCACCTTATGTGGAGTTGGAGTGGGGTAAGGATGCATATGCCCTTATGACTCGGATAAAACGTATTTTGGATCCAGAAGGAATACTCAATCCTGGGGTTGTCCTCAACAATGATTCCTCTGTTCACGTTCAAAACCTGAAAAAGATGCCTGCGGCCGATACTTTGGTGGATCGATGTATTGAGTGCGGATTTTGTGAACCGGTATGCCCATCCCGACATCTGACGCTGACACCGAGACAACGCATAACGTTGTACCGGCATATCTGTGAACTGAAGGCTAATGGCCAGGTGCAACGTTTGGCCGAGGTATCCAAGATCTATCAATATGCTGGTGTTGATACTTGCGCTGCAACCGGGCTCTGTGCGCAGAAATGCCCGGTTTCCATCAATACTGGAGACCTTATTCGAAAACTCAGACAGCGACAAAATCGGCGTTGGAAGCCTGTTGCCGTTATGGTGGCGGATCACTTTGCTGCCGCTGCGGCTGTGACAAGAGGGGTTTTGAAGATCACTGAAGCGGGTAGTCGGGTAATTGGGGAAGAGGCGTTGGAGAAAATTTCATCATCCGTCCATCGGATGTCGGGAAGTCGGACGCCATTGTGGGTGCGGGAAGTGCCGTTAGCCAGAAAGAATACAAAGCTGATCAGTCCACCTGAAATCATATCTGCAAGACAGGATGTCGTATACTGGCCATCCTGCATCAGTCGTAATCTGTCGCCTTCCCGACATGATTCATCGTTACCATTGCCGGAGCTGATACTGAAACTGTGCCAACAGGCTGAAATAAATGTCCGGGTACTCAGTGACCCCGCATTGTGCTGTGGTCAGCCATTTGAGTCGAAGGGCTTTCTCGATATAGCCGAACAAAAACGGCTGCAGGCTTATCAGCAGCTGATGGAAATCAGTGATAACGGTAAAATACCCATTTTGATGGACACATCGCCCTGCGCGTTAAAATTTTTTGACCAGACCGAGTTTCGGTTGTATGAACCTTTTGAGTTTGCGCTGGAATATCTATTGCCAGTATTGTCTATTCAGCCACTGGATCGGAAAGTCGCGCTTCATGTCACCTGTAGTACCCGGCGCATGGGGTTGTTGAGTGCTGCTGTTGAGTTAGCGAAGTTGTGTGCTGCTGATGTTTGTGTTCCTGAGGGTATTGAATGCTGTGGTTTTGCCGGAGATAAGGGTTTTGTGGTTCCAGAACTAAATCAGGCGGCACTGGCTGATTTGCAACAGCAGATCAATGGCTGTGTCGAGGGTTATTCAACCAGTATGACTTGTGAGTGCGGATTAGCGCGTCATGCAGGGATACCCTATCGATCTATTCTGTACTTATTGGCAGCAGCTGTACGGTAGATGTCTGTTTAGCTTGATGTCATTAAGAAGCTGTTAATTTTCAAGCAGTGCTGCGAGTGCGGCTTTAGACATCCTCTCCAGCATGTATCGGTGGCACGTTAGGTCGAGTATCTTGAACATTGACGTGCAGAATAGGGGCACGCCTTCCCAATTGACTTGTCGATGGTGTTTGCCTTGTTTCATGTCTGTCCTTGTAACAAATATCCACACCTGCTAAACCACTATAGCGGTCCTGATGAGTGTGTAGTGATCAATGGACGGACATGGTGGGATAAAAATTTCAAAGTGCCTCTAAATTGAATAAGTTATTTCAACTGTGGTGAAGTGTAAGTGTTTATTGTTTAGGAAAGTAAATACTGAAAGGCTCCGATAAGAAAGCAAGGTCTGTCGGATGAAATCAAGTAGCTTGATTACAAATTCGCAGCATTGGGAAGCACCCCAAAGTTCCGGAAATAGGAGACTGTCGTTCAACATTTGTACAAATGTTTGAAATTGACAACTAAGAGCTTCCATCTTCTGGATGGTTGGTGACGTGTGGTTGTGTGACGGGATCCTTTAAGACGGAGGGGGGCAATAGACATGATCGCGTGTTGCGGGTTAGGTTCGTGCTGAAATAGACTGATTTCCAGGTCTTGACCGACAAGAATAAAGATAAGTTGCTGTTTTTATTAAGAAATAGATAAAAACGAGTTGCGTTTCCTCTCTGAGTCATATAGATTACTCGCCTCAAATTCAGGGTGCTTTGTAGTTTCCTGATTGTTTGATGGTGAGGTGTCCGAGTGGTCGAAGGAGCACGCCTGGAAAGTGTGTATACGGCAACGTATCGAGGGTTCAAATCCCTCCCTCACCGCCACTTTAAAATCCGCATAGAGCGGTTTTTTTTGGTCGATAGTAAAGATAGCGGGATATTTTGGGTAAAGCATTCTCTGAAGTAGAGAGGAAGCTGTTTCTGGTCCCGGCTTGAAATGCCTATTTGCACCTTTTTTGTTCTCTTCTCTTATAAATATTTTCTTTGGGTATTTTTCAACAAAAAAGTACCAGATGGCGAGTGTCTGGTTTCCTGATCACTATATTTCCAAACCATGATAAGTGATGAAATAGCACTAGCATTGGCTTTTCTCAATGATCATGTCATCAACAGTATGGCTAGGCCACATCTGTAAATCATCCCATTTAAAGCTCTCCTGATTCGGCTACCTGATATATTCCTATTGAGGTAGTACGGGAAAAAGACCTTTCGGCTCGAGTGGTTTTGTCCGCAATAGTAAAACACAAAGATTTTCCTTCTCTGGTATGACATCAATTTTCCTGCTTTGGTGTCATGTGTGTCCCAAAAGCACTATCAGTAAAAGATCTTTGCTGATGCCAGATATTCTAATTGTTCAAGGTAACTTATTTATACTAAAAGCTCGTGGTATACCAAATTGTTCTGGGGGTATATATCGGTTGCTTTGATTTTCCTAAAAGAGCTATTTTTTATATAAAAATATATTTTTATTCTATCAAAATTGGATAAAGGGAATCCTGTATCGTTTTAGCCCTTTACTTGCTAATTAATAATGCATATTTGCCTTGCTTGATGACAATTGAAATATTTTCAAAAAAAGGGATAGTCTGAAATAGAAAGTTGTGCTGAACCGGTTAATGTAGGGTAAAACACCTTTTAATAGCGGAAAAAAGTATTGTTAGCAAGATAAGTCTAGTCAGCTTTTTAGGATCTTTCCTGGAAAGCAATTTACATTATTGGCTTTTGTGTAATATGCTGTTATTGACTATTTTATGTGTAGTTTGTCTGTAGACTTATAGAATTCATGTTCTATGTTGTAGTTGGTTTGGAGATTGTGATTCATTTTATGAAAACTACTACTAATTGACGGCAAGTTTTCATTCAGAGGGTTGTGATCTCCATTTACTATCCCGGATGTTGAGATATGATGTTATCGGGGTTGTACATAATAATAATCAAAATAGATAGTAGGATAAATTCAATTTAAAGGAAGGTAGATTATGGCAAAATTAAAAACAGAGTCTCAGTTGTGGAATAGCTTGCAGAAGGTGAATCCACCCGCATTGTCAAAGATCAAATTGATAAATCAGGTTGTGTTATACATTTTACTGCAGGCCAAGGAGAAAGAGGATCAGAAGGATGATTGTCTTGTGAAGGATCTATGTCCTCCAGGAAAAGATGATAAGGCAATTCGTAAAGAACTCACCAAATTGGTCGATACTGGAATGGTTAAGCGCTATAACCTTAAAAAACCGGTTCTGGTTAAAGGTTTAAGGCCTTGTGTCATTGGATATCGTTTGACTGCTAAAGGTAAAACCAGTTTGAAGCTTCTGGATAATCTCTTTACCTGATAGATTGTTATCTTTAAGGATGAGTATCAGGCAAGGATGCTAATGTCATTGTCGTTGCTGTTCTCATGTTATCTTTCCATGAAAGTTCTTTTTCTATTTTGACTTTATTGCTCTGATTTGTCCTCCAATCCGGTTTTTGAAAAGCTGTTTCAAAAAAATGGCTTTTTGCCGTCCGATTCAATCTTCGATTAACACTGAAGGTTCTTTTTCCAGTGCTGAAATGTATGTCTTTAATTTATTATGTGACATTGAGGCATTTTTAGAGTTTTGTTCCACTGGGGTGCGATTTAGAAATATCTGATTATTTTATAACCTTGCCTCCTTTGCTTGGAAGATAGTAGAAGGTACTAAAGTGCCATTCTCAGATGCCTTCTGTGTTTTAGGAAGCCCCCCCGGGCAGGCGTTCTTTCTGTATTTGCTTCTCTTTGTTAAATTATTCTGGTTATATCCTTATTTATTTGAGGAGGTAATCATTTGTTTTTTCCGTTCTCGATGATGTTAACTAACCTTTGGTTTCGCCGTTAGAAGTTTGTTATTTTCAGCTGGCTTCTGCTACAGGAGGTTGTTTTGTAAGCCCTTTTTTGCCGTGCATTAGCAGATATTGATGGATGTTGGTGAGAACATGTGACAGATTTTGGGTCAAAGGTGCAGAAAGGGTAGTTTTGAAATTAGTTTGTATAGGTGCAGGTATGGTAGTACAGAAACTCTATTCCTATTTAATGGTTATGTGTGTCCTAATATGGTTTCCCGGTCAGGCAAATGCGTTTACTTTTTTTTCGCCCAAGTCGATAGAGATGAAAGTTGCCAGTGTTAATGGTGGTAATATCGAAATTCGGTTTATCAGCAATGACAAAACTGTCAAACCACAAAAAGTACTTGGTAAACAGGGGCAGATAACTATACAGACCCGTGTTTACAACCAGCGTAATACTAGAGTGTCCAGACAGTATAGTTTGGACCCCATGAAGCCTTATCTCAAACATTTGCAGCAGTATATCGTTGAGGACGGCACTATCAGAATTCCTTTTGAGTTTGACTACCTGACTGCAACTGAGCCTGGATATGCATTCTTTATCACTGTAGATGTAACGACAAAAACATCGGTAGCTTTATCCGAATCTGTGATTATTGATTTACATAAGACCAGCAGCGTCAACGCTTTCTCCAGTCCTGATGAATATCATGCCTTGTTAGACCATTTGAAGGATATGTTGTTATCGCCAGAACAGGTACAAATGCTGGCTGAAAACCTTGAAAAAGCCGGTGAGCTGGAAGTTTGTAAACTGGCTTTGACTGCCCGAATAAAACCTAATTGGAGGATAAGTAAACAGCACTGCTCGGTCGGTGAGGGGGCTCCATCAGGAGACAATGATATGGACGAGGGGTGTGTTGAGCTATCGGATCGGATTTTTTCAGATTTGTTAGCGAGAGCAACAAAGCAATGTGAGATTGACGATATCGCACGTCGACAAGTGGGTAATAGTGTTGCTGAGGATCTGGTGAATCAATTTGTCTCCCATTGGGTGACGAGTTCTGAGTTTTATCACTCAACCACAGATCTGACTGATGTTTTATCCTGGTATGACCAGTTTGCACCCTCTCAGATTGCTGATGTTAAGAGCGCTATGAAGTTTGAAATGAACAGGGTGGCTATAAAACAAAATAGTCATCGGAACTTTAAGGACGAGGTGGTTATCAGTGAGGCATATCGTAATCTGGTCGTGTCTGAGCTGGTGGTTGCTGCTGTTACCCATAATTTTCGTGAGCGGGCTCGACTGGCAGAGGTATGTAAACAGCAGGTGCCTGGTCTTGGTGAGGATAAATGTTTCGAATTTGCCTCTGATATATCCCTAGGGCTCATTAAGCCGTTTGGTTTTGCGGATTTGTCAGAGATGCATGAAAGCGCTGCGTATATGCGTCGTCAATATAAGAGTTCATTAAAAGGCAAGATACCTGCAGAGATGATTGAATCTAGTCTATCAAATGTCAGAAATTGGGTGCAGAAGTATGTTAGTACGCAATATGAACAATCCAATTGCCTTAACAAAAGTCTGTTTCCTCTCAGTTTTATGATCGTTCGCAATCGGATTCCCAATATTGAGTTGATCGAAAAACGTAACAGCGAAGAATACAAGTACATGGTCGAAATGCTGTCAAACAATATGGAAAGCGCCGTTCAGCAGTTATGGTCTTCTCTGCAAAGGTATCCTAAACTTCGGGATGGGCGTTTGAGTGCTGCAGGTTGTACTGATTCTGCTGTTTTGAGTTCTGCGTTCGAGCCATTGCTGAGAAATAGTCGATAGCCAGTTGATTTTCTAACCAGTTGTGTGCTTGATCATCGGGCTTTTAATAACATCGTCTCATGCTATGCTTGTTTAAAGGGAGAGGCTGGTAATGGGTGCCAGCGTCTTTGATGAAGAATTACAACAATATCAACAATGGAATTATTGCAGGTAGTTCGAATCTGTCATTTGAAAAGCGTTAGTCTCTCTATGTTCTGTTAAACTGGGGAATCGATCTCAATTTTATCCAATCACCATAGTGCAAGGGCTGCTACTTAATTTAGACTAGTCGGTTTGTTCGATATAGCCGGCTTCTCCAGTGTTTTGATTATGAGTTCTAAGAGAGGCTGATTCGTCATAGAGTGATTTCAGTAACGATGGGGTGGCGCCTGAATTTTTTCGCAAAATTTCTTGTCCGTGTTGTCTTGGGATATGTGATTGCTTTGCCTGCGTGGGCGGCTTCTACAAATGCTGAACTAAAACTGGTGTCCGTTGAGAAGGGGTTTGTCCGGGTCGAGCTTTGGCACCAGGGGAATATTGTTAAACCAGACAAAATATTGGGGGCCAATGGTATGGTTGCGGTTAAAACCAAAGCCTACAATCCCCGAAATATGCTCGCCGTCAAGTTATATAGTACAACTCCTTCGGAACAAGATGTTCTGGCTCTTCAATCATTCATCAATCGTGATAACTCTATTTCATTGCCTGTCGTTTTTAACTATAGGGAAGCCAGTGAACCCGGTTACCAGATGACGGTTGAGGTTGCTATGATTACCAAAAAGAATGAATTATTGAGTGCAGCAACAACGATTGACCTACTGCAGGCAGGGAGCCGGAGTGCTTTTCAAAGTATCGAAATCTATCAATCTATCCTTTCAAGGCTGAAAGATATCCAGCTGTCTTCCGCTCAGGTTGAACGTTTGGCTCAGAGTCTGAAAACAGCAGATCAGTACAAAGTTTGTTCCCTGTCTTTGACTGCATGGTCCCGTCCAGGGTGGTCGATGAGTAAGCAACACTGTAATCCAGATAAAAATGCTGTTTTTGGAGATAGTTTTGTTATGCAGGAGTGTGCAGAGCTGTCTGATCGTCTGTTTGCTGATCTAATCGAAGCGGCTGCCCAGCAGTGCCAGGTTGAAGAGATTGCCAGACAGCAGATTGGTCGTGCATTTGCCAGTGAACTGGTATCCCGTCTGGTTTCTCAGAAACTCCAGTATATGCAAATATATCAGTCCACAGCCTCGCTGGATCAGGTCTATGAGTGGTATGAAGCATTCTTGCCTGATTCGTTGGATGAAGCCAAAAAGCTTATGAAGGCTCAACTGAACAAGGTTGGCGCACGTCGGAAGCAATTCAGCAAGATGGTAGCCAGTGTTGTCGAAACAGATGAATATGCGGATCTGGTCGTTTCTGAACTGGCATCTGCAATTGTTACTCAGAATGTCAGGGAGCGAGATCTGGTCAAGAATATTTGCACCTCTCAGGTTGCAAAACTTTCTCCTCAGCAGTGTTATGACTTTGCTTCAGATGTTGCCAATGCATTGTTAAAACCCTTTAGTGCAACCGATCTTTCTGAGCTGTATGGCAAGGCTGAGTCCATACGTCGACTCTATCGGAAGGCCCTGGAATCTAAAGTTCCGAAGGATTTTGTGTACTCGAGTATCAAAGCGGTAAGTCGTTGGGCGGAAGCGTATGCGAAGCGGGAACATCTTCAGTCCAATTGTTTCAATAGGAGTGTCTTTCCGCTGGGATTTATGGCTGAGCGCAATCGAATTCCTAATCCGGATCTGGTTGCCCGATCAGGTAGTGGTGAATACCAATATATGATTGATCAGTACGCCAGCACTCTTAAAACGGCTTTGTATCAGCTTGGTGAGTCTTTGCGTCGTTATCCAAAACTTAAGTCCGGGGAGCTTGAGCCTATTAGCTGTACCGATACGGTTATTCTGGGGCCAACTTTCGATCTGTTATTTGGTGTGGGAGCGAATCCACGGCCGGTTACTCAATAACCGGCCGGATAATGAAAGGGTAGAATCAGGCCCGGACCAGAGCCAATAGTTCGTCGGTCTTTTCCTGCATCAACTGTTTGTCGCCACGGGTTTCGACATTGAGTCTGACAACCGGTTCGGTATTGGATTTCCGTAGATTGAAGCGCCAGTCCTTGAACTCCAGTGAGATACCATCGGTTCGGTCTTCTGCAATCGCATCTGCTTTAAACGCGTTATAGACTCTTTCAATTGAAGCGTCTGCATCTGTCACTTTACTGTTGATTTCCCCTGGAGAAGGGTATGTGGCCAGCCGTTGTTGGGTCAGCGATGTCAGGCTGACTTTCTTGCGTGACAACAAATCGATGACCAGCAACCATGGGATCATGCCGGAGTCACAATAGGAGAAGTCCCGGAAGTAATGGTGAGCGCTCATTTCACCACCATAAATGGCATCTTCAGCACGCATTTTTTCTTTAATGAAAGAATGGCCTGATTTGGACATTACGGGTTCACCGCTGTTGGCTTTGACGATATCGACAGTATTCCAGGTCAATCTGGGATCATAAACGATTTTGCTGCCGGGGTTGGTTTGCAGAAATGCTTCGGCCAATAGGCCTACAATGTAATAACCTTCGATAAAAGTACCTTCGGAATCCCACATGAAACAGCGGTCATAGTCGCCATCCCAAGCAATTCCAAGGTCGGCATGATTTTCAATAACGGCGTTGCCGGTAACCGGTTGTTGTTCATGTAACAAAGGATTTGGAATGCCGTTAGGGAAGGTACCATCGGGTTCGTTGAAGATCTTAATAAACTCAATCGGTGCACCAGCTGCTTTGAAAGCTGTCTCCAATCGGTCGATAGTTGGTCCGGCAACGCCATTACCAGCATTTACCACGATCTTTATCGGTTGAAGCTGTTTAAGGTCGACATAACTTAGCAAGTGTTCAATATACGCGGCACTATTATCCCGTTTGGTCAGAGTTCCTCGACTACCGGTGTCCTTGAACTGGTTTTTCTCCGCCAAGGTTTTGATTTGTTTCAGGCCAGTGTCTGCTGAAATAGGACGGGCACCCTCCCTAACCATCTTCATACCGTTGTAGTTAATGGGGTTGTGGCTGGCCGTGACCATACAACCGCCATCAACTTTTAAATGAGAAGTGGCAAAGTAAATTTCCTCGGTACCGCACAGGCCTATATCTATAACATCTGCACCAAAATCGCGTATGCCGTTTGCGAACGCCAGTTTCAGCTCCTCGGATGTGGCGCGAATGTCTCCGCCGACCACGATTGTTTTGGGTTTGAAGAATTCTGCGTATGCGCGGCCGATACGATAGGCAATATCGGCATTCAGTTCTTTTCCGAGTTCACCACGGATGTCGTAGGCTTTGAAGCAGGTTAACTCAGCCATAGATTGCTCCCTATTGATATGGAAATGGGTCCTGGCCTGAGCCGAGGATAGCGGCCCAGTCTCCGGGTTTGGATATAGTATCTGTTGCCAGGGGTGAATTAACAGCTTTTAACAAACAATTAACCCAATACTTAAGACTGTGTCATATCCGACGACAAAATTATTCAGGTTCCGAGTTTAGAGCGGAGGTTGCCTGACAGGTTTTCGAGGCGAATGGTCAGCTGATCCACGGCAACGTGAATATGCATTGGCAGGCGTTTGAAATGTTCGATTAGAAATAAATCCATGGTATGGCTGATATGGGTGAGGTAGGTCGTCTCCGGTTTTACTTCGCGTACGATCTCTATAACTTCATCAAAATCGTTATGGTGCTGATGACTCGCGACACCCGGTGGGTGAGTACAATCGATAACCAGTACTTCCGGTTGCCACTGCTGTAGGAACTTTTGGCTCTGTTCAGGTAGGCCCCTGGTATCGGTCAGATAGGCTATTCGATGAGCCGGGGATTCAACACAGTATCCGTAGGTCGGGCGGTTATGTTGCAGGGGAAGAGGCGTAATATTAAGGATCCCTGCCTGGAAAACCTTGAAGGACTCAATGCTTGGTTGAAAATCCAATATACCTGGTTCTGCAATCAATGCATTTGGTGATTGTGGATCAGAAGGGCAATACACTGGAATGATATCGTTCATGCCGCGACGCAAGTGAAAGAGCCCCTGTATATGATCCATATCGAAATGCGTTAGAAGAATGGCATTGAGGTCCCCAGGACTAAAACGCTGACCTAAATCGGTGAGTCCTGCATCCAGCAGAACCATATTGTTCTCATGTTGGATCAGTGCGCAGGCAGGGCGACGAATATAAGAGGATATTAAACGAGCACGTTGACAGGCTTTGCACTCGCAGCCGTATACTGGAACCTGTTGTGAGTCACCGGTTCCCAGAAAGGTAAGTTTCATCGGTACGGGTCTCTGTTCGACGTGCAGATAGAATGTAGTCCGGTAGATACCTGCTTACCGCACCTGTATCAGAATGTGTCTTTTGGGTTTCTGACAGGCTGATATCCTGAGATTCTCTTCGCCGTTGCTGCAAGCGCTGTTGCAGCATGAAGTGTCGGTTTCTAGCGCAAATAGACATTGTTTGTTTCCATGGTGTCAATTATTTTCGGTCATCATGGCCCGGAAATATGACATTCGTATGAAGGGAGGTAGCCAGCTATCGTGACTACTTAAGGGGTGCTTTCATAGCTATTGCTATCGAGACCATCATAACGGCGTGCTGAGGTTGTGCCATCTTTTTCAAGGGAGCTGCTGGCTGCAGCTGATCCGAGTCGCAGAGACTGAGAGCCATTATCGAGTTGAAAAATGGAGTATTCAGTACTCTCTCCGGACTCAATATTCAGCTCAACAGCGGACTCTGAGCTGTTAGTCAGTAAGGCGTTGCCGATTTCATAGCAGGAATAATAAGATTGTTTGGTGGAAATTGTATTGCTGTTGCAATCGGTAGTGGAGTAAGTGATGTAGGTTTCCTGAAGGGTGCCATCTTCAGAGAAATTCAGCTCGGTCTTATAAGCTTTGCCATCCATTGAGCCTGGATTTCCAGTACTGCCGGACGCACGCGTTATTGAGTGTAACGTTGTGTCAGTCGTCAGTTTGTCATTGGCAACAATTTTGCAGCTTTGTCGCCAGTTGCCAATCAATTCCCGGGCTTGGGTATTGGATGTCGGACAGCGGTAGTCGTCATTGTTTTCGGTGTTACAGCCTGTTTGTATTAACGATGCTGCAGCCAAGGATAATCCTACGGTAAACCTGGTTGTCATGCTGATAATCTTGTTCGGAGTTGAATATTGCCATCTTTTACAAGGTTGCGGATTCAGGCAAAGCAAATTTGCCGGTAATTTGATGCATGTCTCAGTAATTTTTGGTCCTGTCGGTTGGCTGCTTTATTGCTTGTCTTTGATTTATATCATGACAGTCTAGTATTTCATCTCTATCATTGAGAATCATTATCAATCTTGTCAGGGGGCGGTCTATGGTGTTATCACAGTTACAAAAGGGACATGTCGCAAAAATTCACCGGGTAACCCACCCCCACGGTGAAACTCAGGAACAGCTGATTAGTTTGGGCTTTGATCCAGGAGAAACTGTACAGTTAATGATGAAAGCTCCATTTGGGAATCCCATGCAAATCAAAGTGGGGTCGACACTTATAGCAATTCATTCCACAGATGCTCAACATGTACATCTATGTGAGTCGGAGTGTAAGGATCATGCTGTATGAGTTTGAGCATTACACTGGTCGGAAATCCAAATACTGGTAAAACCACCCTGTTCAATAAACTTGCAGGGACCCGGCAAAAAGTGGGCAACTGGACCGGCGTGACGGTCGAATGTAAAACCGGCTTTTTCAGCACCAATGAGCGGCGTGTGGACATGACCGATCTGCCCGGAGTCTATAGTTTAGGGCATCATTCTGGTGGTATGGACGAAGCGCTGGCACGGAAGTTTTTAACTGAAGATAGTTATGATGTAATCGTTAATGTTGTAGATGCCACCAACCTGAAGCGTAACTTGAAGCTCACCGCTGAGCTGGTGGGAATGCAACGGCCTATGATCGTTGTGCTGACGATGACTGATTTGGCCGAAAAAATAGGATCGATGCCGGATGTAGCGCAGTTATCCGCTAACCTGGGTATTCCGGTGATTGATGGCAATCGCTATTCTGCCAGTGAATTGCAAAAACATCTGGCTGATGTGGCTCTGGAAGTCAAACAAATCGGCAAACCCGTTGTAATGCAGTCTGTTTCTCACTGGCTGTCGGGTGTTATTAAAAATACCTCAGGCGGACAAAACATCACCGAAAAAGTGGATTCCATCGTATTGCACCCCTGGTTTGGCATTCCGATATTTTTGTTTGCCATGTACACAATGTTTGCGCTGGCCATCGGTATCGGATCATTGTTTATCGATCCTATTGATATGTTGGCCGGATATTGGTTTGTGGAACTACCCAGTCATTGGTTGATGGTGCTGGGTACTCCGGACTGGATGATTACGGTTTTTGCCAAAGGATTAGGAGGCGGGTTACAGCTGGTTGCAGGCTTTATTCCGGTTATTGGATTTCTGTATCTTTGTTTGAGTATTCTGGAAGACAGTGGCTATATGGCCAGAGCTGCTTTTATCGTGGATCGCATGATGTCTGCAATTGGTTTGCCGGGGCAGGCATTTATTCCACTGTTATTGGGGTTTGGTTGTAATGTCCCCTCGATCATGGCTACTCGAAGCCTGACCAATATCAGACAGCGCATGTTGACCATGGCAATGGCTCCGTTTATGTCTTGTGGCGCCAGGTTGGCCGTTTACGCTATGTTTGTCTCTGTTTTCTTTCGTGACAATGCTGAACTACTGGTGTTTGCTCTTTATCTCTTGGGTATTCTTGTGGCAGTGGGAACGGCATGGATATTCAGAAAACAGTTGTTTAAGGATGTTCGTGCCAGTTCGTTTATGGAGATGCCGCACTATCATCGTCCACGCTGGAGTAATGTGGGCATTTCCAGCTGGCATAAAATTCGTGGCTTTGTTATGCGGGCAGGCAAAACCATCGTATTGGTTTCAGCTGTACTGACCGTTCTTAACTCGGTACCGTCATGGCGCTCTGAGCAACAGGAGGGACGCCCCTCTGCGCTGGCCGAAGTCGGGCAGGTGATTGCACCGGTTTTTACGCCGATTGGAATGGGAGAGGATAACTGGCCGGCTGCCGTGGGGATTTTTACCGGTATTCTGGCCAAGGAGGCTGTCGTTGGTACCATGGAAGCTTTGTACTCGGGAGAAACCGAGGATGCCAGTGAGTTTGTTTCGCCGCTGACTAATGTTACTGAAGCGGCAGCATTGCTGGGTTCAAATCTGCTGGGTATCGTGACCGCTGTGACTGATCCGCTGGGTTTTACTGATGTGGCTCAGGCAGAGGCTGGGGTTGTCGATACTCCGAGTCATTCGAAAATGGTTGAGTTATTCGCAGGTTGGCAAGGGGCGCTGGCTTATCTGGTATTTATTCTCCTATATACCCCTTGTGCGGCTGCCATAGGGGCACTGGTAAAAGAAGGGGGCAAACTCTGGACACTCGTAGTGGCAGGGTGGACCACATCGGTGGCATATGCCGCTGCGGTCTATTGTTTCCAGTTGCTGACATTTGCCCGGCATCCGTTGCAATCTTTCACAACACTTATGCTCGTTACCATCTGGATGGTTGCTTTTGTTGTGTTGCTGAAAATGTGGGTAAGGCCAAAAATCAACCGCGAGCTGATTGCTGTTGGTTGAAGCAAAGTATCACTACCAATCCGGCTCAGGCCGGATTGGTGAGGATCGTAACTTGATCGCCGTTCACTTCAAGATAAAAACAGTTGCGACGATTGGTGTGGCAGGCTGGTCCAGTCTGATTCACTTGTAACAGGATGGCATCGCCATCACAATCGAACCGCATGCTGACCAGCTTTTGCACATGCCCGGAACTTTCGCCTTTGCGCCAGTAGCTCTGGCGTGAGCGCGACCAGTAGCATACCTGTCCGGTTTCGAGTGTTTCCCTGATGGCTGCTATATTCATCCAGGCTAGCATTAATACTTCTCCAGTATCATGCTGCTGGGCAATGGCCGGGATTAACTCCTGTTCATTGAATTTAAGCTGGCGCAAAGCGTCTTCCAGCCCGATCTGCTGACCTTGGGGTAAAGTTTCGTAGTTTTTAAACTGACTCATAACCACTCTTTCAGTATGATTGGAGTCAGCATTATCGATGAAACGGAATATATGGCAAAGGCGATTCTAACGACCGCAGAACAATTATGTCAGCAGCAGGGTGAAAAGCTGACTGAGTTGCGGAAAACCATATTGTTGATTCTGGCAGAACAAGAGACAGCATTAACCGCTTATCAGTTACTGGATTTGTTGCAGCAGGCCCGTCCCAATGCCAAACCACCTACGGTTTATCGGGGACTGGAGTTTTTGCAGCAGCTGGGTCTGGTCCACCGAATTGACTCTACCAATAGTTACCTGGTGTGCCATCACACCGATCATAAACACAGTGCCCAGTTTTTTATTTGCAACCGCTGTGGTTTGGTAGAGGAGTTGAAGCTGGATAATCTGACTGAACAGTTGGAGCAGGAAGCATTGCAGCGCAGTTTTCAGATTCAATCCCAAACCATTGAAGTATCCGGCATTTGTGGCAAGTGCCAGCAGGCCGCTGGAAATCTAAAAAAATAGCGGTGATTCCATTGCTGGCAGATATGATGTAACCGATCAACTCTGGCGTCGAAACAGGCTGGCCATGAATAGCAGACATGCAAATATCACGATTGCGGGTCCGCTGGCCAGGTCCCACCAGTAAGACATCAACAGGCCTCCGAACACCGACAAACTTCCCAGCAGAGAAGCGAACACAGCCATTTGTTCGGGAGAACGAGCGAGTCGGCGGGCGGTTGCTGCCGGCACAATCAGAAGTGAGGTGATCAGTAATATACCTACGGCTTTCATTGCGATGGCAATGGTAAAGGCCAGTAACAGCAAAAAGATCAGCTGTATACGGGTGATCGCAACGCCTTCGGCTGCTGCCAGTTCGGTTGAAACAGTCATCAACAGTAAGGATTTCCATATCACAGTGAGTGTTAGCAGTGCTGCGATACCGATGGCATATATCCAGGCGATATCGTTCCAGTTTAACGTCAGCAGGTCTCCAAATAGCAAGCCATTGAGATCAATCCCGGGGTTATGAATCATCCCTAGGGCGATCAGTCCGAGAGAAAGTGAGCCGTGGGATAAAATTCCCAATAATGTATCTGTTGGCAGCAGTGTTTGGCGATCCAGAATAAACAGCAGAATGGCCACCGTTGTGGTGGTTACAACCAGTCCTAACAATGGCTGTATGGCCATGAGCAGGCCCAGAGCGACACCCAGTAAGCCTGAGTGGGCCAGCGTATCGCCAAAATAGGCCATGCGCCTCCAAACCATAAAACTTCCCAGAGGACCGGTGATCAGTGCGATCCCCAGACCACCCAGTATTGCCATGATCAGAAACTGATCCATACATTTAACCTTGCTCAGATAAGTGGTGGTGATGGTCATGATGGTGGGTATATATGCCGATGCTACTGTGATGACCAAACAATTGCCGGAACTCCGGATGTTGTGAGACTGTTTCCGGTTCTCCGGAGCAACACAAATGACGATTCAGGCACAATACCTGATCGGTTTTGGCCATCACAATATGCAGATCGTGGGAGACCATTAAAATACCGCATCCAAGTTCGTCACGGATCCTTTGGATCAATTCGTAAAGTGCCACTTCACCAGTAAAGTCCACACCCTGTACGGGTTCATCCAGGACCAGCAGGTCGGGGTTATTGATTAATGCTCTGGACAGTAATACCCGCTGCATTTCACCGCCACTGAGTTTTTGAACGTATTGGTTTGCCAGGTGTACGACACCGGTCATACTCAATACCTGTTCAATGCGTTGTACAGATTGTTTTTGTGGTAACGACAGAAACCTGGAAACCGTCAGTGGCATCGTATTGTCAATATGCAGTTTCTGTGGCATGTAACCAATTTTGAGGCCCGGGCTACGTTCGATCTGCCCACTGTCCGGTGATAGGATGCCTAGTAGTATTTTTACCAATGTAGATTTTCCAGCTCCATTTGGGCCAATCAATGTAACCAGTGAGCTCTTTTCCAGAGTTACGTGGATATTTTCAAGAATTTGTTTTCCCTGCCGGGAAAAGCCAAGTCCGGAAGCCTTGATCAAGGTGGTCATGAATGTAACAACTTAGTGATGAAAGGTGATATTCAGGTTGTTATATTATAACATTTGTCGCAATGTTCAAAGCTTGGGAGAGTTCTCGTTGTCAGTCCGGTCATTCTGTTTTTGGGTTATTAGCATGATATCTGTTTTTTCGATAGCAGATACGAACAGTGTAGTAGTTACCATTGCACCTTTGCATTCTATGACAAGTGCCGTGTTAAAGGAGAGTCGGTACCATGCGGAGTTGTTGCTGAATACCGGTGCTTCTCCTCATGACTTTCAGCTTAAACCATCTCAAAGGCGACAGTTGGAACAGGCAGATCTAATCGTGTGGGCTGGCCCTAACCTGGAGTCCTCACTGGTCAGAATTATGAGTCAGAAGCAGGACAAAGTGTTTGGTCTGCAAGAGTACGGCTCTGCTCTTACAATTTTTCCATTTCGCGTTAATCATGAATTTGAAGCTGATCATGAGCATAATGGCAGTGACCCTCACTTTTGGCTGTCACCTGAAAATGCAATTGGGTTTGTAAATGCTTTGGCTGATCGTATGGCCCGACTGGATCCGGATGAGCGCGAATTATTTCTGAACAATGCGCGGCAATTTGCCACCCGGATGCAGGATAAGGCCAGAGTTTGGAAACAGCAGTTAGCGCCTTACCATGAAGTTCCTTTTATTGTTCTGCACGATGGTTTTCAATACATGGATCACTTTTTTGATCTGAATTTTGTAGCCGCTATATCAGTGAACCCGCAATTGGCTCCAGGCTTAAAAACTATTCATCGCATCAACGATCTGGTTGCCTCGCAGCAGATTCGTTGTGTATTTGCCGAGCCTCAATATAGCCAGGCACCCATACGACATTTTATCGAACAACAGCACCTTGGCTTTTATACTCTCGATGCCATTGGTTATCAGATCGAACCGGGTCCGGAGTTGATCTGGCAGTTGATGGAGCAGAATGTCCAACACCTTACATCCTGTTTCAGTGGTTGAATGCCAGGGCACCAATAAATGCGACGGATGCTGATGCTGTACACAAAATCAGCAGTAGCGAACGAAATCGATTGTCGACCCATTGGCGGGCGAGTTTTCCAGCCAGAAAGCCAAAAATGGCCACCGGTAGAAAGGACAGGCTCGCCAGCCACAGGTCTGAGTTCAGCAGGCCAATCGCTTGATACGACATCAATGACATCACGCAGCTGAAGGTAAAATATACTGCTAAGTTAGCTCGGATACTATTTCCCGAGCTGTGTTGCATGATCAGCGCCATCGGCGGACCACCAATAGAGGTGGTTGTGCCCATCAGGCCGGAGATAAAACCTGCCAGGCCAACTCTGGCTGGAGTGGGTTCGAAGGGTTTGCCATAAGCAGAAATCAGTACTGCCAGAAACACGATGGATGCCACTGTTAGCTGTAAAACATGAGTAGCAATAATTGTCAGAATCCAGGCTCCCAGAATAGTGCCGGGAATTCGGGTGATGACAGCCAGTCTTAGTGAGCGCCACTGAACGAATGAGTGCAGGCTCCAGACATTGATCAGACTCAGTGATAGCGCTGTAACCGTCAAAATGACAGGCACCCACTCGGGCCGTAGAAGTACGATGATAGGGGCAGCCAGAATGGCCATACCAAATCCCATTGCACTTTGGATCAGGCAGCCAAAAAACAGTGCAATTGCGCACCCCCACCAGATTAAATCAAACATGGACTATTCCTTAAGCAATTTGCAGAAACTTTCGAATTGCATTTGTAATGTTTCAGCGGACATGAATATCTTGGCAAAAAGAAAAGGTGTAACGCATTAAGCATCGATTGCAAATTACCCCCGAACGGTCAAGTTTAGCAGTTGAATAACGTCGTAATAACTGCATTTTGATGATGATAGACAGAATAAATGCGTCAACCTTGTGCAACAACGTATACCGACCCGGTGGAATCTGACACTGCAGAAGGTGTGAGATTCGGGTTTTGATCATACTTTCAGCGGTTTCTTTATATTGTTTATACAAAGATTTGATTAAATCAGCTATCACGAGAAATCGATTGGTATATGCTAATAGAAACAGCGAAATCATAGGAAACCGTATTGCCGGGGTGCACATTCTAATGCCCTGCAAAATCAGTTCTCCTGTAAGGCACTCGCCGTAGTGGAGACAGCATTGTTTTAATAAGTTGTATAAAAACCGGAAGCATACATGATAAACAAGATCTTAGCGTGGTTTAACGCAGAAGAGGAGAGCGCAGATTCTCTGGACGTAAAATTGGCAGAGGCTGTTCTGCTGGTAGAGGTCATGATGGCGGATAATCGGGTTGATGAACAGGAAGTTCAAAGTATACGTGAAGTGTTGGCACAAGAGTTTTCACTTTCCCGGCGCGAACAGGATGAAGTGATCGAGGCTGCTGAACAGATGGTACAGGAGTCAAATGACCTTTATCGGTTTACTGAATGCCTGAATAGCCATTTTGATGTTGAGCACAAATTTCAGTTCATTGTTAAGTTGTGGCGTATCGCCTTTGCCGATGGAGAGCTGGACCAGTATGAAGATCATATGATTCGTAAAATCAACGAATTGCTGTATTTGCATCATTCTCATTTCATGCGGGCCAAGCATGAGGCGATGGAGCAGGGCTGATTGAGGGCTTTTATCCGTGATCTGGCTTTGGTCTTCTAACTTTGTTTACTACCGTTAAGATACAACCATAGGCCTGGGTCCTGTGGTTGTAGATCAAATGGACTACAGCCGCGGCATAAGTATTTGAACTCGCAATCCGTGGTCATTCGCTAGCCTGATCTGACCTTTATGGAGTCCGATAATGGCTTTTACCAGGCTCAGACCCAAACCAAAACCAGTTGTGCTACGGGCCTCGTCCAATCGCGCAAAGCGTTCAAAAACGCGTTCAAACTGATCTTCCGGGATGCCCGGTCCGGAATCCTGAATAACTAGCTGCAACTCATGGTCACTGCTAACGGTCGCTCTGATTTCAACAGAACCATTCGAAGGGGTATATTTGCTGGCATTGTCGAGAATGTTTGCCAGAGCCTGTATGAGTAAATGTTTGTCGCCTGTCAGATAGATATCTTCGGAGCTGGCTGTAAAAGTAATTTGTTTATCTTCAAATACAGGTTGATACATTTCCTCAAGATCGTTCAGCAGCATTGGCAGATGAATTTTTTCAAATCCTTGGTGAGTGCCGGATTCCAGGCGCGCAATGCCAAGCAGGGATTTGATCATTGCCAGCAGGCGATCCACTTCTTGAATGCTTTCGTCGACTTCCGGACTGGGACCTTTCTGGTAAGCCTGTTCGAGTTTTACTCGCAGTCGAGCCAGCGGGGATTTAAGGTCATGGGCAACATTATCAGACACCTGGCGGATTCTGCCCATCAGGTGATTGATTTCATCCAACATGCTGTTGATATGAAATGCCATTTGATCGTAGTCATCGGCAAAGGACTTGCCTCCGACGGGTATCACATTATTTTTATAGCGAATTCGGTGGTTAAGACTGCCCTGCATGATGGTCTGGCAGTCCTGATTGATCTGATGAATTCGCTTCAGGCTGCGTTGCGTTAACAGAATACTGCTGATCAGGGCCAAAACCAGAGTCACGACCAGACCAACCCAGAGAGTATTCCACAGGCTGTTTTCGAGATTGTGCAGATATTCAACATTTTCTTTCAGCACGATCGTATCGCCGTTCGGGAGTCTAATGACCCGGCTGACTCTCAATTTGCCTGATTCCAGTGACACAGATTGATTCTGGTTAAGTAGATATTCCGGAGGGCTGGATAACCCAAGCGAGCGATGCTTATTGCGCATCTCGCCATTTCGACCAGACATCATGCCACGATGAGAGCCTCGTGGAATTGCAATGATGGAATCCGTTTCGCCATTGAACTTATTGATTAGATTTTCAGTGGACTGTCGTGGATCGCTGTGGGCACTGTCCAATAATTGTTGGGTCCGGTTCTCAAGGTTACTTTCGATTCCCTGCCAGATGTCGCGTTCCAGTTGAAAAAACATCACTACCAACACTGCTACCGTAGAAAACCAGATGACGCTACTGGTTAACAAAGCAAATCGAAAGCTTGAGCTGAACAGCAGGTTACGGATTTGCTTCCAGGACATATCCAGCTCCTCTAACAGTTCTGATACAGCTGATGCTGCGGTTTTTATCGAGTTTTTGTCGCAGACGGCTGATATGAACATCGACAATGTTGGTCTGAGGGTCAAAGTGATATTCCCAAACATTTTCCAGCAACATCGTGCGCGACACCAGTTGTCCTTCATGGCGCATGAGGTATTCCAATAGTCGAAATTCGCGAGGTTGCATGTTTATCAACGCATCGCCCAACCAGACTTTCTGTCGGCTCAAATCCAGCTTGATATCGGCTACCTGTAAAACCGTAGTATCAGTATTGGTCTGATTTTGCCGGCGTAACAGCGCTTGCACTCGTGCTAGTAATTCTTTGAACGAAAAAGGTTTGGTCAGGTAGTCGTCAGCACCAGCGGATAAGCCGTCAACTCTTTGATCTACTTCGTCAAGCGCGCTGAGAATCAACACCGGAGTCATATTGCCAGATGCTCGAATGGTTCTGATTATCGTCAAACCGTCTACATTGGGAAGCATGCGATCCATAATGATCAGGTCAAAGGACTCAGATGCCAGAATGAAGAGCCCTTCTTTACCATCGGTACATTGCTCAACCAGAAAACCTGCTTCCCGTAACCCCTTACCAATAAAGTCTGACAGAATTTTATCGTCTTCAACCACCAGTATTTTCACGTTATGACCCCGTTAATCGTATGCCCTAAGTATATGGCAAGCACAGAGCCTCGAAGATTAACAATCGTTAATGTTGCAGTAAAACAGGGGTTAAAGAACCAGGCCTAGAATATGGATATGTTCAATAGAGAAGGGGAAATATCATGAAAACTCGCAACAAACTGATCGTCGTTTCGGTTATGGCCACTGCCTTGGTTGCCTCTTTGGCATATGGCCGCGGTGGTTTTGGTAACGAAAACAGGTCTGGAATGGGTGGACAAAGAGCCAATGCTTCAATGATGTATTACGGTGGTCAGGGAGGTCCAATGGCAGGGTTACGGGATATGGATTTTGACGGTTTGGCAACTGCTTTGAATCTGACTGCTGAACAACAGGTTTTGTTTGATCAGTTCAGGTCCTCACATGCTGAATTGCAAAATGCCATGAGTGGTTTAAGAGATGAAAACGGTGTCGTAACGGATAGGCGCCAAATGCTGCAGGCTATGGCTGACAACTATGATTTGATGGAACTGCATCAGCAGAATCGTCAGGCACTGTTTGACAGTTTGTCAGGTGAGCAGCAATTGGCATGGCGGACTACTGTCGGTAAAGGTATGGCGCTTAACTCACAAGGACCTCAAATGGGGCGAGGTATGGGTAGAGGTGGTTGCAGATTCTGAAGCAAGCAGAGCTGGTGATAGGTATTGTTCACCAGCTCTATATCTGAGTCTGGATCATATTCCACCTTATAACCGAAGCTGGGATTTTCTAGGGAACAAAGAAGCTGAAAAAAACTGCAAAATAGACTGCAGTATAGAAAATGGCGGAGGAGGAGGGATTTGAACCCCCGGAGCCTTTCGACTCAACGGTTTTCAAGACCGCCGCTTTCGGCCACTCAGCCACTCCTCCGGAACGGCCGCCATAATACCTAAGGTATTTCTGCTGTCAATGCTTTCTTGTCTAAATCATTGAAATTTATACATTTTCATATGCTGAATTGTTCGATTTCGTCTGGATCCTGGTATTCAAGCCATGGTTCCAGCCATTGTGAGAAATCATCAAGTTGCTGATCGAGCCAGTTTTCACCATCATCCAGGTGCTGATCCAGCTTATTTTTCAGATCACCGACAAATGCTTTCACCATGGTTTTGTAGGCAACCCGGTATCCGCCGTCAAAGGGGGTGATAATAGTAAACAGCTTGAGAGTCTTGTCATTGTCGGTGTTCTTAAGCAAGGTGGGAATGATAATTCGGTCTTTTAGTTTTTGAGGCTTACCTAGTTCGGACTGGTAGTTCCGATAAAAAAACAGAGTGCTTTGAATAAACAACGGATCGGACTCCAGTGTGTAAGCTGCCGCTTGTTGATAATCTTTTTGACTGACAGCTTCCCAGAACTGTTCGGCAGTTTTGAGCCCGTCGCCAGTATTGGAGCAGGATGTCAGTAATAGGCCTATCAACAAAAACCATCGTCTTATCATATAAAGTTCACCATTTACCCATAAAAAAACTCAGCAGTATTATGGGCAGGACATTCTTAATGAGAAATAACCATGTTTAAAATTATTGTGTTTGTGCCTGAAGACGCTCTCTCTAAAGTGAAAGGGGCGCTGTTTAAAGCAGGTGCGGGGAATATTGGTCATTATAGCCATTGTTGCTGGCAGGTGCTGGGTGTAGGCCAATTCATGCCGGGAGAGCAGAGTGAGCCAGCCATTGGCAACAGAGGGAGTGTTTGTGAAGTATCTGAATATCGGTTGGAAACTGTATGTGATGGCGAAAGAATAAGGCGTGTGCTCACCGCAATGCTGGATGCTCATCCTTACGAAACACCTGCGTATGAGGTGTTGGAGATTAAAAGTCTGGAACACTTTTAACCTCCCAGCTTGATGAAGGAGAGAATCAGTAGGTATCAGATTTTCTTGGACCCAGAGTGGTGTTGCAGACCTGATAGGGTTTTGGAAGATCCTGTTGAACCGAATCGAGATAGTGTTGCAGGGTGGTTTTGACAGTCTCAAAAGCGATTTCCTGCCATGGAATGTCAGCTGGTGCAAATAGTTCTATCTCGGTACTTTCTTCTGTTGTGCTGTATTCTGCTATTGGCATGTTGGCCAGATAAAAACAGTGAACCTGGTCCACAATGGGCAGGCTGATGACAGATATCAATTGTTCAATTTCAACACGGGCTTTTGATTCCTCCCATGTTTCGCGCAGGGCGCCTTCGGCCAGGGATTCATCGTTCTCCATAAAACCGCCTGGCAATGTCCATAAGTCAATTCTTGGTTCTATGCCTCGTCGACATAGCATGATTTTTCCCTGATGCACCGGCAGGGTGCCTACTATAATTCTGGGGTTTTGATAGTGAATTGTTGAACATTTGGGACAGACGTGTCTTGGACGGTGATCACCTTCGGGTACTTCAACAATCAGCGGAGCCGCACATTCGCTACAAAATTTCATGTCTCTGTTATCACTGCTTTGGGTCTACCCGATTGTAACTTTTTTTAGCGGCTTCTGGCGAAAGGAATAATTTTGGCCTCGGAAGTGGGGTCTACCTGATTTGAAGATTGGTAGTTATTTTGCTGAACCTCATTAAGAACATGCCTTAGTTTGGAAAACGAGTCATGCATCATCTGTGATAATTTTATGCAGGCAGCCAATGGGTTGGAGGCGCGCTTTCGCTCCATATCAATTTGAAACTGCAGGCCGCGCAATCTATGTTGATGCTCGATTGGAGAACTCATGATTAATTCTTCAACCCGTTCTTCCAGCCAGTTTTCAAGGGCTTGAGGATCCTCTTTGGCAAGCAGAGCCATTTTTTCAAAATCAAACGCTTCATGAGTCATATTAAAATCTTCCATAACTACAACTTAATATCCTTGCATATTACCAAAAATAGTCTATAAGCCATCCCCCTTTATGTCTTATTTTTGTACAGAGTAGTAAAAACTGCACTAACCGTGTCACAAAACGAGTAGAATCAACCTATGTACGAAAAGCTGAATAAGAATGAAACTATAATCCGGATCCAGCGTTCCCTGTCTCAGCACAAACCAGAGCCTGTACTCGGTGCTTTCCCCAAAGAGGCTGCTGTATTGCTGCCGTTTATCGAAACTCCTTCCAGTGGCCTGGAGATGATGTTTACCGTCAGGTCTGAACACCTCAGTCAACATGCCGGTGAAATATCTTTTCCAGGTGGTAAGGTAGAGTCTCAGGATGCCAGTCTGATGGCAACAGCGATGCGAGAAACAGAGGAAGAGACTGGGATAGAAGCAGATAAGGTGACCATTGTCGGTGAATTGTCTCCGGTTATTTCCAAAGCAGGTATTCATGTCACACCATTTGTGGGGATGGTGCATAGCAGCGCTAGTTGGGGGCACTCCAGTGACGAAATCGATGAGATATTCACGGTTCCTTTGGAGTTTTTTCTGACCACCGCACCGATTTTTACAGAGAGTCGGCAAAGACTTACTGGGTTAAAGATTCCAGAATACCAATATCAGCAGTATCGTATCTGGGGTTTAACGGCGATGATTATCGTAGAGTTTATGAATGTGGTATTCGATCGACGTTATGATTTACATTTTCAGGAACATGTTCGTGATGTTATTGTCCAACAGTTGGTCGGAAAGACATCTATTGGTGATAAGGATAATTAGCAAATGAGTGATTTGAGTTATCAGGTAATGGTTGGTTCTACTCAGGCTGACCTAAGCTCTGAAACGCGTATGGTGCAGGAGTGCCTGGTTGCGCAAGGAGCTAATGTCAGTGGCTTTTCATTTCCTAAACATACTGATAATTATCTGTGGAAGCTGAATCTGAATTGTCTTAACAATGCTGATTACCTATACCTTATCGTTGGTCATCAGTACGGGCCGCTGTCGCCAACAGGTGTTGGTTATATGCACCGTCTGTTTGCTTCTGCTCAGGCCACTAATAAACCGATTGTCAGTCTGATCTATAACGGCCAAAACAAACCTTACGGCAATGCAGCGGATAAGACCAGGCTGCACGAGTTTGTCAATCAGCTGAAAATGGCAGATCACTATTTTTGGCATGATCAAAGTACTTTGCTTCATGCTACCGAAACCAGTTATGAGCTAATGCTTGATAAAGCTCCGGCGCGGGGATGGGTGCGGCCTGAGCATGTTTCTAAACATAGTGGCCAGGAGGTCAATATTCTGCGTCGGCAGATCGCCTTACTGAAAAAGGAGATGGAGCAGTTGCGGCAGAATCGTTTGCAGCCGTTGTTCGATCAAAAAGTTACTTTGCCCTATCAGTGTAAATGTTTTTATGGTGGAACTCTGAAAACGATCAATCATCATACTGAGTGGTCATTGGACGAAATTTTTCTGGCCATTGCTCCAATTGTTATGGACGAACAATCTGAGGCTAAAGTCCGAAGCAGCTTCTTTGATCAGGTACTTGATCAGGAAAAACCGGCATTGGGTCGAATGGCGCCCGAGGCACATGCGTTTGTAGATCTTAAAATACCTCAAAACACTTTCTATAGTATTAAGGTATTGTTGCGTTCTTACGGTTTGGTGGCTGTTCGAAAAGGTGCCTGGAAGTTAACGCCCTATGGTGAACAGTGTGCGCTAAACCGGGTTGAGGTGAATTAGTTCTCTTCCACAAACGAAATCGCGATGGATTGTGGTCCAAAATGAGCGGCCACACTGATGCTCATGACAGATGTCAGTACCCGAATATCATGTTCGTGGGCGAACTGGTTCAGTTGGGAAATATGATGATTGGCCCGAAGTTCGGCAAGATGGCCGGCGTAGCTAATATTGATGACGGTTTTATCTAAGCCTCCATCGATAGCCTGTTGAACCTGCGCGGTAATATTCTTAACCGCATCGTCAAAGCTTTTCTCTTTATCGGTGAGCTGATATTGCCCTTCGGTCAGGCTTATAACAGGGCGATGTCCCATTAGCTTGGTCAATTGATAATCTAGGGTGCCAAAATACTTATTTTCACTATCTGCCCGTTTCAATAAGGTGCTGTTTTTGAAAAAATCCGGATGTCGGATGGCGAATACGGTGCGTAGTTGTTTAATTGTTCCCTTAAGCAGCGTTGGAATCTCGTCTAGCGCCAATGCTTTTTCCTTGATTAGACGGATACATTCATGTAGTAATAGACCCTCTCCTGATGCTACCGAATTACTGTCTATCAGTTTGATTTTGAAGCAAGGGTCCAGTCCGAGTTTTTTTCTGACCGTAGTGATACGTTCTTTATTTAGAATTCCAACCTCTTTGATGAGCCGGTAGTTGTGGCTGAAAGTCTGGTCACTGGTGATGATCAATGCAGAATCAAATTCATGAATGAGTCTGTCTAACAGTAGTGAACTGTAAAATTCCTCAGAAATCCCTGTATGCGTCATCTTCTCTTTTCGTTTGCGCAGAGCGTTGTAAAACTCCAGTGATTCCCTTGGGTCTTTGGTGTCTGTGTAGTAACGCTTTATTGAGGCAATGTAGTTAGGCAGGATTTCAATTTGATGATTTTCCAGAAAAGATCTGGGTATGTCACAACATGCATCTACCAGTACGACGGACTTGTTCATGAGTTTCCTTGCATGGGTTTATTCCGTTTTGTCGTTATATTCACAAAGGTGCTCGATGATGCAGGCACCACATTTGGGTTTTCTGGCCACGCAGGTATAGCGTCCATGTAAAATAAGCCAGTGATGAGCATCTAACAAGAACTCTTTAGGAACTACTCGCATTAGTTTGTCTTCGACTTCCCGAACGTTTTTTCCGGGAGCAATTTTAGTCCGGTTAGCAACACGGAATATATGTGTATCAACAGCCATCGTCGGTTGCCTGAATGCTGTATTCAAGATGACGTTGGCGGTCTTTCTGCCTACACCAGGAAGTTTCTCCAATAATTCCCGTTGATCAGGAACTTCGCTGTTATATTCCTGAATCAATATCTCACAGGTTTTGAGAATGTTCTGGGCCTTGGTATTAAACAACCCTATGGTTTTGATGTGGTTTTTCAGTTTATCCAAACCTAGAGCCAGAATAGCTTCTGGCGTGTTTGCCAACGGAAACAATCGTCGAGTGGCTTTGTTGACACCAGCGTCTGTCGATTGGGCTGATAGCATAACGGCTATCAGTAGTTCAAATGTTGAATGATATTCAAGTTCAGTCGTTGGTTGCGGATTTGATTCTTGTAGGATTGTGAAAATCTGCTGTCGTTTGGTTTTATTCATTTACGCATTTTAACAAAGTCAATAAGGCTTCACTTTAAGTGAAGCCGGACAAAATTAAAACAGTAGACAGAATGGTTTTTTGCCAATGGGCCTCTTCGTGTGGAAAAGTCTCTGTATCAGTAATTAAGACGAAGCAAGAAATTAACTAATGACTCCGGTAACCCTTACCCGCTTGGAGCCAGTCTTTTGGCTGTCAGGTTGTCGGCGAGCCTTCAACCATCCATCCAAAGCATTTTTAGCCGCAATAATGAGCCCTAATGCGACGAATGCTCCAGGTGGCAGGATGGCGAATAGAAATTGTGGGTAATTGGAGAACACCGTTATTTGCCAGTCTTTTGCTACTGGCCCAAACAGTAATTGCATATTACTGAATATGATTCCTTGGCCGATGATTTCACGAATGGCTCCGAGCAGAACGAGTACGCACATAAACCCGAGGCCCATCATCAGGCCATCCAGCAGAGAGGGGATTACGCTGTGTTTGCGGGCAAAACCATCTGCGCGACCTAGAATATTGCAGTTAGTAACAATCAGCGGTATGAAAATTCCCAGAATATGATAAAGCTCATAGGTAAAAGCCTGCATTAGCAATTCGGCTGCTGTAGTAAATGATGCGATGATCATAACAAAAGCGGGTAATCGAACAGCGTCATCAACATGGTTACGAATTAAAGATACTGCGGTATTGGAACCGATCATCACGACAGTCGTCGCGATCCCAAGCCCCAGTGCATTGACTACACTCGCCGAAACGGCCAGTAACGGACACAATCCTAGTAGTTGTACCAGTGCAGGGTTGTTATTCCAGAGGCCGTTTTTAATAATTTGTCTGAAAGAGGTTTCGTTCATGATTTACGAGCCCTTTAGTAACAGTTTGGTTTGGTTGGCCTGATAAAACAACAAGGCATTTTTAACCGCTGCCGTAACAGCTCTTGGTGTTATGGTCGCACCAGTCAGTTGGTCGAATGCACCGCCATCTTTTTTTACTTTCCACTGTTCCAGTGCGGGAACACCAATAGACTTGCCATTGAATTGAAGTATCCAATCTGATTTCTGAGTGTCAATCTGGTCACCGAGTCCCGGTGTTTCCTGATGGGCAATTGCTCTAACCCCTGCAATGGAACCATCCGGGTTGATACCTATCAGCAGTTGAATGGCATCGGTATAACCATTTGGGGCAATGACTGGAAGAATGACATGCTGACCATCACTAAAAAATGGTTCTGGAGTTTTCAGACTCAATAATTGAGCATCAATAAACGCCTCGCTGGTAATCTTTTCCTGTTCGGTAGCAAGGTCTTGGCTGGCACCAGGGAAAATTTCGTACAACAGTCGGGATTGAAACAGGTGACGGTTATGCTCAATTCTGTCTGTACTGAGATATTGGGTAATAGCGATGAGACCAACGGTAAAAATGGCAAAAATTCCCAGCCCAAGAGCGTTTTTACGTATGCTGCTGACTAAATTCATTGGGAATCCTTATTTACCTTATAACCCTTGATGGCACGGGCATGGCCATAAGTGCGTGGGCGGGTATAGTTGTCTATAAAAGGGGCCGTAAAATTCATCAGCAGTACTGAAAACGCGATTGCATCTGGATAGTTACCCCAGGTCCTGATGATATATGTCAGAATCCCAACGCCAGCGCCATACACCAGTTTACCTCGATTACTGACTGCTGAGCTGGAAGGGTCTGTAGCGATGAAAAAAGCCCCCAGCATCGTTGCTCCGCCGAAAAGGTGCATGAATGGCGGGACATGGGAGTCAGCATCCCAGCTGAAAATAAGGGCCATGAAGGTCAGCGAGGCTAGCAGGGCAACCGGAGTATGCCATGAAATGATGCGACGAAAGAGCAGGTACAACCCGCCGGCGAGATAGGCCAGGCTGACCCATAGCCAGGAATTCAACCAACTGCTCTCAAATAAGGGGGTTTGCTGTAACTCTGCGCGGGTGGCCAGTTCAATTCCGGTTTTATAGCTATCCAGCGGTGTGGCCATAGTGATGCCGTCATAGGTGTGACCGCCAAAGTTGTTCAGTAGTTGTTGGCTGAAAGAGGGCAGGGAGTCATTGACCAACGAACTTACTCCCCATGATGTTGTCATCTGGACAGGAAATGAGATCAACAATAGAGCATATGCCGCCATAGCTGGATTAAATGGGTTGTTACCCAGACCACCATAAAGCTGTTTGACGAATATGATGGCAAATGCACTACCAACCAGGGCCAGCCACCAAGGAGCCATTGGTGGAAGCGCAAGGGCCAGCAACAGACCCGTAAGGACGGCACTGAAGTCAGACAGAAATACTCTGACTGGCAGACTGCGCAACTTCAACATAATGGCTTCGGCAACTAATGCGGTAGTGATGCTGATGATCATATTGATCAGATAACCCCAGCCAAATGTGGCTGTCAGTACCAGAAATCCAGGGACTGTTGCCAGGCATACCTGCAGCATCACCTGTTGTACCGACAATGGTTTCTTCAGGTGTGGCGAACTCAGGTTGGTCTTGCTCATTGGGGTTTGTTCTCTTCTTCAGCGGCCTGTTGATAAGCCAGTTTTGCCTGATGTGCTTTTTCTTCCAGTTTGCCCAGTGCGGTGCTTAATGCATTCACCATTTCAGGGTTTTCTGTCTTGGCGGCATCCAGTTTGGTGCGAGCGGTTTCGACTTTGCTTTGTAACGTTTCCCATTTGCCTTTGAGTTGTTCGGTTGATAGGACAGGCTTTGGAGGAACCGCACTCGGCTCGGCTTGACTTTGCTTTTTGGCTTTGGCGCGAGCCACGGATGCCAGTATTTCGGATTTCATGTCGCTATTGACCGCATTGTCACCGTCGCTTTCCTGTTTCGCCTGTTGTGCTTTGGCTGCTGCTTCGGCTCTGGCTCTACGTTTGGCTTCTTTTTCGGCTTCCTCTTGTGCCAGACGTTCCTGTCTTTGCTCAAAACGCAGTCGGGCCCGGTCTGATTTTTCTGTTTCGGCGCGTTCTTTTTTGATTTCAGCCTTGGCAAACCGGTAATACTGCACCAGAGGAATATTGCTGGGACAAGACCACGCGCAGGCACCACATTCAATACAATCGAACAGGCTGTTTAGTTCTGCTTTTTCCCAGTCATGGCTTTTTGCATTCCAGTAAAGTTGCTGTGGCAACAGGTTAACCGGACATGCCTGTTCACACATACCACAGCGTATGCAGGGTAATATAGGTTGCTCTGGTTTGGGTTCAGGCAATAACAAGCAGTTGGTGGTTTTGATGACCGGTGCCTGATGGTCCATCACCGTAAAGCCCATCATTGGTCCACCCATGATCAGTTGATGGGGGCCATCGGCTTTGACGCCGACCTGTTCAAGAATAAAAGACATCGGGGTGCCCAGTCTGATCCATCTGTTGCCAGGATTGGGGCAGTTTTCACCTGTGACAGTGACCACGCGTTCGATCAGCGGTTTACCCAGTACAATCGCTTGTTGAAGGGCATAAATAGTGCCTACATTTTGCATTACGATGCCCAGAGTTGCCGGTATACTGCCAGAAGGAACCTCCTGACCAGTGAGCAGCTGAATCAACTGCTTTTCTCCACCAGATGGGTACTTGGTAGGCACTACACGTATTTCAATACCTTTGTCGGGAATCCTGTCGATGATAGTTTGCAGGGCGGTGATGGCTTCAGGTTTGTTGTCTTCGATGCCGATCAATACTTTTTGTGCACCAGTGATCAGTCGGGTAATTTCAATTCCTTCGACAATTTCTGACGCTTTTTCCCGCATCAAGCGATCATCAGATGTAATGTAGGGCTCACATTCCACGGCATTAACGATCAGGGTATGGATATTTCCACGACTGTTTAACTTTGCATGAGTGGGGAAACCTGCACCTCCCATACCCGCAAGGCCTGCATCCAGTGCCCGCTGCAACAAAATTTCCAGTGGCTCGCTCTTCCAGTCGTTCAAAGGGGGCAGAAATAAAATCTCTTCTTCTGCCAGACGTTCAATAACGACACAGAGTGCCGGCATGCCGGAAGGATGAGGAATTGGGCGTGACTCAATGGCAGTCACAGTGCCAGTGATAGAGCTGTGTACTCCGACGCTGATTTGTCCTTTATTGCGTGCAATCAGCTGCCCGGTTTTCACCTGATCGCCAACGTTCACCAGCACCTCGGCGGGCGCGCCTATATGCTGATTCAGTGGCAAAATGATCTCCGGAGGTAAAACCGCCGGTTGGATCTCTGAAGCATTGGAAAGGGTTTTGTATTGTTCCGGGTGTATCCCGCCAGGTATGTCCCAGATTTTATAGGCGGTTGTCATGCAGCTTCTTCCCCACGTTGGTCCGTGGCAATCAGGTGGTATTCGGTAACAGGCTGTTGCCAGCCCCAGGTTTCGAGAGTGGTGGCTACGTGCACCATGTCAATGCAGTCCACTGGGCAGGGTTCCACACAAAGATCGCACCCGGTACATTCTGATGCAATCACCGTATGCATTTGTTTCGCAGCACCGATGATGGCATCTACCGGACACGCTTGAATGCATTTTGTACAACCAATACATTCGTTTTCGCGAATCACGGCTACCTGAGTTGGTTTTTCCTCGCCATGTTCAGCATCCAAGGGCACTGCTTCCACATCCAGCAGGTCAGCCAGTGCAGCAATGGTTGATTCGCCACCAGGAGGGCATTTATTGATAGGTTCGTCGCCACCAGCAATTGCTTCGGCATATGGGCGGCAACCAGGGTGTCCACATTGGCCGCATTGGGTTTGCGGCAATATGGCATCAATTTGGTCGACGATAGGGTTTCCTTCTGGTTTGAAGCGGACCGCTGCAAAACCCAGTAGGGCGCCAAAAGCCAGAGCCAGAAGAAAAATGGCAACAATAGCGATGATGACTGTTATCACATTATTGTCCTCTTAAGCCGGTACCAGGCCGGAAAATCCCATGAATGCCAATGACATTAATCCGGCGGTAATCAATCCAATGGCAGAGCCTTTAAATGGGGTTGGAACATCACTGTGGTTGATCCGTTCGCGCAACGCTGCAAATAGCACCAATACCAATCCGAAGCCTACGGCTGCACCAAAACCGTAAATCAGCGATTCAAAAAAGTTGTTTTGTTTTTTGATATTCAGTAGGGCGACACCCAAAACAGCGCAGTTGGTAGTAATTAATGGCAGGAAAATTCCCAGCACTCTATATAGCAGTGGGCTGGTTTTACGTATGACCATTTCGGTGAACTGCACGACAACCGCAATCACCAGGATAAAGCTGATGGTTTTCAGGTATTCGAGCCCAAGAGGCTGGAGAATCCAAGTGAACGTGAGATAGCTGCAGGCAGAAGAAAGTGTCAGCACAAAGGTCGTTGCCAGAGACATGCCCATGGCGGTTTCCAGTTTGTTGGATACGCCCATAAATGGACACAGGCCCAGAAACTGAACCAATACAAAGTTGTTGACCAGTATAGTGCTCACCAACATCAACAAATAATCGGTCATGCTGATACCCCAGAAAAAATGGTGGCCAATTATCCTTAAGGCAAATATTCCATACAATATGAAAAATCAGAGTTTTAAAAGTATTTGGTTATAAAAGAAAGCTCATCGGCTATGAAATCATAAACCATGCGCCTAAAGCCGGGCCATTGTCGTTATGAATGACCCGGAGTATTGATGTGTCAGCTGACTTTTTCACCAGGCTTCACGGCTTCATGGGCTTCCAGTACCCAAAAATCCTTATCACCGGCAGCCAGGACCATACCTTCTGACAAACCGAATTTCATTTTTCGTGGAGCAAGATTAGCAACCAGTACCAGATTTTTACCAATAAGGTCCTCTGGCTGATATTTGCTCTTGATTCCAGAAAAAACATGGCGCTGACCTAAAGGTCCAACATCCAGTGTCAGGGAAATAAGCTTGTCGGCACCTTCAACCGCGCTTGCATTGATCACTTTTGCCACTCTTAGATCAACCTTGGCAAAATCATCGAACTGAATCATGTTGTCTGTCTGGGCACTCTTAGTTGTAGTTGATTTGGCTGCGGCGACATCTTGTTTACTGTCTTCAATCATCGCGTCTACAGTACTGCGTTCGATCCGTGTCATTAGTGGGGTGAACTTGTTTATCTGGTGACCGCATAAGTCCTTGCTGAGTTCTGTCCAGTCAAGATTGTTAAGATTCAGGAAGCCAGCAGCTTTATCGGCCATGTTCGGAAGCACTGGTGCCAGATAAGTCATTAGAACCCGGAACAGTTGAATTCCGGTGGAGCAGACATCTATCACTTCCTGACCTTTTCCTTCCTGCTTGGCCAGACTCCATGGTGCTTTGGCCTGAATGTATTCATTGGCTAAGTCGGCCAGGGTCATGATTTCCCGAATTGCCCGGCTGTATTCCCTTTTTTCGTAGTGCCTGGCAACAGTATCGCCTTTCTCGATAAAAGTCTGATACAGCTCCGGTTCGCTCAGATGGGAGCTCAGCTGGCCTCCTGCTTTTTTGATGAAACCCGCACAACGACTGGCAATGTTGACTACTTTGTTAACCATATCTGAGTTGACTCTCTGAACAAAGTCGTCCAGGTTCAAATCAAGGTCTTCAACGCTGGGTGTCAGTTTTGCGGCATAGTAATAACGCAGATATTCTGGATTCAGATGTTTCAGATATGTCCTTGCCATGATAAATGTTCCGCGGCTCTTGGACATCTTTTCCCCATTGACGGTCACATAACCGTGGGCCCAGACACCATTTGGTTTGCGGTACCCGGACGTTTCCAGCATTACGGGCCAGAACAGTGCATGGAATGCGATGATGTCTTTACCGATATTGTGATACAGCTCGGTTGTACTATCGGCGCGCCAGAACTCATCGAACTCCAATTCGGGAGTACGATCACACAGGTTCTGAAATGAGGCCATGTAGCCGATTGGTGCGTCCAGCCACACATAAAAGTATTTGCCCGGCGCGTCCGGAATTTCGAAACCGAAGTAGGGGGCGTCGCGACTGATATCCCAGTCCTGAAGGCCGGTATCCAGCCACTCTGCCAGTTTGTTGGCGACGGAATCCGCCAGCACACCTGACCTGGTCCAGGACTTCAGCATGTCGCTATGCTGGGAAACTGTTAAGAAATAATGCTCGGAATCTTTCTCAATCGGCGTAGCACCAGAAATAGTTGAGCGGGGATTGATCAGATCTGCTGGTGAATAGGTGGAGCTGCACACTTCGCAGTTGTCACCATATTGGTCTTCTGCTCCGCATTTGGGGCAGGTCCCTTTGATGTAGCGATCAGCGAGAAACATTTTTTTCTCGGGATCAAAAAATTGACGTACATTCCTGACCGCGATCACACCATTTTGCTTGCATTGCTGATAGATATGCCTCGAGTAGTGTTCGTTTTCTTTTGAATGGGTTGAATAATAGTTGTCATAGGCAACCAGAAAGTCTGTGAAATCGGCCTTATGTTCTTTGTTTACCCGGTCAATCAACTGCTCTGGAGTAATGCCTTCTGCCTCGGCCTTGAGCATAATGGCGGTGCCATGGGTATCATCAGCACATACCGCGATACACATATTTCCGCGAGAACGTTGGAATCTGGCCCAGATATCAGTTTGAATATGTTCCAGCATATGCCCCAAATGAATCGGGCCATTAGCATAGGGAAGCGCACTGGTCAGGAGAATTTTTCGCGGATTGCTCATGGAAGAATTTATTTCCTTTGAAAGTAACAAAAAAACAGCGCGAAATGTTACCTTACCGCCCGAGTCAGGCCAATCTTTGCACCGATTATTTTTTTAAGGTTATCGATTATGAATTATCAGTCAGTCGTAGAATCAGTTTTGGCAGAGATGCAGGATCCAAACTGTCTACGTCCTTTAAGCACAGTTGCCGATATTGCAAGTGTGAAGGTTAATGATGCGTTTTTGGAAATTTCTTTGATGATGCCGTATCCGGTCGGATCTTTTGGGTGGGGATTGGCTACGCTGGTGGAGGCTCAGCTGGGCAGTCAGCTTGGCGGATTGCAGCCCAAAGTAACCATTGATTGGCATGTGCAACCACAGGCTGCCAAAGGCGGCATTCCGGCCATGCAAGAGGTTAAAAATATCATTGCGGTTGCATCTGGCAAAGGTGGAGTCGGTAAGAGTACAACAGCGGTCAATCTTGCGTTAGCGCTCAAAAAAGAAGGCGCCAGTGTTGGTTTGCTGGACGCAGATGTTTATGGTCCCAGTCAGGCTATGATGTTGGGAGTTCCACCGTCCACTCGCCCGGATACTGAAGATGATAAGTATATGTTGCCGGTACTGGCGCATGGTATTCAGAGCATGTCGATGGCTTATCTAGTTGATGAGCAGACGCCAATGGTTTGGCGTGGTCCCATGGTCAGCAGTGCCTTGCAGCAAATGTTGATGCAGACCAAATGGCAGCAGTTGGACTATCTCATCGTGGATATGCCTCCTGGAACGGGCGATATTCAGTTGACCCTGTCACAAAAAGTACCAGCAACAGGCGCGGTGATAGTTACTACACCGCAGGATATCGCCTTGCTGGATGCCAAGAAAGGTATAGAAATGTTCCGTAAAGTGAATATTCCAGTTCTTGGAATTGTCGAAAACATGGCGGTTCATATCTGCTCCAATTGCGGCCATGAAGAGCATGTTTTTGGTGAGCTGGGAGGGGCTCGTCTGGCGGACCAGTATGACACTCGGTTGCTGGCCAGTATGCCTCTCGATATGGCAATACGGCAACAAGCGGATGGTGGTGAGCCTACCGTCATCAGTGAGCCTGACAGCGAAGTCGCTATTCGTTATCAACATGCTGCTCTGGCGCTTGCGAGTGAGGTGGCTATGTTGACAAAATCAGCGCCTAATATTCCGTCCATTCAGATTTCAGATGACTAAATTTAATGAAGAGTGATATATGAAAAAAATAATAAACCTGGTTGTGTTGTTGGCAACGTTGGCAGCCCCTGTCAGTGTTTTTGCGGCTTCATTGCAGTCGTCATCTGATGGCCCAGAGGGTGATTCTGGAATATTGATTAAAGCGCTGGGCAGTAAAGATCACTTCTATGGGCTTATCGGTCTGGCCAAATATGATAACTATGATAAGAACATGGGGTATTTTGCATACGAGCGCTACGGCACAATGGATGAGTTGGAAGGTAAGTCAGATGATTCATTTCGGGTATCACGATTTTCGCTGAAAGGAGACGCTTATGCTTCTGCTACTGAACCAGCAAAATGGAGTTTTACCGGTGCTAAAGTTGATCTGTATTATGCAACTACTGAGGCTGAAAATGGTTATGAGTGGAAAAACTTTGGAATCGGGCTGGGTGCAGTGATGACGCCGGTGCCAGGGTTAAAGGATTTTCATATAACCCCTGGTTTGCAATATGAAAGTAAGTATTTGAGTTTTGACTGGTCAAAAGATCAGGATGCTCAGTATGACTGGTATGTGGATGCAGAAATCTATGTGTCGAAACGTTTGGCGATTGTGGGTCAATATAACCGGTTTATGGTTGGCGAACTGTTCGATGGCGAGGAGTTGCAGGAAATGGTGATGGTTGGTTTCCGGTTTTTCCTGTGACCAGGGTTGAAGTCAAGATCTGTTGATTTTCCTGTTCATTTGTCTATTGGGCAGTAAGCGTAGGTAACAGGCCCATGTTGATCAATCAGGATGAGATGCCATGCCTCTAACGTTGGAGGGTGGCATCAGTACCTGTATGTCAGCAGGTTCAGGGACAGTTGCTGTGCCAGTGGACTATGGCTGTTGAGCCAAAGTCTCTGGTATCCATCTTACTTCTGCTATGTTGCCGGAGGCGAAGCTGCTCAGGTTTTGCATGGTTATCCTGGCAATTGCCTGTAGTGCTTCACGGGTAAAAAATGCCTGGTGACCGGTGATGACAACATTTGGGAAGGTCAGCAGACGGGCAAAAATATCGTCCATCAACATGTCATTGGAATAATCTTCAAAAAACAAATTGGCTTCTTCTTCATAGACATCCAAGCCGAGATAACCGATTTTTTCGCTCTTGAGCCCATCAATGACTGCTTTCGTATCAATTAGACCACCTCTGGATGTGTTGATAATCATGACTCCAGGTTTCATTCTTTCAATCGTGCTCTGATTGATCAGGTGTTGTGTTGCCGGCATCAGTGGGCAATGTAGGCTTATAATATCCGCTTGCTGCCAGAGTTCATCTCTATCGACATAAGTGCCTAGTGCTTCCATGTCCGGGTTTTGGTAAGGGTCGGAGGCTATAATCTGACAGCCAAAACCATGCATGATAGTAGCAAATGCGACACCTATTTTTCCTGTCCCGATCACTCCGACGGTTTTACCATGCATATCAAAACCCAATAATCCGTTAAGGGAGTAATCATTTTCCCTGACCCGATTGAATGCTCTGTGGATGTTGCGGTTGAGGTCCATAATCAAGGCAACAGCGTGTTCGGCTACCGCATATGGAGAGTATTCTGGTACACGAGCAACGGGTAAGCCCAATTCGCAACATTTATTGAGATCAATATTGTTGAAGCCGGCGCAACGCATGGCGATCATTTTGATGCCGGCGTGGTGAAGGTTGCTCAGGGTCTCGGCGTCCAGAACATCGTTTACGAAGCAACAAACCGCATCAAATCCTTCCGCGAGAGCGGCTGTTTGAGCTGACATATGGGTGTCAAAAAAGACCAGTTCATGCTGGCCATGGTTGGCCGCTTCAAGGTGCTTTTGATCATATGGTTTGGTAGAAAAAACAGCCACTTTCATAACATAGTCCAGCAAAATGAATATCTTGAAATGTTGGCTGATTGAACAGATAGGATCAAGTATTTGTCTTTATCAACGGTGTTGTTGGCATCTGTTTCGCTGGGGCAGCGTGGGTAATTGGAAACTCTGAGAAAAAACGAAGATACCCTTCAAGGCGCTTAAAGTCGTCTGTATTCGAGTCGCATCTAAAGCCAGTCTGACTTCTCTGAAGGGTTACTGGCTACCCTGAATTGGGTTGCCATCGAACGTGCCGGAAATCATCTTAATTCGATCAATGATTTTATCTTTCTTGTAGTGCTCAAATTGAATCGGGATGTAGCCATAATCTTTTGCCAACCAGACAAAATAGTCTTCTTTTTTATCTACCCCCCGAACTTGCTTGACCTTCACCGTCAGCAGTTTGCCGGCAGCTGTGTTGAGCCACTCTTCTCCAGCAACCTGATAACTATAGACCAAGGGCCTTTTGTAACGGATAACCCGAAACTCAATGTTGTCTTTGCCTTCGCGTATCTGGTTGGCCAGGTGAATCTGGTAGGAGTGTGGATCAAAAACGTCCGCTTTCAGGTCAAGAGTGCGTTGGTCCTTGTCGACTTTTATAGATATTTTGCTGTTTTGATGATCAAAAGTGATTTCCTTTTTTTCTGAAAAAAAGCTGAAGTGGGAATCACTTTGAAAATGTACGGGTAATACTTTGTTTTGTTGAATAGAAAACTCAGATGTTTCTTCGATGCCTGCCCAAGAACCATCTGCCAGCAACTGAAACTGCCAGTTTTCGTTAGGCAGTTTCACCAAGCTCTGGGTGCCGGACATAGTAACGCTGATTGGGCGAAAACGTTCAGCTTTGAGCTTCATCCTAAACTCGGTCAGATCTTCTGCCTGCACTGACGATGCTGCAAGGAGCGTAACAGCCAGCAATGCATGAAAAGAAGAAAGTCTTTTGGTCATTGCCTTTGTCAGACTATCGGGCGTCAATAATTTTGCCGTATTGCTCAAGAATGTTCCCATCAAAATATGCCTGACCCTTAATCATGCTAAGCCTTTTCTCAGTAAACCACTTTACTGCGAGTGGATAGATGATGTGTTCCTGTTGCTGAACCTTAACTGACAATGACTTGGCATCGTCATCAGCCGTAATAGAAACCACAGCCTGAATGATGTTGGGGCCATCGTCCAGTTCAGGGGTCACAAAATGGACAGTACAGCCATGTTCTTTGTCACCGGCATCGATAGCGCGCTGGTGAGTATTGAGGCCTTTGTATTTCGGTAATAGTGCAGGGTGAATATTGATTAGTCGCCCCATAAACTGCTGTACAAATTCAGGCGTCAGGATGCGCATGAATCCCGCCATGACCACAACTTCCGGTGTAAAGGCTTCTATCGTACGGGCTAACGTCTGGTCGAATGCTTCACGAGAGGCAAATACCCGGTGGTCAAGAATGATGGCAGGAATGCCCGCAGTGCGGGCCCGTTCAAGACCAAATGCGTCTGCGCGGTTAGATATGACGGCGCGTATTTCACCATCAATATTCCCCTGCTGAACCTGATCGACAATGGCCTGTAGGTTAGAGCCACTGCCTGAGATCAGGACCACGATGCCTGATTTCTGGTTCACGCTTTGATTCCTCTTAGCTCAACGCGTTCATCTGTTGTATCGCAGGATGCGGTTTTACCGATAATTACTGGCGTTTCGCCTGAAGAACGAAGGCTTTCCATCACTTGTTCCACCTGATCGGTGGCGACAATACATATCATGCCAATTCCACAGTTAAAGGTTTTGAACAACTCCCAGTCGGTTATGTTGCCGTTTTCCTGTAACCAGTCAAAGATGACTGGGCGTTGCCAGCTTGTGGTTTCGATAATGGCTTTGACCTGGTCTGGCAGGATGCGGGGAATGTTTTCCTGAAAGCCGCCACCGGTGATATGTACCAGGCCCTTGATGCCTGAAGTATCACGCATTGTCTTGAGCAGCGGTTTAACATAGAGCCGGGTTGGTTGCAGTAGAGTTTGTCCGAGAGTACTGTCACCAAAATCCTGGTCCAGCGTTGCGCCAGCCACGTCAATCACTTTTCGAATCAGAGAATAACCATTGGAGTGTGGACCGGAAGAGGGCAGGCCAATAATCGTGTCACCATCGGCAATCGTGGAGCCATCAATGATATTGTCTTTTTCCACTACGCCCACGCAAAATCCCGCTAAATCATAGTCGTCACCGTGATACATGCCTGGCATTTCGGCTGTTTCGCCACCAACAAGTGCGCATCCTGATTCTTCACAACCTTTGGCAATGCCTGTAATCACCTCTGCCGCAGTTTCAATATCCAGGGCTCCGGTTGCGTAGTAATCAAGGAAGAACAATGGTTCAGCACCGCAAACCACCAGATCATTCACGCACATGGCAACCAGATCAATGCCGATGGTGTCGTGCTTCTTCATATCCAGCGCCAGTTTGAGTTTGGTTCCAACGCCGTCTGTGCCGCTGACCAGTACCGGCCGGCGGTAGCCTTCCGGAATTTCACACAATGCGCCAAACCCCCCAAGTCCCCCTAGTACTTCAGGGCGTTTAGTTCTGGCTGTAACAGATTTTATTTTTTCTACCAGAGCATTACCGGCATTAATATCGACACCGGCGTCTGCGTAACTTAATGATGTTTTGTGTGTGTCAGCCATGTGCTGGTCTCCAGAAAAGAGGTCTCGGATTGGAAGCGGCGCGCATTCTATCACCGGTGAAGCAAGTTTTGTCACATAGCACTGTTTTTTTATCGCCCGTTTGTCACAATAGTTATCAAAGTTAATTGGGCTGAAGGTTATTTTATGGTGTTAAAGTCTCTTGGCAGGCATTTGATCTTTCTGGGAGTTCTGTGTCTGGGAATATCCTCTCAGGTACAGGCAGCCACAAAAGTTGCTGATTTGTATAAAGTCTCTGAAGTGATTGCAGTAGGGGCTTCTACCAGAGAGCGGCATCAGCTGATGGCACAAGGGCTGGCTAAAGTATTTGCCAAAGTCAGTGGTGATGAAGCGGTGCTGGCGGATGACGATATCAATAAATATCTGCAGGACGCTCAAAGCTACCTGTTGTCTTTCAGTTTTGAGGCGAATAATGAAAAGAGAGTCAATGCACTTGGCGAAGTGGTGGATACCCAGAGGCTGAAGATGTCATTTGATCCCAGCCGGGTTAATGCCAGTCTGACCACTTTAGGGTTCCCCGTTTGGAGTGCACGGCGCCCTGATATAATGGTTTGGGTGGCTTCCAATAACCATGGAGTGAGAGAAATATTATCTTCGGATTCCAGTCTAAATATGGCAGATAAAGTCCAGCAGTTGGCAGATGCCCGTGGCCTTCCGGTTATGCTGCCTCATGGTGACCTGGAAGATCAGTTAACGCTTGATGTTTCGGAACTATGGGGACTGTTTGCGGAGCCTTTGGCAGCCGCATCAGCCCGGTACAATGCCGATGCCATTCTGGCTGGTCGAGTGGAATCCGTTAATGATCAGCAGTGGCGTTCGACCTGGCTGTTCATTTTTAATGGTGAACAACAGAAATATACTGTCAATGGTAGGTCCGAGGAAGATATTATCGATCAAGTGCTGGGGCAAATTTCCAGTCGTTTGTCTGGTCAATATGCGGTTTATTTGAATAGTTTGTTCCAGGACCGTGTGGTGCTTAGAATTTCCGGTGTTCAAAATTTAAAACGATACCATTCAGTGCTGCAGTATGTTGAAAACATGACGGGAGTGAGTTCCCCGCTAGTGGTATCTGTTACTGATGACATATTACGCATTCAGGTAGATGTTTCTGGTGATGTACAGCAGTTGAAGAGGTTGATTGCTCTGGATTCGCGTTTGGTTCCGGAGCAGTATTTTGCTGCTGCAGGTGTTCAAGAGCCTCCAAATGAGCTTCGCTACGTCTGGAACCCCTAACCCCCGATGGCGACTGAAAAGGATTTAATGGTGATTTCTGATACTCAAAAATGGTTAGTTCTGGTCAGCGTGCTGCTTTTCGGCATGTTTATTTATCTGCTTTCACCAATTTTGTCCCCGTTTCTGGTGGGTATTGCACTGGCTTATATGGGAGATCCGCTGGTTGATCGTCTGGAAAAGTTAAAACTCTCACGAACGCTATCTGTCGTAGTGACGTTTGCGGTGTTATTGCTGGTTCTGGTGGCGATTGGCTTGATTCTGGTGCCCAAGCTTGCCTCGCAGTTTCGCTTCCTGGCCGAGATCGGACCTGAGGCAATAGTGCGTTTCCAAAAAGAAGCTATTCCCTGGATCAATCAGAATGTAGGCGTCGATCTTGATGCCATAGACTGGTCATCCTTAGGCGCAACCATAAACTGGAAGGAAACGGGGTCTATTGTGACCAAAACTCTTGCCAGGGTAACCACATCGGGTATTGCTGTGGCGGCTTTTATTGGTAATTTGGTCCTGATTCCGGTGGTGACTTTTTATTTGCTGCGTGACTGGGACATTATGGTAGCGAGGATTGGTGATTTGATTCCTCGAAACTACTATCAGACGAGTACAAAAGTGGCTCAGGAATGCCACGAAATGCTAGGTGCTTTTCTGCGCGGGCAGTTGTTGGTCATGCTGGCGCTGGGAATTATGTACTCTATTGGGCTGTGGGTTGTTGGTCTTAAGTTGGCATTGTTGATTGGATTAGTGGCCGGTCTTGCCAGTATTGTTCCGTATATGGGATTTGTGGTTGGGATTGGGTTTGCTTTAATTGCCGCTATGTTGCAGTTCCAGGATTGGATGCCATTGTTGTGGGTCTGTCTGGTTTTTGCGATAGGACAAATGGTCGAAGGCATGTTGTTAACTCCTTTATTGGTTGGTGACCGAATAGGGCTTCATCCTGTCGCGGTTATTTTTGCGGTGTTGGCCGGCGGACAATTGTTTGGCTTCGTGGGCATTCTGATTGGATTGCCCGTGGCGGCAGTGATTATGGTGCTGTTGCGGCATTTGCATGCCAACTATAAGGGCAGTTCATTGTACGGGAAACCATGAAACCAGTTCAGTTACCTCTCGCCGTTAAGCTGCCTGAGCCTTTGGCTCTGGAGCATTTTTATGCCGAGGGTAATGAGGAGCTGTTAAGTTGTCTGGCCGATTTTGTCGGAAACGAAGAGCATCTGTTGTTCATTTGGGGGGAGTCCGGGGCTGGACGAAGTTATTTGCTGCAGGCCATGTGCAGAGAGCACAATGCTTTTTATTTTTCCTTTCGTGATACCGTCAACTGTGATCCTTCCCTGATGGATGGTTTGGAGCAGTACTCCCTGGTCTGCATTGATGATGTGCATCTGCTGTCAGGCAAATCGCGTTGGCAGGAGGCTATGTTCAACCTGTTTAACCGTACCCGTCAGTTGAAACGACAGCTATTGTTGGCCGCGGATGTATCTCCTGGGGAATTGTCCCTGGAAATGTCTGACTTGGTCAGTCGTTTTAGCTGGGGATTGATTTTCCGACTCCATGCCCTAAACGACAGCCAGATGGTCCGGGCCTTGATTGCCCGGTCGGAACGAAAGGGGCTGAATCTGACGCCAGAAGTAGCCCGCTATATTGTGACGCATTTTCCACGCGATGTTGGCAGCTTATTTCAGATGCTCGATACATTGGATTTGGCGTCTCTGACGCAACAGCGTCGGATTACAATTCCACTGATCAAAGAAGTGATTGGTTAACGTTGCTTTTGACCAAAGTCTGCCCAGAGTCTTTGCATTACCAGTACCTGATCTTCTGCTGAACTGAAGGACAGGTTATTGGATTCCAACAAATAACGTCTTTCCTCGTCGAAGTCGCTGCGATTGATTTCAGGGAACAGCTCAAACAATGATTTGATTTCAAAAGGAATATCTTTGTCGTAAGCATTGTAAAGTGCTTCAAGCCAGAGGGTGGCTGCATCTGTGTCTTCTACATAGACGATGCCCTGTTCAACATCCAGATCCAGTTCTCGGATTACATCCAGTGCGGGCTCCCCGAGTTGGTACAAATCCTCTCTGGTCTTGCTTAGGTGACTCTCAAGGTTGGCATCCCACTCAGTCCAGTCATCCTCTGGTTTGATAAATATACTTTTGTAGCAGCCGTCATGCAGTGTCCAACCCAGTGCAATGGGGTAGCTGCGCTCACTATAGCCAGAGGCTTCAAAACAAATAAAGACAGGATGTGTCAAAGTTAGATCCCTAATTGTTAAAGGCGTGTCTATAATACGGATTCTGGGGTGCGTCTGTTAGCAATAATTTATTCGTTATGAGTGAATATCGCCGTAACTGTCTGTGTGACCGGGCAGGGTGATTTTCTGATTTGGTTTCCCCCCAGTTGCGTATAAAGCCGATTGGATAGGGTAGGTGTCTGGCGTTCTTATCGGATTGATAAGTTGATCTAAGTTTATAGAAAAGATGTATTTCATTGGTAAAAGTATCGCAGATCGGTTATACCCCCGGCCGGCAATACATGTTGGCATATGTTCACAAACCCCATGGGAGGAGTCCTGATGTCAGATCTAATAGAACGTGATTTCTATGCTCGAGATCTTGAGGAGCAGCGTTCGTTTTTACAGTATACGTGGTGTAACCACTGCATGGAGATGGATCTCGGGATGGTAAATCCAATTGAATATGAGCTGGATGGCATTATCTACGTAGAAGGTGATTGTAAAAAATGTGGTGAAAAAGTCGTCACCGAACTGGACGACGAGGAATAATCAGGGTTCATTGTGCAACAATCGATTTTATTTGAAGACGACTATCTTCTTGCGGTGGATAAGATCCCAGGCATGCTGGTGCATAAAAGCTGGCTGGATTCATCTGCCACTCAATTTGCTCAGAATCTGGCTGAAGAATATTGTGGGCAGAAGTTACACACATTGCACCGTCTGGATCGGCCAGCCAGTGGTGTGTTGCTGTTCGGCAAAACCCCGGACGTCGCCCGGGCTATGTTGGGGCAGTTTTCTGAGCAAAAGATCCGTAAGTCTTATTTGTTAATTGCCCGAGGCTGGACAAAAGTATCAGGAGTGATTGATGCGCCTTTGGCGGAGGAACTGGATAAGATTGCGGATAAGTTTGCCAAAAAGGATAAGCCGGCCAAAGAAGCGGTGACTGAGTATTGCAAACTCGCTCATACCGAATTGGCGATACCGGTCAGTAAATACCCAAAAGCCAGATATTCTCTGGTATTGGCGGAACCGAAAACCGGTAGAAAGCACCAGATCCGCCGTCATTTTCGGAAAATATCCCATCATCTTATCAGTGATACCCGTCATGGTGATGGTCGTCATAATGACTTATTCATCCGTCATTTCGGTTGGAAGCAACTCGCATTACGGGCCATGCAGGTAGAGTTTAAACATCCTGCTAATGGTCAGGATGTGGTGATTCATGCGGGTTTGACAGATTCATGGCGGGATATATTGGCGCAACTGGGCTGGTCCCGGCTGACCAATGTTCTGGATCGTCCCATACCTGACTGGCTTCATCATATTCAGTAATTATGTCGAGTCGCAGAGCTGGTATCTATGAGGAAGCACCCAATAAGGATGTAAATGTCTGGTCGGTTCTAAAAGGACTGTGGCCTTATCTGATGGATTATCGCGGGCGAGTCACTGCTGCACTTGTGCTATTGATTCTGGCAAAAATCGCAACCGTAACCATGCCCTGGGTGTTAAAGCATATTGTAGATTCGCTTGATGCCAGTAAGGCTCAGGTTGTGGTGGTGCCTCTCGCATTGTTATTGGCTTATGGTGCTGTGCGATTTGCTTCTGTATTTTTAGGTGAATTGCGGGATGCAATATTTTCTCGTGTCACTGAACATACCATGCGTAAGACTTCGCTGGCGGTGTTTCAGCATCTTCATAAGCTGGAGCTGGATTTTCATCTTAATCGCCAAACCGGTGGAGTATCGAGGGATATCGATCGCGGAACGAGTGGCATCAGCTTTTTGCTACGAACAGTGGTTTTTAATATTTTGCCCACGCTGTTTGAACTACTCATGGTCGCGGGCATTTTGTTTGTCAATTTCAACGTCCTGTATGCTCTGATTACTGTGTCTGCGGTATCGGTGTATATCCTTTTCACCATCTACACAACTGAATGGCGCACCAGGTTTGTACGTGAGGCCAATCAGCTGGACTCAAGATCCAACTCACGTGCCATTGATAGTCTGTTGAACTATGAGACCGTTAAGTATTTCAATAATGAAGCCTATGAAAGTCGTGAATATGATCATTACCTGCAGCAGTGGGAAGCTGCACGGATGCGAAATCGTCTTTCTCTGGCTGCATTGAACAGTGGGCAGGCATTTATTGTTTCTGCAGCTGTAACCGTCATGATGATCATGGCTGGTTACGATGTTGCAGAAGGCCAGGTTTCACTGGGTGACCTTGTCATGATAAATGCCTATATGATCCAACTGTTTATTCCTCTTAATTTTCTGGGTTTTGTATATCGCGAAGTGCGTCGGGCGGTGGCTGATGTGGAAAACATGCTTGGCTTGCTGAACCGGAAACCAGCTGTCACCGATGCCGGCAATGCAACGGATCTGGTAGTACATCGGGGGCATGTTGTTTTTGAGAATGTTAGTTTTGGATACAGTGCTGAGAGGATGATCATCCATGACCTGAATCTGGAGATTTTGCCAGGGCAGAAAGTTGCCTTGGTCGGGCACAGCGGTTCTGGAAAATCAACTTTGGCGAGATTGATGTTTCGGTTTTATGATCCTTCCTCGGGCCGGATCAAGATAGATGATCAATGTATTGTGGATGTAACGCAATCAAGTCTGCGCCGTCATATCGGGGTGGTTCCACAGGATACTGTACTTTTTAATGACACCATTTTTAACAATGTCTGGTACGGCAATACACAAGCAAGTGATGCGGATGTCTGGCGGGCAATTGAAATGGCGCATCTTGGTGAATTTGTCCGTCAGTTACCAAAGGGGGCTGATACATTAGTCGGAGAGCGGGGGTTAAAAGTATCGGGTGGTGAAAAACAGCGGATTGCGATTGCCAGAACCTTACTGAAGGATCCTCCGATCCTGATTTTTGATGAAGCGACTTCGGCGTTGGATAGCAGAGCAGAAAAGGCAATATTGGATGCCATGGAGGAATTATCCAGAAACAGGACAACTGTGGTGATTGCTCATCGTTTATCGACAGTTGTGAATGCTGATGTGATTGTTGTGTTGGAACAAGGAAGGATTTGCGAGTTCGGTACTCATGGACAGTTGCTGGCCAGTGGCGGTCTCTATGCTGAACTGTGGCAAATGCAGCAGCAACAGGAATCTGAAAAACTCCTTAAAAAATAAAGGCTTGAGTTTAATATATTTGTCAATTACGCTAGCTAGAGTGTCATTGCAGGGGTCTGGGAGTGAGGTTCACTTGATTGACCAAAGATTCTGAAGATCGAGGAGGCACAATGACCAAGTCTGAACTCATCGAACGGATTGTCGAAAGACAAAATCAGTTGTCGGTAAAGGATGTTGAACTTGCCATAAAAACCATGTTGGATCATATGGCACAAACGCTGGCGAGCGGAGAGCGTATTGAGATACGCGGGTTTGGCAGTTTTTCATTGCATTATCGTTCTCCCAGGTTAGGTCGTAATCCTAAAACAGGGGAGTCCGTAGATTTGACTGGTAAGTTTGTACCGCATTTTAAACCCGGTAAAGAATTGAGGGATCTGGTAAATGCCCATATCGAAGAATGATCATGTGCAGACCTTAATAAGACCAGATTAGATGAATGATTAAATTTCTTGGTCGCATAGTTTTTATTGTCTTATTTTTGATTGTAACCGTTGCTGGTGTCGTCATCGGTATAGACAATCACCAACCTGTTTCGATTGCCTTTCTAAAGTTAAAAACTCCTGAATTACCTCTGTTTCTATGGCTGTTCATGGCATTAGGAATTGGTCTGTTTATTGGCGTTGTGCTGGCTTCATACTATGGTTTGCGAGCAGGTCATCAGATCAGAAAACAAAAGAAAGAAATATCCGTGCTGAGAACCCAACTGACAGAGATGCCCATTTCTGAGCCCAAAGAGTGAGTGGGTAACATATGAGCCTTGAAGTGGTACTTTTTATCGCTCTGGCGCTTATTCTGCTGGCTGCGGGTATAACAATTGGACGCAAATCATCTTTAAGTTTGTCAGGTAGTACTGTACAGACAGTGCCTGTAATTGAGCCAATAAACTTTGCAGAACCATCGGATAAGTCCATTCAGCAAATGATGGATCAGCTGCCAGTAACTCCAGAGACCGTTAAAGCTTACCTGAATGTCGCGAAGACGTTGAGACAAAAAGGTCAGTATGATCAGTCCATCATGGTATACCAGCATCTGTTTGGTCGGGCGAATCTGGCCAAAGTTGTAAATCAGGAAATCCAGCTACACCTTGCCCAGGACTACTATAACTTAGGATTAAGCAATCGCTCAGAAAGCCTGCTTATGAACCTTGTCAGGGAAAATTCTGTATTCAGATTTAAGGCCATTGCAGAGCTGGTTAAAATTTATGAACAGCAGAAGGATTGGCAAAACTGTATACACTGGGGAAAACAGTTTGGTCGCAAAATCAGCGAGCAGCAGAAAAAAGCATTGTCACATCATTTTTGTGAACTGGCGGAAGTGGACATTCGAAAGCGGGCATATGCGTCAGCAGAAGGACATCTTGCTAAAGCTTTGAGCGAAAACAAGCAAAGTTTTCGTGCCTGGTTGTTATATGCTCGTTTAATGGTCTTGTGGGATCACCCCAAAACTGCCATGAAATATCTGCAAAAAGCCATTCAGGCGAATCCGGTCTTTATCGCCGAAGTTTTCAGCTTTATCGATCAACAGGAGGTTGCATCTTTTGCGCGGGATGTTCGTGAAATGATTCACACCATCTCCGGGCTTGAAAAAATGCCTTCGGTTATGGCTGACAAACTGGTTAAAGACAAGCAACTGTTATTGTCATTGGGCCGGCAGGAAATAAACTCCAAAGTGGTTCAGTTATTAATCAATCAGGCTGACCTTTCCAATGTTCCTGCTGACCTGACCGCTATCATTCATTGGACTGACAAACACCTTGTTTCGCATACGTCCCACCAATGCAGTCATTGTGGTTTTGAGCTGAATAAACTGGAGTGGCAATGCCCAAGCTGTAAATCCTGGGAAACCGTTTCGGATAAACTTGACTGGGAAGCTCAGCTTTCCGGAAATCACCGTAAAGTCTTTTAAGTCGGACTGCCTAATTCCACAAACCATAGCTCTGGCGATACCTGCTGCTAATACAAATATCCGCCCCGACTAGGCCGTTATTTTTATTTTATTTTTGCTTGCGATTGTTTTGTAGCAAAATGGCGCACCGTCAGAATTGCAGACAAGGTTATCTTTTGAATTCACTATTGATCGTCAGTTGCCCCAAAGGTGTAGAACAGTTGTTGCTGGAGGAGTTAATCCAGCTTGGTCTTGAACATCCCAAAGAAACGGTTGGGGCTATATCAGGGTATGCCAGTGCCGAAGTCTATTACCGGATTCTGCTCTGGAGCCGCTTGGCCAGTCGTGTAGCGCTGGTGTTAGCGAGTGGACCGGTGACTACGTTTGAAACACTTGCATTTCATATTAATACCGTGGATTGGACTGAGCATTTGCGTGCCAGTGGTAGCTTTAAAGTTCAGTTTAAGGGCGAATTAAAAGATATTCGCAATGAGGTTTTTGGGGCCCAGAAAACCAAAGATGTAGTGGTCGATCAGTTTCGTCTCAAAACGGGCGTTCGGCCAAGTGTACAAAAAGATCAGCCCGATATTGTCATCGATATTCGAATCAAGAAAGGTCAGGCAACAATTGCCATTGATTTATCTGGTGAACCCTTGCATCGGCGGGGTTATCGCTTGGCTGGAAGTAAGGCTCCATTGAAAGAAAATCTGGCGGCAGCGGTGTTGTTAAGAGCCGGGTGGCCGACGATAGCGGCCAAGCGTGGGGCACTCATTGATCCAATGTGTGGATCGGGTACTTTTCTGATTGAAGCTGCCTGGATGGCTGGTGATCGGGCTCCTGGACTGACTCGTCACTACTTTGGTTTTAAGGGGTGGTTGCAACATGAACATGAGTTATGGAACCGGCTTTTGGAAGAGGCGCGTCAACGAAGATCAGCAGGTGAGGCACAGATCCCGCCACTACTAGGTTATGACGCCGATGCAGGAGTGATTCGCAATGCTAACGAAAATATTAATCGGGCCGGGCTTAAAGGTTTGGCTTTCGCTTACCATAAAGAATTAGCTGAATGGGTAAAACCGACTCATATCGATTTAAACCCGGGACTGTTGATTTGCAACCCGCCTTACGGTGAGCGTCTTGGGGAACTAAACTCACTCAAAGGTTTATACCGTTATCTTGGTCGTTTGCTGGTCAGTCAGTTGCCAGGTTGGCAAGCGGCTGTTCTGACTGGAAATCCCGATCTCGGGCATGCAATGGGTCTGCGAGCAGGAAAACAGTATCGCATATTTAATGGCTCCATTGATTGTAAGATTCTGACATTTGATATAGATGAACAGGCCGTCAGGAAGTCTGAGAAAAAGTCTGAAACTGGTCAGATTGAGCTGGGCGAAGGCGCACAAATGTTTGCCAACCGTCTAACTAAGAATCTGAAAAAAGCTAAAAAATGGCCGCAAACTCTCAATACCGATGCGTATCGGCTTTATGATGCGGATTTACCTGAATACTCTGTTGCCGTTGATCTGTATGGCAACTATCTGCATGTATCGGAATATAAAGCACCTGCGAAAATCCCGGAGGAAAAAACGCAAGCCAGATTGGCGGACATCATGACAGCTCTGCCTCAGGTGATGCAGGTTCCTGAAGATCATGTTTTTCTGAAAGAGCGGAAACGGCAGAAAGGCAAGCAGCAATATGAGAAGTTTGCCGCCGTAAGCAAAGAAGTCATCGTGTATGAGAACGGTCTGGAGGTTATTGTCAATCTCTCGGATTTTCTCGATACCGGTTTGTTTTTGGATCATCGTCCGATTCGTCAGTACATTCAAACCCACAGTAAAGGTAAGTCATTTCTTAATTTATTTTGTTATACCGGTGTTGCCAGTTTGCATGCCGCAAAAGGAAAGGCTTCCAAAACTACCAGTGTTGATTTGTCCAAGACGTATCTGAAGTGGGCTCAACGGAACTTTGAGCTGAACGGTTTCAGTGATCGCCACCACCAGTTTATCGAAGCAGATTGCAAACAATGGTTGCAGCAGGCGGCCAAAGAGGCTTCTAAATATGATCTGATTTTTATGGATCCGCCTTCATTCAGCAATTCAAAAAAGATGATCGAAGTATTGGATATCCAGCAGGATCATAGTGAGTTAATTCATGGAGCCATGAAACTTCTCTCTCAGGATGGAGTGTTGATTTTTTCCAATAATCAAAAAAAGTTTGTGCTCGACGAAACATTAGCCATGCGATTTGCTGTCGAGGATATTACTGCTCAGACGATTCCGTTGGATTTTGCCCGCACGCCCAACATTCATCGGTGCTGGATAATCAGGCATCGTTGATAGATGTCTACTGAAGATCTGACTGACTTCCCGTAAATGGTTTATGTGGGAAATCAGTCGGTATAGCGTTCATTTTTTGACTTTCGAGCTCTATATACTTTGAATCGATTGTTCTGTTTCACCATCTGACAATGACCAAAGATAGCTCTGAGTATTTTGGGGTAGTCCAAATGGCGATTGGCAACGACCCAAAGCTCACCATTCATTCGAAGAGTGCGGGCGGCTGTTTTAAACATCCAGTGAGCCAATTGTTCCGTCAACGTTGTGCCCTGATGAAAGGGAGGATTGCAAAGAACCAGGTCAAAGCTGTCTGGTTCATACGCCTCTAATCCATTGCCCGCAGATACTGTAATGTTGTCAATATGATTCAACCGGGCATTTTCCTGACAACAGGCAACAGCCTGGAAAGATTCATCAACTGCTGTAATGTGTGCTTGCCCTAGGTTTTTGGCTATTGCCATGGATAACAGGCCATTGCCGCAACCTACATCGGCAATATGTTTGAAGTCCTGAAGGTTAGTTAGTTGCTCCAACAAAAAGAGTGAACCGGAATCTGGTCGGTTGCCCGAAAACACATTGGGCGTCTGTTGCATTGAAAGCTGATATTTTTCCAGCTGATAGCCAGGTTTGAATAAATCAACTGAATGCTGGCGCTCATCTATCTTGCGAGCTTTCCATATTCTCGCTTTTTTACGGCCAGGCAAAAATTCAACGGGTCCGAATATGTCCGCGACCATGTCAAACTGACTTTTAGTTATGTGTTTATCCATCCCTGCCAGCCAAAGTTCCGCGTTAACAGGTAGCAGGTGATGCAGACACTTCAGCTGCCAGCTAAAGAACTGATTGTTCTTTGGAATTCGCATGAGCGCCAAAGACACCTGGGCCGCTGGAATTTTGTTTGCTTGGGTTGAATGAATGTGTCGCGAAATTTGATTTCCGGCAGTGTTCTCATGGATTGCCGAAAGTGACAAAAATGAGTCTGACCATACGGTCTCAACATGCTTGGAAAGGGGGATGCTGAGCGCCCCAAACTGATCATTAATGATGATAATGCGTTCAGCAGGCGATTGATGGAATATGTCCAGCAGATATTCATCTGCAGCATCCCACGCACGTAGATTGGCATTATGAGAGACAGAGTCTCTCTTTAAAATAAATGTTCCTGCAGGTGTGTTAAAAAGAGGCTCAGTCATATGCTTGTTCACTGGTTATGCCGGGATGTTAACGATAATGTAAGATGTTTCCAACTATAGTTTGGAGCAGTCTCACAATTGCGTGCGGCCAAAAGTAGGGTGCCCAAGTACCGAATGGCAACATAGAATGCCGTTGCCGCTAAGAAAAACCGAACCGTTTTTGTGAGCAGGATAACTCCCTTAAGTACTCTTTCCATTGTTCAGTTCTCTGCTGTGTGTGGCTCTTCCTATTTACGTCACAAGGACATTTTATGAGCCCTATTGAGGAAAAACGTACAGCCTCGTTTGGAGAACGGTTGCGTTCTATGGTGAAGAACGTTGCATACCCTTTAATATTTTTCCTGATATCAGGTTTGGGTTATCTTGCTATTCGGAACGGTTGGGATTATGGAATGACCTTGTTCGCGAGTACGATTCTCTGTATCGGTTATTTTATCGTGCTCGAGCAGATTATTCCGTTCAGGGCGGACTGGAAGCAGACTCCCAAGGAGTGGCGGCGGGACGGAATATATTTCGGGTTGATCATGTTGTATGGAGGACTTGGAGAGGCCGCAGTCAGAGCGATTGCTGTTGATCTTAGTCCGGATACGAACAGCTGGCCCTTATGGTTTAACGTATTGGTTGCGGTTCTGGCCGGATCTTTTGTCGGCTACTGGCAGCATCGGCTTGAACATCGAGTTGACGTTTTGTGGCCCGTGCATGGTATACATCATGTGCCTGACAAGGTAAATATCACTAATAATAGTGTGGTTCATTTTATCGAATTGATATCCGGGACAATTCTGACTCAACTCGTCTTACTGGCAATCGGTATTAGTGATGAAGGGTTGTTGATATCCGGGCTGTTTACGATCATGCAGGGATATTTCATTCACACCAATTCGGATATTCGAATTGGACCTTGGAACCACGTGTTGGCAAGTTGTGAACTACACCGTTTTCACCATAGTAACTATGTTCCTGAAGCCGGTAATTTTGGTTCTGAGATAGTGTTGTGGGACAAGTTGTTTGGTTCCTATATTTATCGTCCAAATCAAAAGCAGCTTGAAGTTGGAGTAGCGAAACCACATACGTTTCCCTCGCCATTCAATATTGTTAAAGGATGGTGGCACCCATTTCGGTATTGGCTTCGTCGGTTGGGGCGTCGACCACAGTACTTTTACACTGAGCGTAGCGATGTCCTGGTGAGGGATCCGCTTGAACATGCGGCTTCTACTGATTCACAATAGTCTTTTTCTCATTGGGAAGACTGCATGTGGTATCAAAAGACAATCAGACTTAAGGCCAGAGGTCGTGGGTTTCATTTGGTAACGGATGAAATCGTCGAGCAATTGCCTGAATTACGATCCATTAAAATAGGACGGCTGAACATTTTTATTCAGCACACGTCGGCTTCGCTGACAATCAATGAAAATGCTGATCCCAGTGTGAGAGGGGATTTCGAAACCTGGGCAAATACTGCGGTTCCTGAGAACTTTCCAGGTTTCGTTCATACTTATGAAGGTTCGGATGATATGCCTGCGCATATTAAAGCTTCATTGTTTGGACCCTCACTGGATGTTCCTGTCGGTAATGGCCTTTTGGCGCTTGGTACCTGGCAGGGAATATATCTGTGTGAACATCGTAACCATGGTGGCAGTCGATCATTAGTATTGACACTCAATGGCTGTTAAGCGCTACTTAACAGCCAAGGTTGATGCTACATGTTGGGGTAGTTAGGACCACCGCCACCCTCTGGTGTTACCCAGGTGATGTTTTGGCTGGGGTCCTTAATGTCACAGGTTTTACAGTGGACGCAGTTTTGAGCATTAATTTGAAAGTGTGTCTCGCCATTTTCCTCTACCACTTCATATACCCCGGCAGGGCAATAACGCTGCGCCGGTTCATCAAAACGTTTCAGGTTCACTCTGATGGGAAGTTCAGGGTCTGCCAGTTGCAGGTGGCAGGGTTGATCTTCTTCGTGGTTGGTATTTGACAGAAAGACAGACGAAAGCTTGTCAAAACTGAGAGTGCCATCCGGTTTTGGATAATCGATAGGGGGGCAGTCTGCAGCAGGTTTCAGTTGAGCGTAATCCGGAATTGGATCTCTCAGGGTCCACGGGGTTTTGCCATTCAGTAGATTGATATCCACGAATGCGTAAGCAGAACCCAGGATGTTTCCCCATTTGTGTTGTGCTGGTCCGAAGTTACGCTGTTGGTACAGTTCTTCATAAACCCAACTGTTCTGGAAGGCAGTCGTATAATCAGACAGATCCACGCCATTTTCTGCACCATTTTTTATGGCAGTGAAGACTGATTCGGCTGCGATCATGCCAGATTTCATAGCAGTGTGACTGCCTTTGATTTTGGCAAAGTTCAGGGTGCCTGCATCACACCCGATGATCAAACCGCCAGGAAAATGCATTGTCGGCAGAGACTGTAGTCCTCCTTTCGTAATGGCTCTGGCACCATAAGCAATCCGTTTGCCATTGCGTAGATATTTGCTGAACTCCGGATGATGTTTCATGCGCTGCATTTCATCAAAGGGGCTGACATGCGGGTTGGAGTAAGATAAATCCGTGATGAGCCCAATAACAACCTGATTGTTTTCGAGGTGGTATAGAAAAGCTCCCCCGGCTGATTTTGATTGTTTCAGCGGCCAGCCAGCAGAGTGAATCACCAAGCCTGGCTTGTGCTGCTCTGCCGGGATATCCCACAACTCTTTAATGCCAATACCATAATGTTGGGGGTCTTTGCCCTGATCAAGTCCAAAATCTTCAATCAATTGTTTGCCAAGATGACCTCTGGCGCCTTCTGCAAACAATGTAAATTTGGCCCGAAGCTCCATCCCGGGCGTGAAGCTGTTTTTTTCATTTCCTTGGGCATCAATACCCATATCACCGGTGATAATACCAACCACCTGTCCCTGTTCATTTTTAAGCAGTTGATGGGCTGTAAACCCCGGAAAGATTTCAGCGCCTAACTCCTCGGCCTGCTCTGCCAACCAGCGGCATAGATTTCCGAGAGAAATTACATAGTTGCCAGAGTTATGCATGGTTTTGGGGGCAAACACCGGTGGGACGTTAATTGATCCTTTAGCATCTTTGAGCACTAATATCTTATCTTCATTAACGGGGGTGTTCAGAGGCGCCCCTTTTTCTTTCCAGTCAGGGATCAGCTCGTTCAGTGCCCGAGGTTCAAAGACTGCACCCGATAATATATGTGCGCCAACCTCGGAGCCCTTCTCAACGACACATACTGTCAGCTCTGTCTCAGTTTCTTTGGCCAACTGTAATATACGAATGGCGGCAGACAGGCCCGCAGGGCCAGCGCCAACGATGACTACATCAAAATCCATGGAATCGCGTTCCATAGCTTTACCTCCAGTTCGGGTCTCAGAGTTTTGGTTAAGATTTGGCTTTGCTGGCAATAATCAAAGCATATCGATGTTAAAATTTAAACAAGCGTTTGAAATCAGCGTTTGAATCGTTCTAATATCGGCCGCATGTGTGGATAACTACCAACGAAATCCGGGATATTCTGGAAGAAACTTAGAATTTGTGCCAATGATTCATAAAAACGGGATGAAGAACCTATGAAAGTACTGGTCGCAGTGAAGAGGGTGGTGGACTATAACGTAAAAGTCCGTGTGAAACCTGACAATAGCGGTATTGATTTATCCAATGTCAAAATGTCGATGAACCCATTTTGTGAAATCGCCGTGGAAGAAGCGGTGCGGTTGAAAGAGAAAGGGGTGGCAACTGAGATTGTGGTGGTATCAATAGGCGAGGCAAAGGCAGAAGAGCAAATTCGGGCAGCTATTGCCCTCGGCGCTGACAGGGGAATCCTGGTGCAGGCAGAAGGGGCTGTTTCCTCACTGACTGCGGCGAAAACGTTGAAAGCGATTGCTGAGAAAGAACAGCCGGATATGGTTATTCTGGGCAAACAGGCAATTGACTCGGATAACAATCAAACCGGTCAGATGCTGGCTGCGCTGATGGGCTGTGCACAGGGAACTTTCGCTTCCAAGGTCGAAGTTGATGGCAACCAGGTACAGGTTACCCGTGAGATCGATGGTGGTCTGCAAACAGTCAAATTACAGTTGCCTGCGGTCATTACGACAGATCTGCGTCTCAATGAACCCAGATATGCCAAGCTGCCGGATATCATGAAAGCCAAAAAGAAACCACTGGAGAAAATCACGCTTCAAGAGCTGGGAGTGGCGGTCAGCACGTCACTGACGACCTTGAAAGTTGAATCGCCAGCAGAACGATCTGCCGGTATAAAAGTCGCCAGTGTGGCGGATTTGGTCGAAAAACTGAAAAACGAAGCGAAGGTGATCTAATGAGTATCTTAGTGATAGCAGAATATGACGGCCAGGCATTGGCACCTGTAACCTTGAATGTAATTGCTGCCGCTGCACAGATCGGTGGAGATATTGACTTGCTGGTTGCTGGTTCAGATTGCTCCTCAGTTGCAGAAAACGCCGCAAAAGTTCCCAGTGTGGCTAAGGTATTGGTGGCGGATCAACCAGAACTGTCTCATCTGTTGGCCGAAAATGTAGCTGAGTTGATATTGTCTATCGCAGACAAATACAGCCATATCATTGCTCCGGCAACCACTAATGGTAAAAACTACTTACCACGTGTAGCTGCTCTGTTAAATGTTGAGCAGATATCTGAAGTAATTGCGGTGGAAGGTCCAGATACGTTTAAGCGTCCCATATACGCCGGAAATGGAATCGCCACGATTCAATCTGCAGATGCAGTCAAAGTGATGACTGTCAGGGGTACCGCGTTTGATCCGGTAGCTGCCGAGGGCGGTTCTGCATCGATTGAGAGCGTTTCGGCTCAGTGTAATAAAGGCGTTTCTGAGTATGTATCGGAAGAAGTCGCTGAGAGTGATCGTCCGGAGTTAACCGCAGCGAAGGTTGTGATATCGGGTGGACGAGGTATGCAAAGCGGTGAAAACTTTGCCATGCTGGAGAGAATTGCTGATAAGTTGGGAGCGGCTGTCGGGGCATCGAGAGCAGCAGTGGACGCAGGGTTTGTGCCTAATGACATGCAGGTTGGTCAAACCGGGAAAATCGTAGCGCCGGATTTGTACATTGCGGTTGGTATTTCTGGTGCCATTCAGCATTTGGCAGGTATGAAAGGTTCTAAGGTTATTGTGGCTATCAATAAGGATGAGGAAGCCCCAATTTTTCAAGTGGCGGATTATGGTTTGGTTGCAGATTTGTTTGATGCAGTACCAGAGCTGGAAAAGGCACTTTAGTTATTCTCCTTCCGAAGTAACAGCCCGGATTTTTCCGGGCTGTTGAGTATTCCGTTACCGATATCCTCTCAATGGTTATTTAATCCATACTTCCACGCGATTGTTTTTGTTCGCGTATGCCGTATTTTCGTTGGTTGCGACTGGGTTGATATCCCCATAGCCACCTAGTTCAATGGAATTGCTGATGCCAGCTGAACGCAATGCTTCTTTTACCTTGTTGACACGTAACTCTGAAGTTAAGCTGGCCCGAATCTGGTGGCTGGTTTCACTTGAAAAGCCGAACAAGATAATTTGTTTGTTGGCATTCTCAGGTTGTTCGAAGAATAGTTTCAAACGTTTGACATCGGCTCTGGCTTTGTTATCCAGCTCCATGGCATCAGCCTGAAAGCGAAAGTTCACAGATAGGCGTTTTGAGCTTTGAGCGAGAACCCGATAACCAACAGGCATATCTGGTGCGGGGTGATTCTGATAGCTCAGAATGTTCTGTGAAACAAACCCAGTTTGCTCAACAATGTTCTGGCCCTCAGGGCCAGTGGCGAAATTTAGAAAGTCTTTCACAAACGGGTTGTTGCTGGTGGCTTTGTAAAAATAAAGCCTTCTGGCCAGAGGATAGTCCTCAGTGGCAATGGTGGTGGTATCGGGGAAAAAAGCGCTGGCTCCCATATCGTTTACTTTGATGGCTTTGGCATTGTTAATGGTAGCCAAAGCCGTAAACCCTATTCCTCCCAGATCCCTTGCGACCTGATCAGAAAGCTTTTCATTGGATTCGAATCGTTGGGCTTTGTTTGACAGTTTATAACCGCGACCAAGTACCTGACTGTTAAACGTATCATAAGTACCTGACTTGCTGTCCCGGGCATATACATGAATAGGACGGTTTGGTCCGCCAATTTCAGACCAGTTGCTGATCTGCCCTGAAAATATCTGTCCCAATTGATCAATATTTAAACGTTCAATGGGATTGTTACGATGTACGATAATGGCGAGGCCATCAATACCCAACACAAACTCATGCATACCATCAACCATGTTGGTCTCAGGGAATAAACGGCTTTCTTTGTTTTTAACCGGGCGTGATGCCGCTGCCAGGTCCGCTTTCTTTGACTGTAGTCCTTTGAATCCAGTACTGGATCCATGGGCTGCAACATAGACGCTGACCCGCCTGTTATTAAAAAAACCACTAACTAACTGTTCGTTCTCTACACCCGAAGCGTTAATTTCTGTATCTTTCACCCCCTTGGTACTCAGGTAGGCTTTAATAAGATTGGGGCCTAGATGCGCGCCTATGGTATTAGAGCCATGAATCGTAAATAGTGGGGTGTTGTCGGGGATTTTTCCGATTTCCTCCAATGTCGCTGCTGAACACGGTACAGATGTACAAAGAAATAATAAAAGAAAGGTGATTTGCGCCTTTTTCATAGATAAAGCTATGCCTCCACGTTAGACCGCGGCGGATACTAAATAGTAATTATGATGGTTGCATTAAATTGGAGTATTCATGGGGCTTCTGTTCAATCCGGTATCAAAAGTTCAAAAAGACCGGAAGATTCTAAAAAAGATCGATAAGGAGCTGGCGGTCAAAAGTCTGCCCAGTATGCTGAGCTATTTTGTCGTGTTTTTACTTGTCGACTTTGCCATGGGCTTCAAGTTGGAGACACGGATGATCAGCTATGTCATTGGGATGACGATTCTGGTTATCGCTATTCTTCGGATTTTTTATGGCCTCCGATTTGATGGTATTTATGCCAAAGGGCCACATCGCTGGCGTACACATTTTATGTCGCTGTCGTTGCTGAATGCCGTGATTTGGGGAGGGATTCAGATATTTATCCTGTCCAATGCCCAATTCTTCCAATCAGAAACCTTGATGTTGCTGTATAGCTCGGCAATTACCGCAGGTACGATTACGTTGTATTCCTGTTATATCCGTTATGTGCGGGCTTTTGTATGTCTGGTTCTGATTCCACCGGCGGTATTTTTGTTTTTCCGTGCCAACATCCTTGATTCCATCCTTGCCGTGGGAATGTTGGTTTATCTGATATTTTTACTGCGTCAGGCTCAGAAGTTGTATACCAGTTTTTGGGATCGGGTTGAATTTTCTCAGCAGTTACAGCAACAAGTTGCTTTGTTGAATGCGTCACGTATTGAGCAGGTACAGAGAGCCGATGTTAACGAGAACGTATTGCACACACTAATGGGGCTCATCAAAACACCATTACAGGGGGTGTTGGGTATGTTGTCGCTGGTTAAGCAGTCGCGCCTGGATAATGATCAGCGTCAGGCTTTGGAATTAGCGACTCAGTCTGGGGACGCGTTGGTGGCGCTGATGACTGATCTGGAAGACTATTCAAAGATACAGAGCGGTAATTTTCAGCTGGATTTTCAGTATTTCGACTTGCGCAAGTTTACCGAGAATCTGGCCGAGTCATTAGGGCATCAGGCCCATGAACTCGGACTGGAACTGAGTTATCTCTATGATATCAATGTTCCTTCGCGGGTTAACCTGGATAAGAAACACGTAGGACAAGTTATTCAAAGTCAGATCCAGCTGGCACTGAACTTTGCCAATGAGAACGAAGTCGTGTTCAAAGTGTCGATGGAAGACTCCAAAAAACTCGGTTCAGTCCTCAAGTTTTCGGTATATTTTGAGTCCATAGAGCTGGATATCGAAGAACTCCGTCGTTCCAGTACAGGGTTGTTGCTGGAAGGTAGCGAAAATATTGACAGTACGGCCTTGTCATTGATGATTTCCACTCGTCTGGCGCAGATTATGGGTGGCGATCTGGCATGCAATGAAATAGAAAGTGCAGTCTATTCCGTAGTGTCGTATGTGCCTTTGGAAGCATCAAGTCAGCAGATTGCCCAATTTCAATCCAGCAAGGAGTTGGAACAGAAAACTCTTTGGTTGGTTGCCATGCCGCCAAGAGCAGCTAAAGGTTTGGCAGGGGAGACCAGTGCCTGGGGGATGCAGGTGCAACAATTGCCGACTTTTGATGTGCTACTAGAACGGCTGTCGGAAAACCCTGATTTCATTTTGCTAAATCTACCGCTCAATGACAACGATGAGACGCTGTTGGCATTTCTTGAGCAACTTTATCAGCGTAAAAGCGAAAATACTTTGCTCATTTTATATGGAGCCGTCAAAAGTAAAAATGTGCTGATTGACAGATTAGGTCGGGTGCCGTATTTAACCAAGCCAGCAGGTCGTTACTCTCTCCATGATGCTTTTTTGCAGTTGAATGAGGAAAAGCAGGAAGGCATTGTAGAGGGGGATATAGAGGATAATGCTCATAAGCTTATTTTACTGGCTGAGGATGACTTGGTCAGTCGAACTGTAACAGAATCGATGTTAAAAAAGCTGGGATATCAGGTTGTATCTGTGGAGAATGGTCGAGAGGTCGTAAACGAAACCCAAAAACAAAAATATGACCTAGTCCTCATGGATTGCTTAATGCCCGTGTTAGATGGCTATGGAGCCGCTAGAATGATACGGACGATGGAAAACAACCAGTCCAGGGTGCCAATACTGGCACTGACCGTTCGAAACAGCGAAGAAGAAAAACGGGAATGTCTGACAGCCGGTATGGATGACTTTATCTCCAAACCCATAACACTTGAGGAGCTGGCCAGCGCACTCAAACGCTGGATAGGTTGATTAAACGATGATGGAACAACAACACCCCACGAAGACGGATAAGTTAGTGACTGAGAGTGTACATTTAGAAGCAAGAGCCCGGTTACCATTCAGCTTTGCCAAGCGCAAGGGAGTGGTTATCGATTTTAAAGAAGATGATCGCCCCAAATTACTCTATCGGGTTGATGTGGCATTAGAGTCTCTTCAGGAGGCCAGGCGTTTTGCAGGTGTTAATCTGGTTCCGGAACAGGTAACAGAGGAAGATTTTAATCTTGCCCTCAACAGGATATATCAGAGTGATTCGGACGAAACCATGCAAATGGTCGAGGGGCTTGGGGATGAAATGGATCTCCGAAGCCTGGCCGACGCGGTGCCTGAAACTGAAGATCTTCTGGAGCAGGAAGATGACGCGCCTATTATCCGTTTGATTAATGCTCTGTTATCAGAGGCGGTTAAAGAAGGTGCCTCTGATATTCACATTGAAACTTTTGAGCGTAAATTGCTTGTTCGCTTCCGGGTTGATGGTGTGTTGCGTGAAGTGGTTCAACCAAAAAGAGCACTGGCACCATTATTGATCTCTCGTATCAAAGTTATGTCGAAGATGGACATTGCTGAGAAGAGAGTACCTCAGGATGGCCGTATTGCACTGCGGGTGGCGGGCCGGGAGGTAGACATAAGGGTGTCAACCATACCCTCAAACTATGGTGAGCGGGTGGTACTGCGTTTGTTAGATAAACAGGCTGGCAAGCTGGATTTGAGCCACCTGGGAATGAACAAGCGGGCTTATGATGATATTAAGAAGCTGATTACCAGACCGCATGGCATTATCCTGGTCACTGGGCCTACCGGTTCCGGTAAAACCACAACCCTTTATGCTTCTTTGGAAGAGTTGAATAATCAGGTTCGAAACATCATGACCGTTGAGGACCCTATCGAATACAGCCTTCCGGGTATTGGTCAGACACAAGTCAATACCAAAGTGAATATGACGTTTGCGCGGGGGTTGCGGGCGATTTTGCGTCAGGATCCAGACGTCGTGATGATCGGGGAGATTCGTGACCTTGAGACAGCACAGATTGCTGTGGAAGCCTCGCTGACGGGGCACTTGGTGTTATCGACCCTGCATACAAACAGTGCCGTTGGATCTGTTACCCGTTTACAGGATATGGGGGTCGAGCCGTTTCTGCTGTCTTCATCATTAATCGGTGCATGTGCACAGCGTCTGGTCAGAACTCTTTGTCCGGATTGTAAGCAAGCGGTGAAAGCCGATAAGGCTGAATGTGGTTTTCTGGGTGCTGATCCGGCCAATCCACCGACTATTTATTATGCTAAAGGGTGTGGTCAGTGCCGCAACAGTGGCTATAAAGGGCGACTTGGTTTGTATGAAATTGTGAATGTAACGCCCACGCTACAACGACTCATTCATACCCGGGCCGGTGAGCAAGAGTTGGAAGCTGAGGCTCGTAAGTCAGATCCAAGCATATATCATGATGGTATTGCAAAGGTACTGCAGGGATTAACGACTGTTGAAGAAGTATTACGTGTTTGTCGTAAGGAGCTCTAGTGGCCGCTTTTGATTATATTGCCATTGATGAAAAAGGTAAGCGTCGTAAAGGAGTCCTTGAAGGCGATAGTCCTCGTCAGATCCGGCAACTGCTCAGAGAAAAAGGGTGGTTTCCGACTGAAGTAGAGCTGATCAAGGAGAAAGGTGGAAATGTGTCTCTGGGCCGGAAAGGCCCGTCAGTATCCAGCGCGGATCTTGCCTTGCTGACCCGGCAGCTGGCTACGTTGGTTGGCTCTGGTATGCCTCTGGAAGAATGTTTGAAAGCAGTCGCGGAGCAAAGCGAGTCAGCCAAAATTCGCTCCATGATGATGGCTGTTCGCGGAAAAGTACTCGAAGGGCATACCCTGGCTCAGGCTTTTGGCGAATATCCGCGTGCTTTTCCACATCTTTATCGTGCAACTGTCGATGCAGGGGAGCAGTCGGGTCATCTTGAAGCTGTCATGGATAAACTGGCCGACTATGTTGAAGGTCAGGATGCCACTAAGAAAAGCATACAGATGGCTGCCGTATACCCTACTATTCTGGTCGTGATTGCTTTATCCATTGTGGTTTACCTGCTCAATACGGTTGTTCCGAAGATTCTGGATGTCTTTATATCCAGTAATCAGGAACTTCCCAAACCAACCCAGATATTGTTATCCGTGAGTGACTTTGTTCGTGCTTACTGGTTGGGGATGGTTGTGTTGGTGATCTTGCTGATATTTTTTAATGTTTGGTGGGGACGAACACCTGGAAGAAAGAAAATTAAGGACCGGTTCAAGTTAAAACTGCCCTTAATTGGTAAAATGATCAAAGGTTTTAGTACTGCCAGGTTCGCGAGTACATTGGCGACATTGGGAAGCAGTGGCGTACCTCTGGTTGATGCTATGCGAATTGCTTCGCAGGTCATCGGCAATCTTGAGATTCAGGAAAAAGTGACGGCTGCTACCCAGAAGGTTAGCGAAGGGGAGTCTTTGAACAAGTCTTTGGCGGCGACAGGCTACTTTCCTCCGATGATGATTCACATGATAGCCAGTGGCGAGGCCAGTGGTGATCTTGAGCGAATGCTGGAACGAACAGCAAATACACAAGAGCGAACTCTGAAAGAATTAATTTCCACAATGTTGACTCTTTTGGAGCCGTTAATGCTGGTGGTAATGGGTATGATCGTGATGTTGATCGTTATGGCTGTGGTTCTGCCAATCGCTCAGCTAAATTCAAATATTTAAATAAGTAATAGAGTAAGGAAATGATGAATAACAAACAGACTGGCTTTTCGTTACTGGAATTGATGATTGCTGTATTGATTATGGCAGCGATCACGGGATTGGTTGCACCAATGTATTTTGGTCGTCAGGATGAGGCCAACCAGAAACTGGCTAGAACGGACCTGAAGACAATAGAAACAGCGCTCGATATGTATCGTCTGGATAATTTTGTTTATCCGTCAACTGATCAAGGTTTGGATGCCTTGTTGAACAAGCCCAGTGGCAGTCCTGAAGCTAAAAACTGGCGCGGGCCTTATATCAAAACAGAACCAAAAGATCCCTGGGGTAATCCATACGTATATATAAACAACGGCAGTGGGTCTATTGAAATCATGTCGTATGGTAAGGATGGTCGCGAAGGTGGTGAAGAAGCCGATGCGGATATCAGCAGTATAAATTAATCATGAAACGGGCGGAGACAGGCTTCACCCTGATAGAACTGATGGTTATGTTGGTGATCCTCGGTGTAGTTGTTGGAGCGATTGCCACATCTGTGTCAGTTTATGATCCGGTTAAGCAGAATAAAAAACTGGCGTTGAGTATGCAGACGCAATTTGATAATGCTCAGCAGCTGGCAATTTTGACTGGTCAGGATATTGGTCTGGTAATGAGCGGAGATCAGTATTTATGGCTGGCAGGAGAGATGTTGACGGAGAGAACTTCTGGTGAGCGATACGTTAACTGGTCTCCAACTGCCAGCTTAGTAGAGAGTCAACTGTTTGAAGTACATGATATTCCTGAAGATGTTGCTTATGAATTTTGGGTTGATGATCAGGAGTTGCCTCTTCTTGATGATCTTCCTGATTTTTCTGACCCGGATGATCAGCCGGATCAGTATATCACTCCAATTACTCCTCTGGTGGTTATCCGCAGCGATGGTGAGTCTGATCCCCCGTTCAGTATCGTGATCAAGTATCAGGAAAACCCAGTATGGTTGCTTGATTCTGATGGCTATAACCCATTGGAGCTGGAGGCCTATGCACAGAATCCGTAGTCAAGGTTTTACGCTGATTGAAGTTATGGTAGCGCTGGCTATTTTTGCTCTGGGGGCAATCAGTTTGTCACTGGCAAGCAGTTCCGCTGCTGAAAGCGCACGCCGTCTAGAAGAACGTACGTTTGCACGCTGGGTGGCTAAAAATGAAATTGCTGAGATGCGTTTGGCTAATGCCTTTCCTGCATTGGATGAGACCAAAAAGACTGTCAAGTATGTCGGTCGGGAATGGATACTCAAAGTGAAAGCTGCACCAGTACCGATGCTGGAAGACAAGGTAGACTATATTCGGCAGGTGGAAGTTGAGGTTTATTTAAAACAGTTTCCTGATCAGCGCATAGATCTGCTCGTGACGTATGTGGGTAAGGTATGACGCGACAAACTGGACTTACCCTGGTTGAATTGCTTATTGCGATTACAATTTCTGCAGTGCTTGCTCTTTATACATTGTCGCTGGTGAGTAGTGTTACCGATGGTCGCAAGCGTCTTGAAGAGGCGAATTTTTACCTGGATCAATTGCAAAGAGCTGAGAGCCGGATAGAAACCGATATTCTTGAGCTGGATCCTGAGCGCCCGGTAAAAGACGATTACGGTCAAACTCAAAATGCCATTGTCGCTAACTTTGAAACTTTTTTGACGTTTACTCGTAGAGGCTGGTCACAATCTCTCTTGCAGCTTCAGGAGAACCCAAGAAGCCAGTTGCAGAGGGTGAGTTATGAGCTTGTGACTATGAGTGACGAGCGTTGTAGCCGGGCAATTATTCCTAATCAGCGTCTGGATCAAAAGAACCTGGAAGGATATTGCCTGATTCGTGCCTACTATTTTCATTTGGAGCATTCCAGTTACGATGATCCTAAAGAAGTGGCAATACTTGGTTATGTCAAATCGCTTGATTTTGAGTTCGTTTATAAAAATTCAGACAACAATCTAGTGACGACTAAGGAATGGCCACCGGCTGGCGCAACTGGTGAAGAACGTCCAGTATTGATTAAGATGACGCTTGAGCATCAGAAGTATGGTGAGATAACTCGTGAATGGCTGGTACCTCAAGGGTGGCCAAAGCAAGGAACAGACAATAATGCCGGTACGACATAGTTTATATTTTTGCCACCGCGGCGTTGCACTGGTGCAGGTATTATTGATCCTGACTTTATTGAGTCTGGTTGCCGCCAACATACAGCTGGCGCAACGGCAGAGTTTGGATCGTTCTGTTTCTGTATTGATGCGGGGGCAGGCCAGAGAGTATCTATTAGGGGCTGAGAAGATGGGAGCTCAGCTGTTATATGTTGATGGTACTTTGAATATCAATAATGATAGCAAATTTGACAATTCAAAATTTGATGATTTGGCTCATCAACCATGGAATGGTGATAAAGATACGGGTCTTGTAGGGCCTGTTTTATTAGGTCAAGGACGGGAGGCAGAGCTGGAACAAGGAGCGGTCTTGGTTCAGATTACCGATTTAAATCGTCGTTTTAATATAAATTGGCTGAGTGATCAGAGCCCTAATGCAGATATGATGAAGAGTGCATTTTCGAGGTTACTTGATGTGCTGGGAATCAACACTGCGCTGGCAGATTCGGTACGTAACTGGTTTCATCAGGATAGCGGTGCAGAATACCTGTATTCCACCAAGGAGCCAGCGTATTTTCCACCGGTGATGCCCATGTCAGATATTTCGGAGTTACGGCTCGTGGATGGCATGACAGACGATTTTTATAACAAGTTAAAAGATTATGTGTGTGCGTTACCCGTTGATATGCGTTTGAATGTCAATACTGCGAGCGCTGAAGTGTTGCAAACCGTATCCAGTTCCTGGACAAACGATAAAATCCAGGACATCGTTACCTTTCGGAAAGATGCTCCGTTTATGTCCATTGATGAAATGATCAATACGGTCGGATTTACTGAAGACGAATTGAAAGGGCTGGATGAAGACATGCTGACCATTAACTCGGATTATTTTTTAATACATGCCGAAGTTGATCTGCAAGATAGACTGGGACGGTTGAATGTTCCATTTTATATACAGAGTGTGATTTACCGTGATCAAAATAATGCAGTCGAACTGCTATCAAGGAATCTTAGCGTGACTCCTTTAGATAATACTGCGATCTCTGAAACTGATTCTCAAACACAAGTACAAACAAACTGATGCAAGACTTACTCACGATACAGCTGACTGAGCAGCAAGACACCATAAACTGGTTGTTGATTAACCAGGGCAATCGTCAGCCCGATCAATCAGGTTCTTGGGAAGACCTGAAATCCTATCTGGAAAATGAGGGGAGCATTGAACCAAAGGTTGCCCTGATTATTCCTATAGAAAAATCGGTTTTTCTGGAAATGGTTCTGCCACCGGGGCAAGCAAAGTATGCCGCAAAGGCAATTGACTTTGCAGTAGAGGAAAAGCTCTCTCAGGATCCGTCTCTTTATCATCTGGTACCCAGAGGAAAGCCCAAACAAGGGAGCCTGTCCGTTATTGCCATTGATAAAGAGTGGTTTGCTACTCAGCTTCAAATCCTCAAAGAGGAAGGTCTGGAAGTTGTTCAGTGTTTTATTGACGCAGAGATACTGGTTGAAGCAGGATCTGTTCATGTCATTCAAACTGATCGTTCCATGGTCGTATCTTCTCCCAGCCACTGCCTGAGTGCAGATGTCAACTGGCTTGGGGCTTTGCTGCCCAAGGCTATGGAACAGCATGGAGATAAGCCCCTCAAGTTGACAATGCCTGAAAACAGTGAGCAGGAAAATATTATTAAGGCTCAGGTGATGTTGTCGGCGGAACAGGAGTTAAGTACTGATCACTATCCCGGCACATATTTAGGGTTCCTGGTCGATAAGCTGTTGAGTAGTCATCCCGCACACTCTTTGTTAATAGGTGAGTTTGGTGGTAAGAAAGAACAATCCCAGTGGCTAAATGCATTAAAGCCCGCCGCTGTTGCGGCAACTGTATTGTTGGTTGCAGGTCTCAGCTTCCAGGTTGTTCAAGGGTGGCAGGCGGCGAGACTATCAGAAGCTTATCTGCAGGCAAACGAGAAGCTGTGCAAGGATATTTTCGGGCCCCAGAAACGGTGTCGGGAGAACCTGATTAAACGGGAAGTCCAGAACCTTATTAGTCAACCCGTAACAACGACCAATTCCGCTTCGTTCCTATCATTGTTGGAAGATTTTGCGTCTATTAAAGGCCAGGAAACGCTTATTTCCTTGAGATATACTCAGGATAAGCAGGAGCTGCTGATGGTTATTCTGGATCAGGATTTTCAAAAACTCGAACAGCTAAAATCCAAGTTAGAAGGAAAAGGGTACAATGTCGAGCTCTCTGCCAGTCAGGATAAAAATATGACTCGTGGAAACTTCAGAATTACCGGGAAAGTATCAAGTTGATGAATAATTTAAAACTCAAATGGCAGCAACTGGCCGAGCGCGAACGTCAGATTATAATAGCTACGGCAGTCTTTTTTTCATTACTGTTGCTCTGGTCTGCACTAATCAGTCCCGTGCTTGGATATAAATCCAATCAGGTTTCCATACTTGAATCCCGTACAGAATTATATGATTGGTTATTGAAGGTTGGGCCACAAGCCAAAACGATTGCGCAAACGAGTGGTGTCGCTGCAAGTAATGCGAGTGATGACAGCGGGGCCTTGTCGTCAGTGGTTAATAAAGCTGCCCGTGACCAGAAGTTAAAGTTGCAGCGTTTTGAAAATGATGGTCGCAATGGTTTGCGGATCTGGTTTGATGATGTTGAGTTTGATGTGTTTTCCAAAATGATGCTGGAACTTAATAAACAGGGGATTGTCGCAGATCAGCTGAATGTGGAGAGTGGTAAGAAGTCCGGTATTGTTAATGTCAGAGGTGTTCTGGTCAGGCAATAAAAGCCGTGCTGGTAAGTTAATACCTTCAATGCTAAGGTAATTGACACAGTCGATAAGGTTAATGGTTTTTAGGCCAGACCTAGAGTTATCAGGTGTGATGACTTTCTTCAGAAAGCGATTTTCACGCAATTTTCGTATTCAATAATAATAACAAAGTCGAATATTTGGGGGAGATTTGCATATGTCGTCAGCAGTGTCGAGTGATCTCAGCAGCTACAAAGTCGTAACTTTGGACCGTTCCATATCCAGGCAGGCCCGGTCCTTGCTCTATCATTGTTACCGTCATGAACCTACTTTTCAGTTGTTATTACAGCATCAAAGTCACGGTTATAAACAGCGTATCAGAGCCACAATACGTGAGTTAATCAAACTACATTTTGATCGCAATGAAACTGTATTCGGGGTAGTGGATGAGGTTCATGATCATTTGGCAGGGATTGCGTTTGTGTCTGACATTGAATTGAAAATGGATCTTTCTGATCAGTTTATGTGGCGCCTGAAAATGTTTTTGACGACTGGTTATGAATGTACGAAAGGGTTTATTCAGTATCTCACCGAAGTTCAGCAGGCGATTCCCTCTAAGCAGCATCGCATGGTTAATTTGATTGGAGTACATCCAGACTATCAGGGGATGGGGCTTGGACGTATGCTGATGGACAACATCCATGAATATTGCGCTAAAGATGAAAACTCAATTGGTATATTTTTGGATACAGGTAACCGGCGATATTCAGATTTTTATAAATCCATGGGCTACAAGGTTTTCAAAACTGTCAAAGTTGGAGAAATCGAAGAAGCGGTTTTTCATAAGCCTTGTGAAAAGCATAAAAGTTCTGTCGTATGAAGGCCCGTGAAGCAAGTTTCCTCCCTAATAATATATAAGCCGGATTATTCCGGCTTTTTTATATGCATGTAACGACCAGGACTTCCTATGAACAATGTCGGGTAGGGGGGAGCCCGAGCAAGGCAAAATCTGCGAAAAGCAAACGTGTATATGCCATATATGACTGGTTTGAGCTTATTTTTAGTGCAGTATTGGTGCTGCTGTTGATGACTTGAGGGTCTCTTAGGCGTGTGCTTCGTTTTCTGATTATATCCCTTGTACAATAGTATGCAGTTACTGAATATAGAGAGTGAATGTCGATGTTTGATTACGATTTACTGGTTTTAGGTGCTGGGTCTGGTGGCGTAAGGGCTGCTCGGTTTGCAGCTGGCTTGGATGCAAGAGTGGGAATTATTGAAGAGCTTTATCTCGGAGGGACTTGCGTCAATGTCGGATGTGTGCCGAAAAAGTTATTTGTCTATGGTTCAGAGTTGCGGTCTTCTTTTAAACTCATGGAAAGCTACGGTCTTAATGTTTCAGCCCCTGACTTTGACTGGCCGACATTGAGAGACAATAAAACCCGTGAAATCAATCGATTGAATGAGATCTATAATTCGATGCTGACCAATGCCGGTGTCAATATTATTCATGGTCGTGGGGTGTTGAAAGATCGGCACCATATTCAAGTAGGTGACAATGTTTATTCTGCTAGAAATATTCTTATTGCTGTGGGTGGGTGGCCATTTCTTCCTGATATTCCTGGTCGAGAGCACTTAATCAGTTCTAATGAAGTGTTTTATTTGGATGAATTTCCAAAAGACATTGTCATTATTGGCGGTGGCTATATTGCGGTGGAGTTTGCGGGTATTTTTAGTGCTTTAGGCGCTAATGTTCAGCTTCATTATCGTGGGTCACAAATTCTTAGAGGATTTGATGATGAAGTCCGAGACTTTACGGCAGATCAGATGGCTGGAAATGGTGTGGATATCCGTTGCCAGTCCAATCTGACAAAGGTCGAAAAAACGGATAGTAAGCGATTAAAAGTGACTTTTAGTTCAGATGATAAAGAAAGTGTTTGGGAGTGTGATCAGGTACTGATGGCAACCGGAAGAAAAGCTAAAACCGATGGCATTGGTCTTGAAAATGTGGGAGTTGAAGTGGATTCATCCGGAGCGGTTAAGGTCGATGAGCACTTCAGAACCAGTGTTGATAATATTTATGCTCTAGGTGATGTCATTGACCGGGTGGCATTGACACCTGTTGCTCTTGCAGAAGGGATGTTTGTTGCCCGTCATTTATTTGATGATAAAACAGCAGCAGCTGTTGATTATAGTAATATCCCTACGGCTGTATTTTGCCAACCAAATATAGGCACGGTTGGTTTGACTGAAGAACAAGCCAAACTTATGCATAAACGTGTTTTGGTTTATACCTCAAATTTCCGTCCCATGAAATATACTTTGTCCGATAAACAAGAACGTTGCTTTATGAAACTGCTGGTTTGTGGTCAAACGGATAAAATTCTGGGTGCGCATATGGTCGGGCCTGATGCTGGTGAAATCATCCAGGGAATTGCCATTGCGATCAAAGCTGGTGCTACGAAAAAAGATTTTGATCAGACAATTGGCATTCACCCAACCAGTGCTGAGGAATTTGTAACCATGCGTTCTCCTAGCCGAGTGCACGAAGAGTAAGTTCGCTAACAGCATGGAGCTATAAACCTTAAGTAGTTGGTTTGGTTCAGTTGTTTGCCCAGCATTAATAGTGGTTTATTGTTGGGCATGAAAATTTGAATGTACCTTGTTTCAGAATTGCTTGGACTACGGATGCTTAAATGCCCGTTCTGTGTATAGCCTGAAGCAAGGTGTGTTCGTTCTAAGTACGTATCGAATGACAGTTGTTCTGAGGTTCGGTATAAACACTATTTGAAACCTTGCTGTCTTTTCGTCCTTTTTGCCTATTGAGGTCGAGTCAATATTTCTTTCCAGAAAATTCTCTTAGTCTTCTTTTTCAAGTAACTCTTCAAAAATACAGTTCTTTGTAAAAAAACTTGTTGTTTTACGAAGCCTGCTCTTCGAAAGTTTTGAAAAATTTTCATTTCAATCTGAGAATCCAAAGTGATAACCGAGATAACTTTTTAATAGTAAACATGGTCTTTATGTTTTGTTTGAAATGATAAAGGTAACAAATGTGTCACATTTCAATAATAAGATGAAAGTCCTTATGCAAAAGTAGATTTCTTTTAACAAGAATAGTGCTGGTTTGCATGTTTTTTTGTCATTGCCTTAAAGTAGAAGTCTCCCATGAATATACATCGTAGATCCGTCGGATTGTCCGCTCTATATGTCGCTATCGTATCCACGTCAATTCTGGTAAGTGGTTGCAATAATGCTGATGATAGTAGTTCTGAAAATAACGAAACCCACACTGGCTATTCAAAACCTGGTGAACCAAGTGGTGTTGGAAAGGCATTTTCTGCTGTTCTACCTGCTGTCCAATACCCATTGCCCTCCACAAATTTTGCTGCTAATAACGCAGACTCAAACTTAAAGTACAGTATAAATGACAACCCTTATGCTTACATGTTGCGCGGTATCAATGATGTCTGGAAGGGGACGTCAGATACATATCAGGCAGCTGCCAAGGGATCCGGGCCTGATAGTTATCTGGCAAACCCCGTCATTGATTCTGAAACCTGGGTCAAAAACATACAATATGTCGCCGATGTGACGACTCATCGTACTCAGAATGAGGCTATCCGTGCATTCCTGGATGACCGCCGTAGTAAGAACTATTCTGTTATTGATGGAATGGGGCCATTGACGGAAGAATACATTAAAGCCAGTGGGGCATACGTTGATTTGCCGACACCACTGGTGACTGATGTAACGGAAAACAGTCACTACGCAATCGGCCATAATGATAGTGAAGACTATGCAGGAAATACGGCTGGCGAAGCGCTGTCTGCGGTTGTGCAGTTGGTAAAGGATTTCCGTTCACATATTGGTAAATCGTCTACCAGCGGTTCCAAGTATATTTATTCCACGCCAAGGCCATGGCGTATGAATAATACCGGTATTGTCAATTATCAAGGCAATGAATCCCGTGACTGTACTGATGCAAACAACAACACCACTTCAATTAATTTTGATATGTATGATAGTAGTATCAGTGTTGTTCCAGGGTTGATCTGTCAGCGTAGAGCCAGCTTAGGCGGTACAGTGGATAGTCAGAGTTTACGCAAGGATGGTGGTTATCCCAGTGGGCATACAAATGCTGGAATACTGGCTTCCATGGCGATGGCTTACGCATTTCCTCAACGTTTTTCTGAACTGGTAATGCGTGGCTCTGATCTTGGTGAAAGTCGTATCCTTGCCGGCATGCATTCTCCCGTTGATGTGATTGGCGCCCGTACAATGGCTCTGGCGATATCGGCATATGTGCTAACAGAAGCCACTGGGTCGGACCATGCTGACGCAGCTGTCAATCAGGCGGAGGAGTATTTTACTCAGAAGGCAAATGACGCGGGTATGAGTCTTTATGATTATGCTCACCAGGTATTGGCGGAGAATGAGGTTGGCAGTTTCACGGATGGAAGCAATGTTAACATTGAAGTGTTCAACAACAACTTCTATGCCGATCATGACGCCATTAAGGCGTTATATACAGAGCGTATGACCTATGGTTTGCCGCAGGATGCTTCTGCAGCCAATCAGGATCCTATTGTGCCGGAGGGTGCGGAAGCTTTGCTGAAATCCCGTCAGCCATATTTGAACTCAGAACAACGTAGGGCCGTGCTATATACGACCGAAATTGACTCAGGTTATCCTTTATTGGACAGTTCAAATGGTTGGGGAAGGATCAATCTTCTGGCCGCTGCTGATGGTTATGGCGCATTCATTGGTGATGTAACGGTCACTATGGATGCTGCGAATGGAGGGTTCAATGCTCATGATTGGTGGCGTAACGATATTACGGGTAACGGTAAACTGACTAAGGGTGGCAGTGGACAGTTAACGTTGACTGGCCATAATCAGTACAGCGGTGGATCGGTTCTTGAGGGTGGTACTTTGGAAGCTGAATCCCCAGCAGCTTTTGGTACAGGTGATGTTTATGTCAAAGATGGTGTTTTGGAAGTTGACAGTGCCGGGACATTGCAGCTGTCCGGTTATCTGACGATGAAGGCGGGTAGCTTAAAAGTTAGCATGGATGGTGATGATAGTCAGATTGCCGTTAATAAAGCAGTTTATCTTGATGACGCTTCGTTGACATTGAATATGGGGAGCTTGACACCGGCGGTTGGAACCCATTTTACGCTGTTGACTGCTGGTAAAGTTGAAGGTGAATTCAATGCTATTGAAGCAGGAGATTACACCGTTTCTGCTACATATCATGATCAGTCTGTTGAACTAACTGTGACTGCTGCAAAATAGCTTCAGCTGACATGATCAATCCGGTGGTTATATCCAGGGAATGGATAACCACTGGATCGTCAGTTCCACTTATATCTGTGGGTTTCGTATTTTGGTGGTGATCTGCCCTCTCCGTTTACTATCACATCTTGTTTGTCCCTAGCAGAGCTTTCTTGCCCTAATTCAAGTCGCATCACTCTTACTTTCCACGGTTATGTCAAGCCCATTGTCTATGGCGAAATAAGTCTGACGAGTTTCATGTATCAGGTGTTGGGATAAATGGGTCAGTTGCATTGAGTGACTGTAGTTATGGCGCGTTGAGAAAGAGATCATTCTTACATATGGGTATCCATATATAAGAATATAAGACAAATGAACCAGACATGACTCATATTTGTTCACCTATTATGCAGTTGAACGGGTTAGAATCGTTAATCCCGGTATTGGCTCTAGTAGGCTAGGCAAGAGCCATTCTAAAAAGTCTGATTCAGAATTTTTTAAATGCGTACGTATCCTCATCTGACTATTTGTGAATATTGCGACAGAGTCTATTCTCGCAGAGCTTTAAAACCTGGAGAGATTGCCCGCTGTTATGTATGTGATGCGGTACTGTATCGATCGGAACGGCTTGACCTGATGCAATGGTTGGCGTTGGTGATTGCAACCTTGTTCGTCTTTTTGATGGCAAATTTTTTTCCGGTGATTCGTATCAGTTTTCAGGGGTTACATAATGAGATCACATTGTGGCAGTCCGTCGCTGTATTTATGCAGACTAATGTGGCTTTAATTGCAGTTCCCATATTAATGGTCGTTATTGTGGTTCCTGCGATGCAAATAATTCTGCTGCTATGGGTGCTGGCTTTTTCTGTTTTAAATCGACAGGCGCCCTTTTGGCGGATGCTTATTAAGCTTCTCGTTGCCTTAAAACCCTGGAGTATGATTGATGTCTGTATGCTCGGTATTTTGGTGGCTGTGGTGAAATTGTCCGGTTATCTCGATGTTGTCGCCGGCCTGGGATTATGGGCTACTGCTGCGCTGACCTGGATGATCACTTTGATAACCAATAAAAGCTTTGAGCCGATATGGCTGGTGCAGCAAAGCCTTTATCAGAAGGCTCCGGAGTTATGATTCTTTATAAAGCCGAGCAGTTGAATTTAATTGGATGCCATGTGTGTGGACTGGTATCTGAAGTTGGAAGTATCGAGAAATATTGCCCTCGTTGTCATTCACCTTTACACAGACGAAAACATAACAGTCTGGCTCATACCTGGGCGCTACTGATTGCGGCAATGGTGTTGTATATTCCGGCAAATATCGAACCAGTAATGTACACACAGATGTTAGGAAGCAGAACCGAGAGTACTATTATGGCCGGCATCATGGAATTCTGGCAGCTAGGTTCATGGGATATTGCTGTCATTATATTTATTGCCAGTGTGGTCGTACCATGTTTTAAATTCATTGTGCTGATTATTTTGTCAGTCAGTGTTGAACTGCGTAGTGCCTGGGCCATGCGCGAACGGGCAAAACTTTACCGCATCACAGAATTTATTGGTTACTGGTCGATGCTGGATGTGGTGGTGGTGGCCCTGGTATCTGCTCTCGTTAAGTTCAAGGCTCTCAGCGATATCGAGCCGAGAATGGGGATTTTATACTTTGGTTTGGTGGTTATTCTGACCATGCTTGCGGCAATGAGTTTTGACCCGCGTTTGATCTGGGATTATGAGGAGCAAAATGAGTCAGGAAAACGGTGATATGCAGAAACTGGCCCCGCCGAATATAACCTATTCCAGGCATCGGGTATCCCTTATCTGGTTAGTGCCATTTGCTGCAATATTGATTGGAATCGCCATGTTTGTTCAAAACTGGCTTGCGCAGGGCCCAGAAATCTCCATCACATTTTTAACTGCCAGTGGTCTTGAAGCCGGAAAAACCCCTGTGAAATATAAGGACGTTGATATTGGTAGGGTTACATCCGTTACTTTAAATGAGGATCAATCTTATGTTGTGGCCACGGTTGCGCTGGAAAAGAACGTGGAGGGATTAGCGCGAAGTGATACCCGCTTTTGGGTGGTTAGGCCCAGAATCGGGCTTAGTGGTGTATCGGGGATAGATACTTTGATCTCTGGTGCATACATTGGTGTGGATGTAGGGACTTCAGATTCAATGGCTCAGGATTTTACCGGGCTCGAAACACCTCCCTCTGTGATCAATGGGATGCCCGGAACAGCGTTTTCCATTCAGGCAGACGATTTGGGGTCGCTGGATATCGGTTCGCCTGTTTATTATCGCCGTATACAAGTGGGTAGAGTGTCCTCTTATCAGTTGTCTGATCGCGGAGACAATGTTGATATAACAGTTTTTATAGATGCCCCCTATGATCAGTTTGTTACAGAGGATACCCGTTTCTGGAATGCCGGAGGGGTTGATATTTCTTTAAGTGCTGATGGTCTTAAATTGAATACTCAGTCGGCTGCATCTGTTCTTGCTGGTGGTATTGCGTTTGCTGCTCCAGAAGGAGATAACTCAGGGCCTGCCCCTACTGACCACGCTTTTACTCTCGCCGTTGATAAAGACGAAGCGATGAAACCACCTGATGGGGTGGCTATTTCGGTGTTACTGCGGTTTTCCAAGCCGCTTCGTGGTTTGACGGTTGGTGCCCCGGTAGAGTTTTCGGGTGTGAATATTGGTTCTGTGGTTTCAATTGAGTTGGACTACGATGAGCAAACCGGCCTGTTCCCTGCAGAGGTGGCGACCAGGATTTATCCTGGTCGACTGGGGACGGTTCGCAATAAATTACCCAATGACAACAGCAGTCATGCAGAGATTGTCGCGTTTATCAAAAACCTCGTTGATAACGGTTTGAGAGCACAGGTTCGCACCGGAAATCTACTGACTGGTCAGTTGTATGTTGCGTTTGATTTTATGCCAAATGCAGAAAAAGTAGATTTTAATGCCACGGCTGAGCCAATAGTATTGCCCACTGTGGACGGCGACTTTGACCGTTTGCAAGTTCAGCTGGCAAGCATCATGGGCAAGATTGAAAAAATGCCTTTGGACAGTATTGCCATTCATTTGGATCAAAGCCTGATTGAATTGGATAAAACCCTTAAGCAGTTTAATACCGGGTTAGTACCGGAGCTTAGTAATACATTAAGCAGCATTAATACAATGGTTACCCAATTAAGCGGAACTCTGGACGAGCAATCTCCCTTACAGCAAAGTGCTATTCAGACATTGGAATCCTTCCAGCAGGCTTCCCAGCAATTGCAAACAACATTCTCGCGGGTCGATGGTTTGCTTGTTGAAGATGCTCCCATGCAGCAAAACCTGGAGCAAACGATGCTGGAGCTTCAACGTGCCGCTAAGTCCTTACGTAATCTTACGGATTTACTGAGTCGCAATCCCGAAGCCTTGATTCGTGGGCGGCCGGAAAATGTTCGAGTGGAGTAAGTAAGAAATATGGAAAAAACATCTTTTTTGGGAGTATTGCTGATAGTCGTCGCATTGATGTCATCATGTGTATCAGCACCGATTCATTACTACACGCTAATGAGCTCTAAGCCACAATCTCAACTGCATCCAGCGGTTATGCCATTTGTGATCGACGTATTGCCAGTGTATGTTCCCGAGGCTCTTGACCGACCTCAGTTTGTTGTTCGTAATGGATTAAATGGCGTTTTGTTGCTGGATAATCAGCAGTGGTCCAGCAATCTAGGAGAGGAGTTGACTGAGTCTCTTTCGGACCAGCTATCCGCATATTGGCAAGTTCCCAGTAGTCGGGGATTGGCTGACGCCGCATCGAAGCGACTGCTAAGAGTCAACATCGAGGTCAGAAGGTTGGATATCTGGACTGATGAGAAAATTGTTCTGGTTGCAGACTGGACGGTTGGTTTTAAAGACACATCGTCTATTCGGTTGATATGTCGAAGTCAACTCCACAAACCTTTGGGGCGTGGATATCAGGCGATTGCAATAGGGATGCAAGAGACTTTAGCTGAGCTGGCCAAAGTTATCGCTGGAACGGTCGACGAAAATGGGCTGTTACAGTGCCCCAGCGCTTTTGCCAGTTAACGACCAAAACCTGCCTGTTAGAAGCCCTGCGTAGTTATGAATCCGGCAATCAGGTCATCCTGATGTCTTTGATTAATAAAATAACTGTTTTATATGCAGCCGCCCAGTTTGAAAGCATCCCGTATCTATGAAATGGCAATTACCCAGCTGCAATGGTTCCGCGAAAATCGTATGACCACAATATATTGCCTGCACGCCGCTCACTTTTCGAATATATCGCTGGGTGGCCTGCTTCCGTGACCACAAAAGGTTATGATAAAACATATCACTGTGGGTTCGGATCCGCTGTTTCCAGGTAGATAAAGGATATTCTGCATGACAAATACCGACAGGATCATCATCTGGAACTGGTGATTCAATCTCAATGGTCCAGGGTAATTTGCGCAACTGACGTGCTATCGTTTTAAGTTGCTTTTTGTCTACGCTGGTTGCCCAGTTCCCACCGTTGAAATGCCAGATTTTTTCAGCAATCGGATCATTATCCAAAATCGTGTTAATCAGCATTTGCTCATGATTACCGCGCACGCAAAAAAACCAATGTTCTTTCAATAGGTTCAAACAGCGAAGGTTTTCCTCACCGCGATCAATAAGATCCCCGACAGAAAATAAGCGATCTCGTGTGCTGTCAAAATTTACTCCCTCCAGTTTGGTCTCCAATTGCGGATACATTCCATGCAAATCACCGATTACAAAATCGCGTCCTGAGAAGTTTGCTTTAACTCGTAAATGTTTGGGCATAGGACTGATGTTCGGTGATTGAGGGAATCACTCTATCAAAGTTATGAGCTGCTGTAATATTTTAAAGAAGAGTGGGTAGTTATGGCCGGTTGGTCGTACCTGCATGTTAAGCATGAAGATATTGGGGGGGCGATATGACTGAAAGGTATGGCATTAAAAACCAACTCATCTATATATGATTTTTGTCGTGTCAAACAGCTGAGACAGAAAAGAACAAGAGGGAATCGTGTCAATCAACACTAAAGCGGTAGATGAATTTTTTGTATGGCGATGAAAAAATTTCAAATAAAGTTCTAATGATTGCATCTGTTTTCATAAAAGTGTCATATAAAAAGTTGCTTTAAAATGACAATTACAAGAATGACAGGTGGCAACATGTACAAGATTGATAGCAGATATAAGTTACTTGCTATGGCGGTGGCATTTATGCCTATCCTTACAAATTGTGCTAACAATAATGCCAAGGCAATTATAAGCCTTCCTGCAGAACCTGCAGGGATGGGTTATGAAAAGACCATCGTAGAACCTGACGTCATGTATCCATTACCAATTGTAGAAAACTTTATTGCTCAGACTGGTAAAGATACTCATGGCAACTCAATCAACAAATATGATCGCTCGGTTAATCCCGTTATTCGACTGCTTAAAGGACTTGATGATGTCTGGTCATTGGGGGATGTGGAATGGGCAAACGGAGAAGCCAATGGTAGTGGTCCTAAAAATCGGTTTATGAATACCCATATTGTTGATGCCGCTGTGTGGCAGGAAAATATGTCTTATTCGTTGCGGGTAACTGGATCTGTACCGGGGTATGAGCGAAGTTATCAGGATGCCCTAGATGCATATCTTGATGACTTACGTTCAAAAAATAACAGTCTTATTGATGGACTTGGACCTCTGGCTGAATGGTATAAGCAGGGGGCTGGTGCTCGCTCATTGATTCAGCATGATATTACCGACCAATATTTAAAAACATCAGATGAAAAATTTTTCAATGTTAATGAGGTCATTTTATACGAAGAGATGGACTCAAGTACTGCTTCAGTGGACTCTGAGTTAGGTTCTTTTGTGAAGTTTCTGAACATCATGAGAGGACCTGAAGGCACGACTTCTCCAGCCAAATATTTCTACTGTTCACCTCGCCCATGGACGATGAATAATGACGGTAATGTGAGGCAGACTGGAACCATAACGCTCGGTTCTGGTGAACCACGAGAAGCGGGTAATCGGAAGATGGGTCAAAGGACGATTCCTGTTTATGATTCGCATATCCAGGTTGTTCCTGCATTAATTTATTCTTTGGAAAATCGCGGTCGCCATAAAGACTGTGGATTTCCCAGCGGTCATACGAATGCTGGGTATCTGGCAGCCTTCGCTTACGCTTACGCAGTTCCGGAACGTTATCCTGAATTACTTACCAGGGCGGCAAAGTTGGGTGAGGATAGAATTATCTCTGGTTATCACTCTCCATTGGATGTCATCGGCGGACGCATTATGGCTACAGCTCTCGCAGCTGCATATATTAATCGATATTCCAGTGATGCGGATGCTGCGTTAGCTAACACCCGCAAATACTTTGAAGCGCGAATCCGCGATGAAGAATCCCTGATGCAATACGCTCAATCTGGGGGCGCTGATGACCCGTTTGCTGATGACAAAGCAAACAAAGCCTATTATCGCGAGAAACTGGTTTATTCGTTTAAACAGGATCCTGCAAAAGTCGGGCAGGAAATGATTGTTCCGAAAGGCGCGGAAGTTTTATTGAAATCCCGCTTTCCATATTTGACTGGCCAGCAGCGGCGAGTGGTTCTCTATACCACAGGTATTGATTCCGGTTATCCGGTTTTGGATGACTCAAATGGGTGGGGGCGTATTGATCTGGTGACTGCTTCAGATGGGTATGGTGCTTTTGTTGGAGACGTCTATGTAAATATGGATGCAACAAAAGGATATTTCAACGCAGCTGATTCCTGGGATAACGATATCCATGGTAAAGGCAAGCTGGTTAAATCTGGAAGTGGGAAGCTGGTGTTGACCGGAAGCAACAATTATCAAGGTGGAACGGTGTTGAACGGTGGGGCATTGGTAGCAGCGTCAAGTAACGCGTTTGGATCTGGTGATGTCTTTGTAAATGCAGGTGCTGTTATTGTCCGATCAGAAAAACCTCTTGTTGTTGGTAAGCGCTACACCCAGGTAAATGGGACATTGTCTTTTGAGTTGAGTGGGCATAACCAAGGCGGTCTTTTGGTTCATGGAGACATGAATATTAAAGCAGGTAATGTATTGATTGATTTGGATAATACTGATCAATTCAAACAAGGCGATACGCTTGCAGTCATTCAAGCGAATGATATTCATGGTCGTTTCGATTCCGCGGTGACACAAGATGGCAGGTTACTTGATATTATTTATGAAGATAACCGTATTGTTATAAAGCTATAGTGCTACCAATTAAGAGCGTGGGTCGGTTGTGACCGCGCTCTTCTCTTCGTTCTCTGTTTGTCGTCAGTTCCGGTAAATCTTACTACTGCTTCAACTTGGTGCGATGATTGTGCCTGGAAATTATTTTTTGGTGATGGCATTCTCTGACATGACAAATTTGTGATGGTTGCTATTATAAAAATTAAAATACGCCCATGATGAGTTTGTACAAAGTCATAAGTTGGACGGTAAATACGCAACAAGCCTCAGCATGTGCTAAGAACATAAGTATTTCAAATGTATAGTTCGAGCTGTTTGCAAGACGCTAAAGGATATATGTTGTTCGTCATAAATAACATTTGTTTCCTGACTGGAATTATTAGCAAGAACGAGTTTGATGATCTATATAAAAAGTTAAGCGTTCTTCTATAAATGTACTATTTTAGAGTTACGCGCTGAAAGAACTGACCAGTCGGCTGGGCCAAGGAATAATAATACTATCAGTCGGTTTTCGGGATATATTTTCGCTGGTCCGTTTTAGATATGAGCAAACTAGGTGGATCTAGATATGACCGCAGGTGAAGCAAAGCATCGGCACTTAACAGAAAGTGATTTACATGAATACGCTCAGGACCCGACACAGGAGTGCCTGGAAAGCCAGCGTCAGCATATGGAGAACTGTTCTGAATGCAGAAAAAAAGCCCAGAGTATGCAACAGGCCAGAGCGATCGTAGAGCAACATTTGAGCTCTTTCAATCAACAGTCTGATCGGGAAAACCTCAAACGCTTGGTATATCAACAGGCTCATACATTGGCTTTGGCCGAGTATCTCAGGCCCACTGACTTACGAGCCAAAAAAAGGTATTCCTGGCGAAGTATCATCACATTTTTAAAACCAGATAGAAGCTGGCTGTTTGTTATTCCCATGACCGCACTCCTTACATTTATGGTTGGTAAGATAAATGTATGGAGTGATGATATGGTGATTACTACTTTTGGTCGTGATCATATTTTGGCGACTGATCCACCATCAGAAAATGTTTCAGAGACTCTTTCATTTAGTGGGTTTCGACTGTCGCATAATAGAAAAACACATATGCTCAATGTTAACTGGCAAAGCCTCCAGGATGTTGATCAGTATCGGCTTGAGTTATATGAAATGACAGATACTCAGCGTCAACTGGTTACGGCTGCAGAGACTCGCCAGACTCATTGGGGGCTTGAATACCCTGAGCTAAAAGTCAATCAGTTATATGATTTGAACCTTTCTGGCCAGACCGATACGGGTATTCCATTTCATTTCCACAGTGGTTTCGTTCTTAAAAACGAAAACAAGTGATTAGACTTTATCTACGTGTTAACAAAACACCGCATTCCATATGATGGGTATATGGAAATTGGTCGAACAGGGCAAAAGAGCTAACCACAAAGTTGTCGGACAAATTTGCAATGTTGTCTATTAGCGTTTGTGGATTGCACGAAATATATATTATATGTTTAAAGTTTCTGGCGAGTTCTATTGTATCTGGGTCTAGTCCCGCACGTGGTGGATCAACAAACAGTGTCTCCAGTTTATAATTGTCCAGATTCATTTTTTGATGAAGCCGGGCATCTTTTTTTAGCCAGGCTGAACTGAACTCCTCGCTGCTGGCTTTAAAGAAAGAGACATTATTGATGTTATTCTGAAGAGCATTTTCAATAGCAGTTTTGATTGAGTTTTTCGAAATTTCAGTAGCTAGAACGTTCGGAAACTTTGCCGCTAGAGGTAGCGTAAAATTACCATTGCCACAGTACAGTTCAAGTAGGTCCCCAGTACAGTCGGCCGCTTGAGTGCAAGCCCAGTTTAGCATATCGACACATACGCCAGCATTAGGTTGGGTAAACGTGTTTTCCACCTGACGATAGCGGTAGTCGCGCCCAGTGACATGAAAACATTCCTCAACCCAGTTATCTGAGAGCAATACTTTCTGCTTGCGTGAACGACCAATAAGTTTGATGTTCAGTTGAGTGGCGACAGAGCGAGCGTGCTCGGCCCACTCGTCATCCAGCACCTTATGGTAAATCATCGTGACAAGTGCTTCATTTGTGCTCGTTGTCAGAAATTCCACCTGATAAAGTTTATGTCGTAACTGTTTATTGGCTAGAAAATGTTGGCGTAGAGAAACCATGAGTTCGTTGATACGTTGACTACCAACAGGGAACTCGTCTATTCGAACTTTTTCCTTAGTATTGGGATCAAACATGATGTAAAAACTGTCGTTCTGTTCATGCCAGACCCTGAACTCAGCTCGCATGCGATAATGTGATGGTTTTGATTCGAAAACTTCTGGTGATGGAAACACCAAGCCATGTAAATGGATTTGCTTGGCAATCTCGGTGGTTTTTTGTTCTAACTGCTGTTGGTAGAGTTCAGGGTATACTTGGCCGACGGACATAATAATCAACTGGTACTGAAATTGGGCCCGCAATCATAATGATCTTGCACCTAATTTGAAGTTCTAATTATTTATACCGTTATCATGAAAATGCTTGGTGACGTTTACCCTGCAGGATATTTTGCTGATATGGGGTAGGGGCTGCGGTAGAATCCGGGACTTTCAAATTTAAGGGTGGTTAAAAATATGACGGAAGCAGTACAGGCTGACCTTGAGGCGATTTATCAATTTTTGGGATGTCGGACTCCAGAAGCTTGGATTAAGTCCGCTATGGAAAATCTGCCTATTCTACTGATAGATCACGCCCAGTGTGAGAAAAAGGCAGCATCGACCGCAATGAGCATGATGTACCGTTATGTAGATAAGCCCGAGCTATTGGCCAAAATGAGTAAGTTGGCTAGAGAAGAGCTGGTGCATTTTGACCAGGTGCTCAAAATTATGAAACAACGCAACATTGACTATGGCCACCTTTCAGCAGCTAGATATGCTGGTGGATTGCACCAGCATATACGTAAGCAGGATCCCGGAATGCTGATCGACAAGTTGATAATCGGAGCATTTGTAGAGGCTAGAAGCTGCGAACGTTTTGCTGCCTTATTGCCTGTGCTTGATGATGAGTTGGCAGCATTCTATCGCTCGTTGTTGAAGTCAGAAGCTCGTCATTTTCGTGATTATCTGAAACTTGCCGACCTTTATACCGAAGAACCACTGGTTGATCGTATCCAGTACTTTCGGGAAGTTGAGAATTACTTGATTGAATCTGGTGATACTGAGTTCCGTTTTCACTCCGGGATTTTACAATAATATTTCGGCAATGATTTCCTCAGTTTGACTGGGGTGGCAATATCGAACAAGTTGAAGAAGCTGGTTGTCTTGTAGTCTTGCAAATATACCACCGTCTGCTGACCAGTCCCCCAGGACCATGCGATGACAGTTGTTACTGTGATCATGTAGTCCTGGTTTGTGAGTATGGCCATGGATAACTAATTTGGCACAGTACTGATTTAATGTACTTTCAATGGCCTGAATATTGATGTCAGCGCGCATTTGTGTGTGTTCGTATTCTTTTTGCTGCCGTTGACGACTGCCAGAACGGATTCGCTGAGCTACAAAATGCCGTATCGAGTAGGGTAAGGCGTTCGCCAGAAATAAAACGGTTTTTGAACGAAGGATGCTTCGTAGTCGCTGATAAGCAATATCATCAGTACAAAATATATCGCCATGACTTAATAGGGCGCGGGTTTTGTGAAGAGTAATTTCCCAAGGGTCAGGTAATAGTTGCGCCCTGGTTTGTTGGCAGAAAGTCTGGCCAATGAGAAAATCTCTATTACCGTGTTGAATAAAAATTGTGCTGTGTTGGCTTAGTTTGGCCAGGCGTTGTTTAAATTGAATGACGATTGGTGAGCTGAACTGATCACCTATCCAGAACTCAAACAGGTCGCCCATAAGATAGAGAGAATGAATATCTTGTTGGTACTTGTCCATGAAACCAAAAAAAGCCTGAGCAATGTCAGGCTTGTTGTCCGTCAGATGCATATCTGAGACGAAAAATACAGTCATCTCAGTCTCTGGTGCAGGATTCTATTATGACATCATCAACGGGAACATCCTGATGGCCCATTTTGCTGGTTGTCTTAACACTTTTGATCTGGTTAACAATATCCATTCCTTCAACAACCTTTCCGAATACAGTATAACCCCAGCCTTGCATGTTCTTGCCGCTATGGTTGAGAAAGTCATTATTGGCAACATTAATGAAAAATTGTGCTGTTGCTGAGTGAGGGTCCATTGTTCTGGCCATGGCAATAGTACCAATTTCATTCTTCAGGCCATTATCGGCTTCATTTTCGATAGGGGCGTTAGTGGCTTTTTGTTGCATGCCAGGTTCCATACCGCCACCCTGAATCATGAAGTTATTGATTATGCGGTGAAAAATTGTTCCGTTATAAAAGCCGTCGTCGATATATTTTAGAAAGTTTGCGCATGTTTTGGGGGCTTGTTCTTCGAACAGTTCCAGCTTTATTTCACCAAAATTGGTTTTTAGCGTTATCATTTGCGAGTCCTATTGGTTTTTAATCAATTTTTAAATGCAGCTTTTTGGCCGCTATTAAGGTGTTTTGCATCAAAGTGGCTACTGTCATTGGCCCCACACCACCGGGTACCGGAGTGATCCAGGCTGCTTTTTCTTTAGCTTTATCGAACTCAACATCGCCAGTCAATGAACCATCGTCAAGTCTGGTAATGCCAACATCGATAACAACTGCTCCTTCCTTGACCCAATTCCCAGGAATCATCCCAGCCCGACCCACTGCAACGACGAGTATTTCGGCACGTCGAACATGAGCTTCCAGGTCTCTGGTGAATTTATGAGTAACCGTCACTGTGCAGCCAGCGAGCAATAGTTCTAAGGCCATGGGTCTGCCAACGTGGTTGCTGGCACCTACGACGACGGCTTCCATACCATGGTATGACACGCCAGTACTATTCAGTAGAGTCATTATCCCCTTGGGCGTACAGCTTTCTAGTTGTGGTGTGCGTAAGCCGAGGCGGCCAAAATTAAACGGATGGAAGCCATCAACATCTTTGTCCGGAACAATTTGTTCCAACAAGCTGCTACTATCGATATGGTCAGGTAAAGGTAGCTGTAACAAAATTCCGTCGATTGTTTCATCTTCGTTGAGTTGTGCGATCAATTTTTCCAGTTCTTTGTGACTGGTTTCGACAGGCAGGTCATAAGCAATGGATTTGAATCCCACTTCTTCGCAGGCTTTGCGTTTGCTACCGACATATACTCGTGAAGCAGGGTCACTGCCAACCAGGATGACAGCCAGACCTGGTGCCCGGTAGCCTTTCTTTTTCATATCAGAAACGGCTTGGGCCACATTTTGGCGCACCTGCTGGGCAATTGCTTTGCCATCGATAATCTTAGCTGGCATTCGGATTCCTTCGGTGGAAACTTTGAAGCTGGGCATTTTTGCATGCCTTGGCTGCAGTGCCAAGCTGAAAGAACTGCCGCACCAAATAGCTAAAGTCGGCTATGGCATTGTTTTTTATACAAAAATTTAAAAAAACCATTGACGGCGAAAATATCAATCCGTATTATGCGCCCCACTTCGAGAGTGACTTCAAAAACTTTCGAAAAGTCGGAGCATAGCGCAGTCTGGTAGCGCATCTGGTTTGGGACCAGAGGGTCGGGGGTTCGAATCCCTCTGCTCCGACCAATTTCATTTCTGACTCTGTATGAGAAATATAAGTAAGCCCTGACAGGCATATGAGCATTGCGCCCGTAGCTCAACTGGATAGAGCAACGGCCTTCTAAGCCGTAGGTTGCAGGTTCGAGCCCTGCCGGGTGCGCCAAGACAGAGTGAGAAATAATATGGTGGGCGTAGCTCAGTTGGTAGAGCCCCGGATTGTGATTCCGGTGGTCGTGGGTTCGATCCCCATCGTCCACCCCATTTATTTTTTCAGGCTGAAAATTCGGCCGAGCTTCTTATTTAGCGGATGTGGTGAAATTGGTATACACGCTGGATTTAGGTTCCAGTGCCGAGAGGCGTGAGAGTTCGAGTCTCTCCATCCGCACCAATTCCTGTTGTCTCTTCATTTTTCGATATACTCCGGTCAAAAAATACGATTTTGGTCAGCAGGAATGCTTGATTGAAGGGGTAACCCTATATAGAGTTGCGCCCCTAAATTTTTACTATGATTGCAAAAGTTAATTATCGAGGGCAGGTATGCAAATCTCCGTTGAAACCACTTCCAGTCTTGAGCGTCGCATGACTATTGGTCTGCCCGCCGAGAAAATAGATTCCGAAGTAGAAAAGCGCTTAAAAGACACAGCGCGCCGCGTGAAAATTGATGGTTTCCGTCCTGGCAAAGTGCCTGTCAGTGTTGTGCGTCAGCGTTATGGTGCAGGAATTCGTCAGGAAGTTGTGGGAGAAGTAATGCGCAACTCATGGGTCGAGGCTATTAGTCAGGAAAAAATCACTCCTGCTGGTATGCCCACAGTAGAGCCCGTTAAGAATGAGAAAGGTGAAGACTTCGAATTTACTGCGATATTTGAGGTTTATCCTCAAATTGAACTGGCTGACTTGTCTTCTCTAGAAGTGGAAAAAGCCTCCACTGAGGTATTGAATGTCGATGTTGACAATATGCTGCAGAGTCTGCAAAAACAGAAGGCTGAATATACTGATGTTGATCGCGCATGCCAAAAAGATGACAAAGTCAAAATTGACTTTGTTGGGCGTGTAGATGGTGAAGAGTTTGAGGGTGGAAAGGCTGAAGCTCAAGAATTGATATTAGGGTCAGGTCAAATGATCCCTGGTTTTGAAGATGGTGTTGAGGGGATGGCTGTCGGTGAAGAGAAGACAATCACCGTCAAGTTCCCGGATGAATATCAGGCCGAAAACCTTAAAGGGAAGGATGCTGAGTTTGATATTAAGCTTCATGCTGTACAAGAGCCTAAGCTTCCGGAAATCAACCAGGAATTCATTGAATCCTTTAACAGCAAGGCAACAGATCTGGATGGGTTTAAAGCTGACATCCAAAAAAACATGGAGCGTGAAAGTAAGCAGGCTCTGGGGCGCAAGCTCAAGGATTCAGTAGTTACACAGTTGTTGGAAAAGCATGATATTCCAGTTCCTGCTGCCCTGACTAAAGACGAGATTCAGCGCTTAAAATACCAGGCTGTTCAGCAGTTTGGTGGTGGTCAGGATTTTGATCCAAATACTCTGCCAGACGAATTATTTAAAGATCAGGCGGAGCGCCGCGTTAAAACTGGCCTAATTATGAACGAGATTATCAAGAAATTTGAGATCAAAGCTGAGCCAGAAGCAGTTCGTGCCTATATTGAAGAGTTGGCGTCTGTGTATCAGGATCCACAGTCTGTAATTGACTATTATTATAATAATAAAGAGCAGTTGTCTCAGGTTGAGGCTGTTGTGATAGAAGATGCAGTGATCGAAAAAATTGTTTCAGAAGCAAAGGTGACTGAGGTATCGGTCACTTATGAAGATTCTGTTAAGCAGGGTGCTTGAAACTAATATCCAGCGCCCTAATTACAGTCTATTGTAAATGAGCTACACTGACAGTTGATACCTGTGGTATCAACTGTTTTTGTTTTATGGTGCTGCGAAAAAGGGGCAGAAAATGACCAAGTCATTTGAAGGACAAGAATACGCATACGGAAACTATGTACAAAACACCATTATCCCACAAGTTGTTGAGACAACCGCCAGAGGTGAGTCAAGGTGGGATATATACTCCCGCCTGTTGAAAGAACGGGTGATATTTCTGGTTGGCCCCGTAGAAGAGTATATGGCAAACGTGCTTGTGGCACAGTTGTTGTTTCTGGAGTCAGAGAATCCTGAAAAAGATATTCATTTGTACATAAATTCTCCAGGAGGTTCGGTTACTGCGGGGATGTCAATTTACGACACCATGCAGTTCATTCGGCCAGATGTTAGTACAATGTGTATTGGTCAGGCTGCAAGTATGGGAGCTCTGCTGCTGGCCGGTGGCGCGAAAGGGAAGCGGTTTTGTTTGCCAAACTCCCGCATGATGATACATCAGCCTTTGGGCGGGTTTCAGGGGCAGGCTACAGATATTGAAATTCATGCCAGAGAAATTCTGTCGATGAAGCAGAAGTTGAATGAAATTCTGGCTTACCATACTGGTCAGAATATTGAGACAATAGAAAAAGATACTGATCGTGATAATTTTATGAATGCTCAGGCGGCAGTTGATTACGGTTTGATTGACAATGTCTTAAATCACCGATAGCGTTTGTATAAATTAATCCATTAAAATCAAATGGTTACGACAGTAATTTAAGAACATTTATTGTTTGAAAAGGTAACAAATTCTCGCGAATTATGACTTGCAATATGAGTCATCTGGTTTCATCTTTATACGAGCCTTTCGTGAGAACATAGAATGGAGTAGTCGGATGGGCGACGATACCAAAGGTAAGAATGACGACAGTAAGCTGCTGTATTGTTCGTTTTGTGGCAAAAGCCAACATGAAGTCAGAAAGCTGATTGCGGGACCATCAGTATTTATTTGTGATGAGTGCGTTGATTTGTGTAATGACATCATTCGCGAAGAGCTGCAGGAAACAAATCAGCAATCAGAATCTGATAAACTTCCGACCCCGGGTGAAATTAGAAAAACCCTGGACGAGTATGTTATCGGGCAGGCCCGAGCCAAGACTGTTTTGGCTGTTGCGGTTTATAACCATTACAAACGTCTTCGCTTTGGTGAAAGTCATGGCGTGGATATAGAGCTTAGTAAAAGCAATATATTGCTGATTGGCCCAACAGGAAGTGGTAAAACGTTGTTGGCAGAGACATTGGCAAGATTGTTGAATGTTCCCTTTACTATTGCTGATGCGACAACGCTGACTGAAGCAGGATATGTTGGTGAGGATGTTGAAAACATCATTCAGAAACTGCTGCAGAAGTGTGATTATGATGTTGAAAAAGCTCAGCGCGGAATAGTTTATATTGATGAGATAGATAAGATTTCTCGTAAGTCTGATAATCCCTCTATTACCCGGGATGTTTCTGGGGAAGGTGTGCAGCAGGCTTTGTTGAAACTTATTGAGGGTACGGTAGCATCTGTTCCTCCGCAAGGAGGGCGCAAACATCCTCAGCAGGAATTTCTGCAGGTTAATACATCTAATATCTTGTTTATATGTGGTGGCGCTTTTGCTGGTCTGGATAAAATTATTCGAGATCGTTCGGAAAAAAGCGGTATAGGCTTTTCTGCAACAGTTAAGGCCAAAGATGATTCCAAGTCTATTGGGCAGGCTCTGGCAGAAGTAGAGCCAGAGGATTTAACCAAATATGGGTTGATCCCGGAATTTATAGGTCGTTTACCAGTAATTGCTACGTTAACTGAACTTGATGAAGCTGCGCTTATTCAGATATTAACAGAGCCGAAAAACTCTTTGGTCAAGCAGTATCAAAAACTGTTTGAGATGGAAAATGTTGAGCTTGAGTTCAGAGATAATGCGTTAAAGGCTGTAGCTCATAAAGCGATGGAAAGAAAAACCGGTGCGCGTGGTTTGAGATCCATCATGGAAAATGTTTTGCTCGATAGTATGTATAAAATTCCTTCGGAAGATGATGTTTCCAAGGTCGTGATAGATGAAGCGGTCATCAAAGGCGAAGCTGAGCCCTTATTGATATATGAAGGCAAAGAGCATGTTTTGTCTGGTACGAATGGTAGTGAATAAAGGAGCTAACGCTCTTTTATTCATCTTTTTTCCTTTCTGATTCTTAAAATATTCTTGTTTCTGTAGCTTTTGTCTCAATATTTTAGAAACGCATTAATTTATAGAGGTACTCCGAATGGAGATGAGTGACTCAATGGGTCCAATTAGCCTGCCCCTGCTTCCTCTTAGAGATGTGGTTGTGTATCCACATATGGTAATTCCTTTGTTTGTGGGCAGAGAAAAATCAATTAACGCTCTCAACCAGGCTATGAAGCAGGATAAGAGAGTGTTTCTGGTGGCTCAGAAAAATGCATCAGAAGATGACCCCAAAGTGGGTGATATATATGAAATAGGTACAGTTGCGACTATCTTGCAATTGTTGAAATTACCTGACGGAACCGTCAAGGTTTTAGTTGAGGGAGAGAGAAGAGCTCGGTTGACCAGCCTCAGGTCAGCTGATGAGTCAATTTTTGGAACTGTTGAGTTATTGCCTCTGGAAGAGTTGAGTGAGACAGAGCAGGATGTTTTGATTCGGTCTGTCATGGCTCAATTTGATAAATATGTGCAGCTCAGTAAAAAAGTGCCGACAGAAGTGTTGACTTCGCTTTCCAGTATTGATGATCCAGGGCGATTGGCCGATACAATTGCTGCCCATATGTCTCTGAAAATAACCGAAAAACAGGATGTTTTGGAAATAGCCAGTATTCATGAGCGGCTTGAGCATCTAATGGCCGTTATGGAGTCTGAGATTGATTTGCTTCAGGTTGAGAAGAGAATTCGTGGCCGTGTTAAAAAGCAGATGGAAAAGAGCCAGCGTGAGTATTATCTGAATGAGCAAATGAAAGCTATTCAGAAAGAGCTAGGGGATCTCGAAGACGGGGCGGGTAATGAACTTGATGAACTGAATAAAAAGATAGAATCCGCAGGTATGTCGAAGGAGGCTTTGGAAAAAGCTCAGGCAGAATTAAATAAACTGCGAATGATGTCTCCAATGTCGGCAGAAGCTTCTGTTGTGCGCGGATATATTGAATGGCTGAGCAACCTTCCCTGGAAAAAGCGCAGTAAGCTAAAACATAATTTGAGCGGTGCTTTTGAAATCCTGGAGCAAGATCACTACGGGTTGGAAGAGGTTAAGGAAAGAATCCTAGAATATTTGGCTGTTCAGAATAGAGTCAAAAAGGTTAAGGGCCCTATTTTATGCCTTGTTGGCCCCCCTGGGGTTGGTAAGACATCTTTGGGTCAATCAATTGCACGAGCGACTAATCGTAAATTTGTACGAATGGCGCTTGGTGGTGTGCGTGATGAATCTGAGATTCGAGGACACCGAAGAACTTACATCGGTTCTATGCCAGGAAAAATTCTCCAGAAACTGTCTAAGGTGGGTGTTCGAAATCCGCTGTTTTTGCTGGACGAAATAGACAAGATGGGGATGGATCATCGCGGAGATCCAGCATCTGCACTGTTAGAGGTGTTGGATCCGGAGCAGAATAATACTTTTAACGATCACTATCTTGAGGTTGATTACGACCTTTCTGATGTGATGTTTGTCTGTACATCCAACTCGATGAACATACCAGGACCCTTATTGGATCGTATGGAAGTGATCCGGATTCCAGGTTATACCGAGGACGAGAAGCTCAATATTGCCAAAAAATACCTTTTGCCAAAGCAGGTAGAAGCGAACGGATTGAAAGAAAGTGAGATTGATGTTTCAGATGACGTAATTTTAGACTTGATTCGTCATTATACTCGTGAAGCCGGTGTTAGGGGGTTGGATCGAGAGGTCGCCAAGCTTTGCCGTAAGGTGGTCAAGACGAACATGATGGAGAAGTCAGGTAAAACGGTATCTGTTGATACTGATAATCTGGAAGATTTTTCTGGTGTTCGTCGTTTTAAATACGGTAAAGCAGAAGATGAAAATCAGATTGGTCAGGTGACTGGTTTGGCATGGACCTCTGTAGGTGGTGAACTCTTGACACTGGAATGCAGTGCTACCACCGGTAAGGGAAGAATTACACGTACTGGCAAGCTTGGAGACGTCATGCAGGAGTCTATTCAGGCTGCTTTGACCGTGGTTAAAAGCAGATGTCAGAGTTTGGGAGTGTATCCAAACTTTATTGATAAGTTTGATATTCATGTGCATGTGCCGGAAGGTGCAACTCCAAAAGATGGTCCGAGTGCTGGGATCGGTATGGTGACAGCATTGGTTTCTGCGCTTACCAGAATTCCGGTGAGGTCAGAAGTGGCTATGACTGGCGAGATCACTTTGCGAGGCCAGGTTCTTCCTATTGGGGGGCTCAAGGAAAAATTGCTGGCTGCTCATAGAGGAGGCATTAAAATAGTGCTTATTCCGGAAGAGAATGCGCGTGATTTAAAGGAAATTCCTGAAAATATCAAAAAAGATCTCGATATTAAGCCGGTTAAGTGGATAGACGAGGTTCTGGAAGTGGCTCTTGCTGAGAAGCCTTTGGCTTTGACAGACGAACAGGTTGAGCAGGAAATGAGGGACGAGCAAGCCTCAATTTCTGATAAAGCTGAGCGCATAAATACGCATTGAGTCGCATCTTGACACTTGAATTCTGAGCTTGGTATAAAGATCGCGTATCTTATCGGCTTGGAATTCAAAACAATAATATAATTATTATTAGAAAGGCTATGGTGTAAACTTTCTCCTTCTTAAAGAGTCTTTTTCTCATCTTATTCATGGGAAGGAAAAATTCTCGCTTATAGCAAGATATTGGGGACCCAGGGCTTTCAAAAAATACCAAAAAAATTAAAGGGGAAACGTGTGAATAAAACTGAATTAATTGATGCTGTTGCCGCTGGTGCTGATATTCCTAAGGCTGCAGCCGGGCGTGCTTTGGATGCGATGATCGAATCTGTCACTAATGCACTGAAAGAAGGTGATCAAGTGGTACTTGTTGGTTTTGGTACTTTCGCTGTGAAGGAAAGAGCAGCTCGTACTGGACGTAATCCTCAAACGGGAGCGCCAATTGACATTGCGGCAGCAAAAGTTCCTGGGTTTAAGGCTGGTAAAGCACTAAAAGACGCAGTTAACTGATTGAAAAATGATTAAAAGCGTGCCAAAAGCACGCTTTTTTTTGTCTGAAATTCAATTTCAGGCACTGGTTAAATAAATAATCATAAAGAACTTAACCTGACGATGTCGCAAGCTTCGCCAAGATTGTTATTTGGTTAATGGTGTTGCACTAAATGTTCATGCATAATTGCCCGCCTCGAGTTTTTCTTGCAATATCAAAATCTTATTTGGCCTGGAGGATCCATGCTGCAGTATTTTCGAAGTAATGCCAAAGGCATGCTCGGTAAAATCATTGTTAGTGCAATAGTAGTAGTTTTTGTTCTATGGGGAGCAGAGTCCATAGTATCCATAAGTAGTAGTAGTGGAGCTCCTGTTACTGTCAATGGTGTGAAAATCAGTGAAAGTCAGATACAGCGATTGACGAATATGCAGCAGATGAGGTTGCAGCAGCAATTCGGCGCAGATGCTACATCACTGTTTGATAATGGTTTTATTCGTAACAGTGTTGTGCAGTCGTTGGTGCAACAACAAATCGAGCTGACGGCGGCGACTGACGCTGGCTTGGCTGTGTCCGATGAAGAAGTTTCAAAAACCATCTATTCCATCCCAGGCTTTCAGAAGGATGGAAAATTTGATAAGTCTACTTTTGAGCGTGCTGCCGGTCAGGCAGGTTTTAGTGCGCAAGAATATTTGGCTCAGGTTAGACAGCAAATTATGGCTAATCAGCTTAAAGCCGGCATTTCTGATACTGCTTTTAGCCTCAGTAATGAAGTCAAAGTTGCATCTGAGTTGGAAAATCAGAAACGAACTTTTTCCTATCTAACGTTAAAAGCAGCTGACCTTAAATCAGAAGTTAATTATACGGATGATGATCTTGAGTTCTATTATCAGGAACATAAAGAAGAGTTTGTCACAGAAGACCAGGTTGATGTGAATTATGTCGTATTAACCGAGCAATCAGTTGCAGATGAAGTTTCTGTTTCAGAAGAAGAGTTGAAACAGGCATACGAAAAGTATGTAAAGGCTCAGCAGGATAATGTCAGTAAGAATGTTTCACATATTTTGATCACTGATGATACAAATACTGATGGTAAGTCAGCCAAGGAGTTTGCTGAAGAGCTGAAAAAGCGTATTGATGCCGGTGAAGATTTCGCTACGTTAGCCAAAGAGTATTCTCAAGATCCAGGTAGTGCTGAGAATGGTGGTTCTTTAGGGGTAATGATGAAGGGAGCTTTTGTACCTGAATTTGAAAAAGCAGCTGAACAGTTAACAGCTGCGGGCCAGGTCACAGAACCCGTAAAAACCGACTTTGGTTATCATTTGATTAAATTGGATTCTATTAAGACGGCTGATGTAGAGTCGTTTGATTCTGAGAAGGAAAAACTGAGGGCTGATCTTGTTAATGAGAAAGTCCAGGATCAACTGTTAACTCTGAAAGAAGAAATCTCTAATATTGCTTTTTCTTCTGTCGGTTTGGATGAAATAGCCACGACTTACAATCTGGAAGTAAAAGACAGCGGGTTGTTTTCAAGGGCTACTTCAAGTGGCATATTTACGCAACAAAATGCACAGGATGCCGCTTTTTCTGATCAAGTTGTAAATCAAAATGAAAACTCAGAAGTAATCTCACTCAGTGATGGCAGTTTAGCTGTGATGGCTCTTAAGCAATTCGTCGCAGGGGACTACCAGCCTTTGGAAGCTGTTAAAGAACAGATTGTTGAAAGTGTGGTCACAGAAAAATCCAAAGAGTTAGCTTCAAAACGTTCAAAAGAGATCGTTACAGCCCTCAAAGAAGGAAAAGATCTGGCAAGTATCAATGTGGATATGAGCTGGACTGAGGTGGCTGACTCTGGTCGCGATAATTCAGAAGTATCGAAACCTATCGTTGATAAGGCATTTGAAATGGCTAAGCCAGAGGCAGAAGGTAATACCTACGCCAGTCTAGATTTGGGCACGGGAGATACCGCTGTTGTTAGACTGGAATCAGTTGTTCAGGGCTCTGAAGAGGATAGTTCTGAAGATTCGGTCGGAAATTTTCTTGATTCAATTTACAGTGAAAGTGCATATCAGGGATGGATGGCAGATAAAACGGCGGAAGCCGATGTGAAAATTAAATAAATAACTAAGGCCGCTATAGCGGCCTTTTTTAACGACGTAACATGATAAATCTACACTTGGTTCGAAAAGAAAACATACAAACATTGTTGCTTGAAAATGCGATTGGAGTTGAAGAGCTGGCTAACTGTTTAGGAGTTGATGTCGCAATGATGTCCAAAAAACTTTCTGGAGAGCAGGGAAAGATTTCCGATAAGTTGGCCAGGCAGATTGAGCAGACATTTTCAAAACCGGTGTTCTGGTTAGATACAGGAGCAACAGATGACGGTATGCAGTTTGATTTGTTGGGCTGATATATGAACAGCACAAACCTCGACATTAAACTGGTCGTCTTTGATGTTGATGGTGTGCTAACAGATGGAAGTCTGTATTACTCTGAGAACGGAGAGTGCATCAAGCGTTTCAATGTTAAAGATGGTGTTGGTTTAAAGCTACTACAAGACAAAGGTATCACTGTCGCCATTGTATCTGCCAAAGAATCCAAACCGCTAAGTCGTCGTATAAACGACTTGGGTATTAAGTATTTTTATCCTGGATCAAAGGACAAACTTGCAACTGTATATGAAATAATACAACAACTGAATATCACCATGAATCAGGTGGCGATGGTGGGGGATGACATGGTTGATCTCAATGTAATGCGTGTATGTGGGCTTTCGATAGCGCCGGCAGATGCATATATCAGGGTCAAGTCTCAGGTAGATTGGATAACCGAGGCGAAGGGCGGAGAAGGCGTTGCTAGAGAGGTTGCTGACAGAATCCTGAGTTTATACTACGACCTTGACGAGATCTATCAATTAACAACGACAGAGCACTTTGAAAGAAAACGCTAGTCAGCGCCTTCTTTCAAAACGATGTTGTAACCATTCTAACCTACAGAGTGTCTAGGTCCGGGAATGATTTAACCAGATCATCAAGTTGTTTGAGCTGGTTCAGGAAGGGCTTTAATTGTTTTAATGGAATTGCGGATGGCCCATCGCATTTGGCGTTCTCCGGGTCAGGGTGAGCTTCAAGGAAGAGGCCTGCTATTTTTTGGGCAAGTCCGGCTCGCGCAAGTTCTGTTACCTGTTGGCGCCTTCCTCCTGCGGAATCACTGCGTCCTCCTGGCCGTTGCAATGAATGAGTAACATCAAAGATAACAGGGTAATGAAACTGTTTCATGATTCCAAAACCCAGCATATCCACTACCAGATTGTTATAGCCAAAGCTGCTGCCGCGTTCACACAGAATCAGCTGATCATTTCCGCCTTCTTCACATTTATGCAGAATATGACGCATTTCCTCGGGCGCAAGAAATTGTGCCTTTTTAATGTTAATAACGGCTTTGGTCGCCGCCATGGCCTTTACCAGGTCGGTTTGTCTGGATAAAAATGCTGGTAATTGAATAACATCCGCAACTTCTGCGACAAGAGCAGCTTGATGAGGTTCATGGATATCGGTAATCACAGGAACGTTAAAAGTTTCTTTAACTTCCTGCAGTATTTTGAGTCCTTCTTCCAGGCCTGGACCACGAAAAGAATTAATGGATGAGCGATTGGCTTTATCAAAAGATGCTTTAAAGACGTAGGGGATACCGAGCTCCGAAGTAACTTCGACATAGCTTTCTGCGCTTTTCAGAGCCAGATCTCTCGATTCAAGAACATTAATACCACCAAACAAAACGAATGGTTTATCATTGCTTACATCAATATTCTGAATTTTTATCGTCTTCTGTGTCATTAAAGGTGCCCTAAGTCCAGTGAAACCACAATTCTCTCATGTTACTCCCGTTCCAACAATTTCTGGTTTTTAAATGCTGGCGGACGAAATCAAAGCCGAAATTCAGTCTAGTTATTCTGAGTTTTTGAGAAACAAGGGCCTCCGGCCTCGATACGGGCAGAAATTAATGATAGCCACAGTTGCCCGTGCTCTCTCCAGTATCGAGGTCAATGATAAGCAATTACGCCTCAATGAGGCTGGTATAGCTGTGGTTGAAGCGGGGACAGGGACTGGTAAAACGGTTGCCTATGTTCTGGCCTCGTTACCAATGGCGCGAGCGTTCAATAAAACTCTGGTGATATCGACCGCAACGATTACGCTACAAAATCAGATTATTGAAAAAGACTTGCCTGATATTCTGAAACATTCCGGACTGCAGTTCAGTTTTGGTCTGGCGAAAGGAAGAGGGCGTTATTTGTGTCTAACCAAGCTGGAAAATGCAATGCAGGCACAGGCTGGTGTACTGGCCACTTTGCCTCTGTTTGAGGACCGATTGACGGAAGATCAAAAGGCCCAACAGCTGATGGAGAAGATGTTGCAACAATATGCCGTCATGGAATGGTCTGGAGACCGAGATGAGTGGCCGGAAACGATTGATGACAACCTTTGGCATCACTTGACTGCTACTCATCGGGAATGTAGCAATCGCCGTTGTCCACAGTTTAAAAACTGTGCATATTTTAAGGCCCGTCAAGCGATTGAAGATGTTGATATTGTTGTCGCAAACCACGATCTCGTACTGGCTGATCTGGCTTTGGGAGGAGGAGCGGTTTTACCTGCACCTCAGGATTCCGTTTATGTATTTGATGAAGGGCACCACTTGGCAGATAAAGCTCTGGGGCATTTTTCCGCTGCAACGGATATAAAAGGTTGCCTGCAGTGGTTGGACCAGTGGCGCAAAACCATGCGTCGCATCGAAAAAGAGCTGGTGCAGGCTGAAAGTCTTCGCAAAGTGTATGGTCAGGCTGAACAGTACATGTCTGAAGCTGAAGCCAGGCTAAAGGATTTGTGGTTGGTAGTGGTGCAGATTGCCAGTTTTGCAGAGCTAAAATCAGGTCAGGGTGATGTGCCGATATATCGGTTTGTAGATGGAAAGATTCCGGATCATATTAAAGATCTGACGGCAGCTCTACAGATCATTTTTTCATCGCTGTTGGCTGGCTTTGAACGTATCAACAAAGCGTTAAAGGAAGGGCTGGCTGGCGAAAATGATGAAATTAACAAAGAAGAGGCTGAGCGTTGGTTTTCGATTGTCGGAAACTATCATCAACGCTGTGAGGCCCATTTTGCGTTATTTCGTTCGTTCAGCATGGACGATGTTCAAGGGGCTGTGCCTTATGCACGCTGGCTTGAGCAGCGTTTTGTGGGAAATCAGGAAGACATTCGATTACAGTCTTCACCGATACTTGCAAGCAGAACCCTGGAGCGTGAGCTATGGCAGCCAGCATTTGCGGCAATCGTGACTTCGGCCACACTGACAGCAGCGAATAAATTTGACCGTTTGAGAATGCAGTCAGGATTGCCGGATTGGGCTGCTTATGAAAAGGTACCCAGTCCTTTTCAATACGCAGAGGTAGCAAGATTTGTGGTACCGGCAAACTGTCCCGATGCCAGTCATCCCGCTAATCATACCCGTGCCATTGTGGACTTATTGCCAGAATTGATTCATCGGCAGTCAGGTTCTTTGGTGTTGTTCTCATCTCGCAGGCAAATGAATGAGGTAGTCGAAAGCCTACCTGTTGACCTGCTGGAGATGTGTCATGTTCAGGATAAAGCATCGAGATCTGAGCTGATTCGTCGACATAAAGAAAGAATCGACGAAGATCGTCCATCCTGTTTGATTGGGCTTGCCAGTTTCGCCGAGGGTGTTGATCTTCCAGGTAAGTATCTGGAAACCGTTATTATTGCCAAATTGCCTTTTGCCACGCCTGATGACCCTATTGATGCGGCATTGGCCGAGTGGATTGAAAAGCGCGGTGGCAACCCTTTTATGCAGATCACCTTGCCTGATGCCTGTTTGAAGCTGGTTCAGGCCTCGGGTCGATTGATTCGAACCGAGGCAGATAAGGGAGATGTCTATTTACTGGATAACCGTGTGCTGACAAAGCGATATGGTAAGTTGCTGCTGGACTCACTACCTCCATTCAAGTTGCAGTTGAATTAGCAGCCGATACGATCTTGATAAACTCTGCTACTCATCGTTAACGGGATGGGCAGCAGAAATGTTTTAGCTTAACTGTGAAGCGTGCCTTCAGGGAGTTGCATCGTGATGCAATGAAGGCTGCCATATTGTTCTATCAGTACTCGACAATTCACGCCAACTATTTCATAGCCGGGAAATGCGTGCCGTATGACATCCAGCGCCTGTTCGTCTTCTGGCTGCTCGTATATAGGGACCAACACCTGATGGTTGGTGATCAGGAAATTAGCATAGGTGGCGGGCAGTCGCTGTCTGTTTTCGGCGTAAATGGCTGAGGCCATTGGTAATGGGAACAATCGATAAGGCTGATCATTAGCGTCTTTGAGCTGTTTAAGCTCTGTTTCCATTTTGTGCAATGGTTCAAAATGTGCGTCTGTGCGGTCCAGACACTGAACATAGATTAACGAATTGTCAGGGCCGAAACGTGCGAGTGTATCTATATGGGCATCGGTATCGTCGCCTTCCAAGTGACCGTTTTCCAGCCAAATGATCTGCTTTAGGTCAAAGTGCTCGGTTAGCTGACTGGCTATTTGCTGTTTGCTGAGTGTCGGATTACGGTTGGGGTTCAATAGGCAGTTTGAAGTGGTCATCAGTGTTCCGTGGCCATCATATTCAATACTGCCGCCTTCCAAAATCAGAGTAGTCTGTTCCAGTAAGGCACCGTAGGCATCTTGTTCATCCAGGCGACGGTTGATCAGGTTGTCCTTATCGTAAGCATATTTACCACCCCAGGCATTAAAGCTGAAATCCAGTATTTTGAGTTGATCGTTTTCCCGAACGGTAATCGGGCCATGATCGCGGGCCCAGACGTCATTAGTGGGAACACTTTTCAACAGAATATTTTCCAGCTTCACATTGTGCTCTTGCAGCAGTTCTGTGATTTCCTCGATATTCAGGCTGGGGTCACAGGCAATGAGTACTTTCTGGTATTGGCTGATGTGCTGACACAGTGTGGCATAAAGTTTCCAGGCAGTTGCCAGCCAGGGGGTCCAGGCGCTGTTGGAGTGTGGCCAGGATAATTGAATTGCATCCTGAGGAGCCCATTCAGGTAATAAGGACATGCGCGTTGTATCCAAAAAAATATAGTAGGGTTGTTTAACGGCTGTTTCGCTGCCTGGCTTGTTCCGCTAGTAGATGACGGGCCAGTCTTTGCCTGTCAGATTCAGGAATTTTAAAAAATTCCGCGTGAACGTAAAAGCCACCATCTAGGCTTGGATTGCAGGCGACAACCGTCGCTTCTGTAAATAGTGAAAGATAGCTAGGGGTAAATATGATAGCAATGGCAATGGTGTCCTGAACAACAAACTGTGTATCACTGCGAAAACCGATTCCACCTTCACTGATAACTATCTTTTGTGGTTCGATCCCGGTTTGAGCGAGGTCTTTAATCAATAAATACTTAGAAAGTACATCTATTTTTCGGTTTTGGATGTCCAGCAGGTGTTTGATATGCTCATCATCTATCTTCTGATAGGTTGTTGAGGCATCCTGCTCCAGTAATCTAAGCTCTCCGTGCAACTGCAGGAACTTAAATTCCGGGAAATACTCAGGAATACTCAACTGCTGTTCATTCCAGCGCCGGCCACATACAAATGCCATGTCGTCTATTCTGAAAAACTCTCTACGTTCTTCCATCTGAATGGTCTCAGTCTGTCCGGCATGCCGCCGTTACCCTAAGGAACCTCTGAAAAATGGCCTATTTTCGCGCAGGACGTCGTCAGCCCCAATCTCACATCCTCATTTACACCCGTAAATTGCGGTGTTGCGGGTGGTGCTTCCTCGCCTGCATCAACACTATTCCTGTTTTTCAGAGGCCCCTTAATATAATTGTTCTGGAAAAGTGATTGATCCTAGACACAAGTGTCGTAGAGCGCAATCGTAATAGCGATAGACTCATGCCACTTATTCTGCAGCTGAATATCCAGGCTGTCCTGAAAATAAACGGGGACACTAAATAAATCGTAACAAATGCTGGTATCTCATTGAAAAATAGTAGTATTTGGATTCTTATAGGCCACCCGTTTATTACAAAAGCTGCGCATGATAAAAAATATTCCGCTGTTGATTGGTCTGCGATATATCCGGGCCAAACGTCGCAATCATTTCATTTCTTTTATTTCTGCTGTTTCCATGATCGGTCTGGTTCTTGGGGTTATGGTTCTGATTATTGTTATGTCTGTCATGAATGGCTTTGATCGTGAAATGCAAACCCGTGTCCTAGGGATGGTGCCTCATGGCACCATTTCTCAAACGGGTGGTATGTCAGGCTGGCGAAGCGTGATGGATAAAGTCGCCACAGCCAAAGATGTAGTCGGTGTTTCTCCATATATTGATACACAGGGTCTGCTCTCGTTCAAATCAAATACTCGAGGGGTGCTCATTTATGGAGTTGCGCCTGAGACCCATCGTTCTGTCTCTATTGTTGGAAACCACTTTATAGCAGGTAGTCTTGATGATCTGAAAGAAGGGGAGTTCAACATTGTTCTGGGTGAGATTCTGGCCAAGATTCTAGGTGTTGGTGTCGGTGATAAAGTGACGCTAATGGTGCCTGAAGTGTCAGTTTCTATTGCTGGTTTAACTCCACGTTATAAGCGTTTTACTGTTTCCGGCATTTTCAAGGTTGGGGCAGAAATGGACTCCAGTCTGGCGTTGATAAATGTATTCGATGCTGCCAAGTTGCTTAAAATGGGTAATGCCGTTGATGGTATCCGTCTTAAGGTAGACGACTTGTTCAAGGCGCGTGAGATTACCTGGAACATAGCAATGTCTTTAGGAGGCCGTTATCTGGTCAGCGATTGGACCAGAACTCAAGGTAATCTATATAAAGCCATTCAAATGGAAAAGCGCATGATTGCCTTGCTATTGGTGATGATTGTGGCAGTGGCTGCATTCAATATCGTGAGTTCGCTCGTCATGTTGGTTCAGGATAAACAGGGAGATATCGCAATCTTACGAACAATGGGAGCCAGTCAGCGCCAGGTTATGGGAGTGTTCATGGTTCAGGGAACTGCAATTGGCTTGATGGGGGTTGCCATTGGGGCAGTGCTGGGCATTATTGGAGCGCTGTCCATTGCTGAGCTCATCGCCGGTATTGAAAAGCTCTTCCATATTAAAGTGCTTGATGGTTCCGTCTACTTTATCAGCTACTTTCCTTCTGAGTTGCATTTAAGTGATGTTCTATGGATTACAGGTTTGTCTTTTCTGTTGAGTTTTGTTGCAACCATTTATCCGTCATTTCGGGCGGCCAGAGTATCGCCGGCGGAGGCACTGAGATATGAGTGAAGAATTACAGGCCGTTTTGGAGTGCCGTAACCTCAGTAAAGAATATTCCGTTGGTCCTGAGCGTTTGAAGGTGCTTAATGGATTGAGTGTAGTGATTCGCCAGGGAGAATTGGTATCGGTTGTGGGGGCATCCGGCAGTGGGAAGACGACCCTGCTGAATTTACTTGCCGGACTCGATGAGTCTTCAGATGGGGAGATATTCATTGCCGGTCAAAGTCTTACCAAGATGGGGTCGCGTCAGCGAGACCAGTTGAGAAACCGAGACATGGGATTTGTGTTTCAGTTCCATCATCTGTTACCCGAATTTACCGCTCTGGAGAATGTCATTCTGCCGGCATGGCTTGGTGGAAAGCAAAGTGAAGAAACTTATAGTCGGGGCAAGCAATTATTGCAGCAGGTTGGGTTGGGGCAGCGCTATCAACACAAGCCATCGGAGTTGTCAGGTGGTGAACGTCAAAGAGTAGCCATCGCCCGTTCACTGATCAATAGTCCTCGACTGGTGTTGATGGATGAACCTACTGGAAATCTGGATGAAGAAACGGCTGGTCAGATTCGTCGGTTAATTTTTGAACTGAATCTGCAGGTTGGAACCAGTTTTATCATCGTCACCCATAGTCGTGAACTGGCTCAACATACGCAAATTATGTATCGATTGAAAGATGGCCGCTTGGAGGTAGCAAGTTAGCGTTTATGGCGCAGTTTTCGTTTCGCCCAACTCCTTCTGACATGCCAGTGCCAGAAGGCGTTAATAAATGCTGCGCCTAATATTCCGGAAATAATCCCGATAATCACAGAACCTGTGAGCAAGGGCCACCAAATTGCTTCCATTTGTTTGACCACCCATTCTACTGAAAGGTGAAATTTCTCCAGTTTGACAGGAGAGCGCAGGATCCAATTCCCGACCAGATAGTTAAAATAAAAAATTGGCGCCATGGTTAGTGGATTAGTGATCCACACCAATGAGACAGAAATGGGCAGGTTGGCGTTTAGCCAAATGGCAAACAGGCCTGCAACAATCATCTGCGATGGTATCGGTAACATTGATACGAACAGGCCAATAAAAAAAGCTTTAGCCACTGAACGCCTGTTCAAGTGCCAAAGTCCGGGCTCATGTAACATGTTTCCGAGAAACTTAAACGACTTGCTTTCCCTAATGGACTTTGAATTGGGAAACCAACGCTTTAGTATTCGCCTGGGCATACGTTACCTGAGGAAGTGAACGGAGTCGCGGAATTATCCATATACTGGCAAGGATTGCTACTGATGCTATACATACTTCTCTTTTGGACCAGTGGCATACTGCTTGGTTTGTTTACTGTTTCATCATACTGGTGGCTATCATTTCAGATTAGTCTGTATGGGATATTGATCTCTGACCAGTTTCTTAGGCAAAAAGATATATATTTACCTTTTTCGTTCTATATTTGTTTTTTTACGTTTTCTTTAGCCGTACTCGTCTCTTCAACGACGGTACAGGCTGGTCTGCGGGATAGAATTCCGGTATCTCAGTTTGGCCAGTCAGTTCAACTGCAGATCAAGTTGACAGCATTTCCCCGAAAATACGATTACTATCAATCTGTCATTGGCCGCACACTGAACCTCAAATCTTCGAAAACGTTGGTCTTCTACTGGAATGATGGCGACGTCCCATTGCTGCCTGGCCAGCAATGGGACGTGACATGCGCGATGAAGCCGCCTGTGAGTACTTTAAGCCCGGGAACCCTGAATTATAGGCATGTTTCGTTTATCAACCATATCGATGGTCAGTGTTCTATCAAAGATGCTCAACAGATCTCAACGGTTGCCGGCATATGGGAAAGTTTGAGAGTTCGGGTCCACGAACGAATTTACTCTATGAAACTGGCGGAACCAGTCAGAGCGTTTGCTTTGGCCATTCTGACTGGTGATAAAGTCATGTTCAGCCCGAATCAACGGGAGTTGTTTCGAAATAGCCAGACTCAACATCTGGTGGTTGTGTCCGGACTACACCTGTCCATGATATTTGGCTTGATGTATTTAATATCAGGATGGGTGCTGAATGGTTTTGGCCTGGTGATCCGCTTTCCTGTGTTCAAATTTCGCCTGGTGTTGGCGCTCAGTGCTGCATTTGTGTACGCAGGAATTTGTGGGTTTCCGATACCTACCCAGCGCGCATTGATTATGATGGTAATTCCTGCCGCTTTTTTTATCTGCAACCGATCCCAGTCTTGGGGGTTGGCTCTGGGAGGTGCGTGGATCGTTGTTACGGCGATAGACCCGCTGGCTGTTCTTCAGCCGGGTACCTGGCTTTCCTTTCTTGCTGTGACAGTATTGTTCTGGGGGTTGGGATTTAATCATTTTCTGGGCGGGTATTGGCATACTCGGATAATGCGTTTTTTTACGCCCCAGTTGTTGGTGTTTTTAGGGCTTAGTCCCCTGGTAATGAGCATCAGTCATAGCTATAACCCTTTTTCCGTGTTGGTTAACCTGGTGGCAATCCCACTGGTCAGTGTCATATTGCTGCCTCTTGGTTTCTTAATGTTGTTGGCGTCTTCGTGGGAGCCGGATTATCTATACCAGCTGTTCAGTTGGGGCTATACCGGCTTGCACTGGGTCATGCGGGTGGGGTCTTTTGGTGTTTTTTCCTTTGCTCCCAGTATTGCCCAGTTGTTTTGTATGTCTGGAATGGCGGTATGGTTGGCCGGGGTGAGGCAATTGCCCGGTGGGGGTTTGCTACTGTGTTTATGTCTTGTGGGAATGCTTGTATTTCCACGTCAACCCGATTATCCGCAGCATTTGCAAGTTACCATGCTCGATGTCGGGCAGGGACAGAGTATTTGGGTGCAGAGGGGGCATGAAGGCGTTTTGATTGATACCGGACCAGGGTTACCTGGGGCGCCTGGTGCTTATGGAAGGGTTGTATACCCATTTCTTCAAAGTATAGATATGACTGCGCCTGTCTTAGTGGTGTTCTCCCACGATGACTCGGATCACACGTCAGGCTTGCGTATGGCAACGGAAACACTGCAGAGCTTATACTGGATGACTGGTGAGCCCGATGCGATTCCGTTTCAGGGCTGTCACCGCGGTCAGACAATAGTGGGTCGACAATTAAAGGTGTCCATATTGCATCCTGATGACCAGTTTAAATATGTTGGTAACAATGCCTCGTGTATCGTAAAAATAGATACCCCGGACGGATGTGTGCTAATTCCGGGTGATGCCAGTAAAGAGGTTGAGTTTAGGTTGGTGGGTCAGCAAAGGGAGGCTCTAAAATGCGACGTGCTGGTTGCCGGTCATCATGGCAGTCGCTCCTCGACATCACGGCAATGGCTTGAGGCTGTGTCACCACAACTGGTATTGATCAGTGCTGGCGCGTTTAATCATTTTGGTCATCCACATCAACAGACGTTGGACAATATTGAGAGCCAGCAAATTCCTTGGGTGTCAACCCGTGAATTGAGCACTGTACAGGTCACTATGGATGATCATAGGGTCAGTTACAGGTCTCTGAAACAGCCTTTCTTTCCATGGCAAGGCTATATCAATGAAATCAAATAGTTAGGTGTTATAAATTATGAACTCTGCATTGGATTTTTTTTACCTCACTGTTAAAGTAAGCGCCGCTTTAGAGGAGTAGACCCGTGTTCGAGATCATCAAGTCTGGCGGCATTCTGATGGCGCCAATTTTACTATGCTCGGTCATCGCTTTTGCGATAATTGTTGAGCGTTATTGGGCATTAAGAAAAAGTAAAGTCTCGCCCAAAGATCAGTTGCCCCAAGTCTGGGCAATCATCAAACAGAATAAAATGGATGGGAATCGTCTCAAAGAGCTCAGATCATCCAGTTACCTCGGACAAATACTCGCAGCCGGACTGGCGAACTCCAAGCTGGGCAGAGATGCAATGAAAGACAGCATTGAAGAGGCTGCCAGCCACGTTGCACACGATATGGAACGGTTTCTATCTACACTTGGAACCATTGCTATGATTGCACCGCTGGTGGGATTGTTGGGTACGGTATTTGGCATGATCGAAGTTTTTTCTGCCATTATGGTGCAGGGGACCGGTAATGCGGGTGTTCTGGCAGGTGGTATTTCCAAGGCTTTGATTACAACTGCAGCCGGGCTCTCAGTAGCGATTCCGGCGGTGATATTTCATCGCGCGTTGCTGCGTCGGGTGGACGAATTGTTAGTTACCATGGAACAGGAATGTATAAAGTTGGTGGATGTGCTGCACGGTGATCGAACTGTTGCGAATAGTAAAGGTGAGAAAAAGTGAATTTTCGCCGCCAACGTACAGAAAGCGTTGATATCAATTTAACGCCGCTGATTGACGTGGTGTTTCTACTGCTGATTTTTTTTATGGTTAGCACGACGTTTACAAAGGAAACCCATCTGGATGTTGACTTACCGACCTCCAGTTCCACGTTACAGAGTGTTGATAAGAACCAAATAGAGATTGTTATTAACGCCACCGGCGGGTTTATGATTAATGGTCATGCTCTGGTCAAGTCGGATTTCGATACCATCAAGCATGCACTTGGAAAAGAAGTTGAAGGCCTGGACAACCCTCCGGTCATTATAGTGGCTGATGGACAGACTCCTCACCAGTCGGTCATCTATGCCATGGATGCTGCCGGCCAGTTGGGGCTTGTGAAAATCCGAATGGCAACCAAAATAGATAAAAACGATCAAAACTGATCTATTAAATGGAATGAGGCCAAATGCTGGTTAAACATTGGTACCAAAACCGATTAACCTGGCTGTCTTTCCTGCTGCTTCCCCTGGAAGCCTTATATAAACTGATCAGCCAGCGGAAGTCTCGCAAAGACAAACAACAAGCCCATGTATTTCGTTGTCCGCTGGTCGTGGTTGGTAATATTACTGTTGGTGGAACTGGCAAAACCCCATTTATCATCTATCTCACCCACTTGTTACTAAAGCATCAATACCGGGTTGGCATTGTCTCCAGAGGTTATGGTGGCCGTGCTGCCCGATATCCCTTAGTGGTGACTGCTGAAACCGATGTTGGGCAGTGTGGTGACGAACCCAAACTGATTGCCAATGCTACCGGAGCGCCGGTATGTGTAAGCCCGAACAGAAATGAAGCTGTAGAAGCACTGCTACAGCAGCATGAGCTGGACATTATTCTCAGCGATGACGGTCTTCAGCATTATAAGATGCATCGAGACTATGAAATCGTATTGCTGGATGCTCAGCGAGGTTGGGGAAATGGTCATCGTATTCCATCCGGTCCACTGCGAGAAAGTATAAATCGTCTTGATCATGTCGATCGGGTATATATCAAGCAGGCAGCAATTGCCAGTCGTAAAGAACTGGAGTGTTTTCCGTCATTTCATTTTGCGGAGTCGCAATTACTGCCGGTGACTGGAAGTCAGGCCAGGCCGGATGCTCAACAAGTGATCCATGCTGTTGCAGGAATTGCTAATCCGGAACCTTTTTTTGTGGCGCTGGAACAATTAGGGTATCGCATAATTCGCCATGTTTTTGCCGATCATCATCATTTCTCACTTGAGGATTTTGCCAAGTTTAGGGATAGTTTGATCGTAATGACCGAAAAAGACTGGGTAAAATGCTGTACCCTCGCTCTAAAGCATGTCTGGGTGGTGAGAATTTCGGTCAAGCTCGATAGGGTACAAGAACAAGACCTATTAACTGATATACATCAGCTTATTGTGACTTCCAGAACTGAGAATAGTGCATGAATTTTACCGTTATTATCCCTGCTCGCTATGGCAGTAGCCGGTTTCCGGGCAAACCGTTGGAAATGATTGGTGATAAGGCAATGATCTGCCATGTCATTGACCGGGCTCGCGAAAGCCTGGCCAGCCGTATAGTTGTCGCTACAGACGATGAACGCATCGCCAGTGTCGTAAAGGCCTATGAAGCTGAAGTAATGTTAACATCCAGCAATCATCCTAGTGGTACAGACCGTTTAAATGAGGTCGCAGTCAGGATGAGTATGTCGGTGGATGATATAATCGTGAACGTACAAGGTGATGAGCCTTTGATTGCACCGGAAAATATTAATCAGGTTGCCTTAAACCTTTTTGATCATCCTGATTGTGCTGTCGCGACGTTGTGTGAACCCATTAATCTCGTTGATGAGTTTTTTAGCCCAAATATTGTCAAAGTGATACCAGATATCAATAACCGGGCACTCTATTTCAGTCGTGCTCCGATACCCTGGGACCGAGACAATTTTTCTGTAGATAGGCCTGACACGCTGTCGAAGAGTAATCAAGCATTGAGACATTTAGGTATTTATGCCTATCGGGTGTCGGCGCTTAAGGAATTTGTAGTATGGCCAATGTCAAATCTGGAAAATATTGAAAAACTTGAGCAGTTGCGATTTCTGGAAAATGGTCGTCACATTCATGTCGAAGTCGCTTCGAAGCCAGGCGCTCCTGGAGTGGACACCTTGGAAGACTTAAACAAAGTCCGTTACATACTGGAAACAAATCATGGCAACTAGAGTACTTTTCATCTGTCTGGGAAATATCTGTCGGTCACCCATTGCTGAAGGGGTTTTCAGAGCGCTGATTCAAGAGCGGGGTGTTGATGAACAATTCGTTGTCGATTCTGCAGGTACTGCTGGATATCATGTCGGGGAAGGTCCGGATGAACGTGCTGTTCGGGCATTGAAAGGGCGGAAAATTGATATTTCAGATCTCCGGGCGCGTCAGTTGCAAGCCAGTGATTTTGAGGAGTATGACTACATACTCGTTGCAGATAGGCAGAACCTGAAAGACGTGCAGACTATGGCTGGCGAAAGTGGCTCTGCTGAAGTCAGATTGTTTTTGAGTTATGACCCGGAGTCTCAAGTGGACGAAATTCCGGACCCCTATTATGGTGGGTCTGAAGGCTTTGAAACCGTCATTGATTTATGTAGTGCAGCCTCAGAGAAATTTCTGCAGCATGTTCAAAATTCAGCCAAGTAATTGTTCATGATTGATGTTGTCGAGAAATACTCCCTGCAGTCACTGAATACACTGGCCATTCCTTCTGTCGCAAGACACTTTGTTGCTATCCATGGCGAAACATCATTGCTTGAAGCGATTCATGTGGCTGATCAGCATCAATGGAAGGTGTCTGTTCTGGGGGGGGGCAGTAATGTTCTTGCTCAAGAAATAATCGAAGGATTGGTGATCAAAAATGAAATTCAAGGAATACAGCTTCTGTCCGACAATGATGATCATGTTATTGTTGAAGTTGGTGCAGGTGAGAATTGGCATGAAACCGTCCAGTGTTGTATTAGTCAAGGTTGGTACGGACTCGAAAACCTGAGCCTTATTCCAGGAACCGTCGGAGCGGCGCCAATTCAAAATATAGGTGCCTATGGAGTGGAGGTCAGGGAGTTTATTGAATCGGTTCGGGCATATGATTGTGTTGACCGGGTCTGGCGCGATTTGAACAATAAAGCGTGTGAGTTTGATTACCGTGACAGCCTCTTTAAACGTTCAAAAAATCGCTTTATTGTGACTGCTATTCGACTCAGGTTGAATAAAACATTTCATGCAAAGTTGTCCTATGGAGCATTGCAGCATTTGGAGCCAAGCACAATCACGGCTCAGCAGTTGAGTGAAGAAATTTGTCGCATACGCCTGACTAAACTACCTGATCCTAAAGATTTGCCCAATGCAGGCAGCTTTTTTAAAAACCCCGTTGTATCGATGTCGCACTATCAAGAGCTGGTGCGTAAATACCCGCATATTGTTGCTTTTGATGCAGGTGATCAGCGCAAGAAACTGGCGGCTGGGTGGTTGATTGAGAATGCTGGTCTGAAAGGTTATCGCGATCCAGTCTGGGGTGTGGGAACACATGTCGAGCAGGCTTTGGTATTGGTCAACCCTCAGCGTCGCAGTTTGGTTGCGGTTATGTCCGTCGTGGAAATAATACGACAGGCTGTCAAAGAAAACTATGGGATTGAGCTGGAAATTGAGCCGCAAATATTGGGTGATCAAATGAAATCCGTATATCCCGTAGCATAACACTGCCGCTATAGTCTCGCTTCATTTTCGGCTGCTCAAATGCTGAATGGCCGATAGCATCTTAGCGGAGCAGGAGAGGGCATAAATGGTGTCTCTTATGCCCTAAAAAGTCTAAGTTATAGTTGTTTTATATGCAGTCCACACTCTTTGATCGTTGCTTCTTCCCACCACCAGCGACCTTCACGCTCATGTTGATTTGGTAATACTGGACGAGTACAGGGCTGACAGCCAATAGAGATAAAGCCCCGTTCATGGAGCGTATTGTAAGGCACATCAAACATTCTGATGTACTCCCAAACCTGCTTAGAACTCCAATTCGCCAGTGGATTAAATTTCACTAATGGCTTTTCTTCTGTTCCAAAAGCCTCATCAAGCTCAATGACATCAGCATGGCTTCGGGTACTTGGACTTTGGTCTCTGCGTTGTCCGGTGATCCAGCCATCAAGCTGAACCAGTTTTTTTCTCAAAGGCTCAATTTTTCGGATACCACAACACTCTTTATGACCATCTTCAAAGAAACTGAACAGACCTTTTTGTTTGACAAAAGCCTGAAGTTTTTCAGCATCAGGAGACAATATCTCCAGATCAATATCGTAATGTTGTCTGACTTTTTCTATGAACTCATAGGTTTCGGAGTGCAGGCGACCCGTATCCAATGTAAAAACCTGTAGACGTTTATTGAGTTTTTTAGCGGCTCTTTGTGCCAGATCTATCAGCACAACATCCTCTGCGCCACTAAAAGATATGGCGATCTTATCAACCTCTGCCAGAGCGTAATGCAGAATTTCCCGGGGATCTGCATCCTTTAGTGCTTCAGACTGTTCGGTAATGTGCTCATGGGTCGTCTTCATAGTAAATGTGGGTTCCTCAAAGTACCGGAATAAGCTTAATGTAATAAAAATAAAATTTAAAATAACAAACTCGAATAGAAATATAACTCAGAAGGGGTTGATTATTGGCATTGTTCCACGTGAAGCACACTTTTCAACCAGATCTGGTATTTTCCCGATGGAATCAGTAAATTTGCGCCTCCAAATCAGTTGTTTAATGGGAGTATTGTTGTGGAACTAGCTTGTCTCGACCTCGAAGGTGTTCTGGTACCAGAAATATGGATTAAATTTGCCGAGAAAACGGGTATTGAAGCATTAAAAGCAACAACCCGCGATATTCCTGACTATGACGTACTAATGAAGCAGCGCTTGAAGATTCTGGATCAGCACAACCTGGGACTTCGTGAGATCCAGGAGGTTATTTCAGGGCTTGAACCGCTGGAAGGTGCCAAAGACTTTGTAGGATGGCTGCGTGAACGTTTTCAGGTGGTGATTTTATCGGATACTTTTTATGAGTTTGCCATGCCTCTAATGAAGCAGTTGGGTTATCCCACGCTACTTTGCCATAAACTGGAAGTTGAGCCCTCATCTGGTCGCGTGACTGATTATATCTTACGTCAGCCCGATCCCAAGCGTCAGTCCATCAAAGGGTTTCACGGATTAAACTTCCGCTGTATTGCGGCTGGTGACTCCTACAACGATACCACAATGTTGTCAGAAGCTGATGCCGGCATCCTGTTTCATGCCCCTCAAAATGTTATCAATGAGTTTCCGCAGTTTCCGGCAGTTCATACCTACGAAGACCTCAAAGCTGAGTTTGTGAAAGCCAGTCTTCGCGATCTGAGCATTTAAGGGTTGGCAGGGCAGTAAGAATTACAGACTTACTGCCTAGGATAAGGGAACCTCTGAAAAATGGCCTATTTGCGCGCAGGACATTGTCAGCCCCAGTCTCACATCCTCATTGACGCCCGTAAATTGAGGTGTTGCGAGTGGGGCTTCCTCGCCTGCATCAACATTATTCCTGTTTTTCAGAGGTCCCTAAAAACTCATCTTCCAATAATTGAATGAGATTATTGATCTTCGTGAGGGACTCCAGCTGCTCCATTTCCGGATCTGAGTCAATTACGATTCCGCCGCCGCCCCAGGCACGAACGGTGCCATTCATATAAGCCAGTGTCCGGATCATAATGCTACTGTTAAAATGCCCATTCAAATCCAGATAAAACAGACTTCCGCAATAGGGGCCGCGTTGCTGATGCTCCAGCTCCGCAATGACTTCCATAGCTCTTCTCTTGGGAGCACCGGTAATGGAACCGCCCGGATAAGATGCCAGAAAACAAGACATGGCTGATTTTTGCTCAGATAACTCCGCAGTAATCGTACTGACCAAGTGATGTACATTGGCATAACTTTCCAGGCCAAACAGAGTGTTGACCTGCATGCTTCCGGGTATTGACGTTTTGCTGAGATCATTGCGTAGCAGGTCGACAATCATGAGGTTTTCTGCTTGATCTTTTTCACTGTGCAACAGCTCTTGGGCAAGAGCCTTGTCTTCCTCGGGAGATTGGCCTCTGGGCCGGGTTCCTTTGATCGGTTTGGTGATAATCGTATGGCCATTTACGGAAATGAACTGTTCTGGGGAGTGGCTGGAAATAACCAGTGAACCAGTGTCGAAAAAGCCTGAAAATGGCGCAGGGGAATGAGCTCGAAGTCGATGGTATGGTACCCAGGGATCACCTTGATATTGCGCTGATAACGAATGCGTGTAGTTAACCTGATAGCAATCCCCCTCAATCAAATAATCTTGTATTCGAGCTATATCCTTTAAGTAGCGGTCAGAAGAACTCTCTCTTTGAAAAGTAGTGCCCAAGGTAAAGTGTGTCTTCGCTGGGCAATGATTATTTATTCGTTGCAGAACAGTTTTGCGAATTGTATCAGGGCATTTTGGGTGAAAATACACACTAATTTGTTGCTGTGCTACATCAATTCGAAGGCTCCAGAGATAGAGACCAATTTTCAATAAGGGGTAGTTTATGTCCTCAATCGACAAGTGATTTTGTTGGTAACCAAACTCATAACTAAGGTAACCTGCCCAGCCCGTTTGAAAATGACCCGATACTGACTTTAGAGCGGTATCTGTAACGATTTTGGAAAGATCTTTAGTCTGGAAAGAGCCCTGAACGGAATATTTCAGTGTTTTATCAATTTTAAACTCTTCTCCATGGTCTGGGGTCTCCATGGATAGCCACCGCTCTGGTAATGCCGTTGCAATGATAGGGGAGTCATTGGTGAGTTGTTGATTCGAACTATCAAACACAATGAAATATGGCAGGGTTCTTATTTGATCAAGTAGCCCGAGATAGTTTTCTGAATATGGTAGTTGAATAGGTGTCAAAGAAGTGAATCCGCCGAGTTTGCTGAACGCTGGAGATTTTATGTGGCTGTCCCTAGAATGTGTAGCTCTTAATGGTCATAAAGTGGATTGTACCCAGTCTTGAACATAACCAAGCATTATTTGCATTTACCTGAAGTCAGCCTCTGTTATCACTTATATCAAAAACCTGATGAACCAGACAGAACATTGCTGTTACTACACGGTGCAGGTGTCGCTGGTCAGTTGACCTGGCACCATGTCTGTCGGATGAGTCAGGGCTATCGGCGGATGATTGTGCCGGATTTACGCGGCGCAGGTGAGACGGTTCATCCACATCAGCATGAAAAAGCGTTTTCAATAGAAAATATCCGTGCTGACTTGCTGGCATTGTTGAAGCATCTTCAGATCAATGAGCTGGATATCGCTGGTTACTCCTTTGGTGGTGCCTGTGCACTGGATCTGAATGCTTTTGCCGGGTTGGAAGTTCAGCGGTTAATACTGGTTGAGCCCGCATTATTGGAGCGTGCGAACTTTTATCAGACCCTGACTATCCGAAATCAGTATTCGGAGGCAACCCAAATCATGCGTTGTGAGGATACATCTGCGGAAGGGGTAAAGCAGTTTGCCCAACTGGTTATGGCTGTTGCTACCAAAAACCCTAAAACCAGAGAGACGATGTATCAGCGGCTTGCTCACAGGATAATGGGGTTGGCCAATGAGCTGGATGCTTTGACAGCTTACATGAAAAATTGTGAACGCGAGCAGCTCTACCCGAGCCATCAGCGAGTAACATTAATTCACGGTGCCAACAGTCATCAGGAGATGCGTCAGTTTCATTCTGTACTGGCGACTCAAAGAGGCTGGAAATTGGTGTCGGTGCCTGGATCAGACCATTCGCTAATCTTCCAGAAACCGCGAAAAGTCGCAGAAGCTGTCTCTGATATTCTCAGGTAGGAGTAGGGAAAACAGCCCTTTTTAGGGTCATTTTAATGGCTGCGTATTGTGACGAATTATTGTCAAACAAGAAAAAAAGCGCTTGCAATTCATAGAATTATCGTGATGATGAACTGATCAAAACTTGAGAAAACAGGAGTCCTGGTCCATTTTAGAAAGAGCGTAAGGCTTTATTTAGGAAGCTGTTTTATCGATAAGCTACCGTGTGATCGGTTTCATCCGATCAGTTAATTGCAACCCCTTGTGAAGAGGTGCAAATTATGGCTATTCAATCTAATCAGTCTCTTGTCTGGCGGTTATTGTCGGACTCTGACTTCACCCCCGCAAAAGTCGCATTTGTCATCCCGGAAGGAGATGTTGGTTTCAGGGACATTACCCTCGAAACCGGTATCCACGTCGGTGCCACCAGCCGTTCACAAAAGTTTAATAGCGATGAGCTGCAATGGTCTGAAAATGATTTTCAACTATTGTTGGCATTGTTAGAACGCATGTTTGACGGCCCTGATGAAGTGGTGGATGGCGAAGTTTCCATTGATCTAACCGATCCTTCTATCGTTGAAGTGATCAGTATTGTGGCCTCCGCCAGATTCAATAAAAGTCAGGACCTGAGCAGTCATCATTTTGGAGATCCTATCTTTACCCATTACAACGAAGTTGAAGTCGGGGATCTGATGACATTCAGAGTGGGAGACCAGTTTCACCTGGTCGTCATTGTAGAACTGGACGCTGTGCAGGCCACCTGCGTGTGTCTGGAAGATGTTGGTTGGGTCAGTGAAGATGAGAGTGTAGGCCTGCACGATTTGATAACGATATCCCGGATGGATCTGTTGCCTGCCAGTTTTGGCCCCGTATTTCCACGGACTGATGATGTATTGCATTAGAAAACAATAAAGTTAAGGACTCTTAATGGAAAGACCCAAGATATATGTGCTTGATACAAATGTTCTGATCCATGATCCGAACTCGGTCTATAACTTTAAAGAGCATGACATCATGATTCCCATGGTGGTATTGGAGGAGTTGGATAAGCTAAAAGTGGGGCCGTCTGCTGTTGCAGCAGATTGCCGTCAGGCAGTCAGAACCATTGATAATATCATTGGAGCATCTACGCCCCGTGAAATAGCTGAAGGGGTCGTGATCAAAAAATACGAAGACGGTGTAGAGATTATTCAGGGAAGACTGAGCATTTTGATGTCGGGGTTCGAGCATCATGGTCACAAGCTGACCAGTCAGATCAACGACAATCAAATAATCAATGACGTTTTGAATTTTCAGAAACGAATTCCCGACAAAGACGTCATTCTGATTACTAAAGATATCAACATGCGCCTCAAAGCCAGGGGGTGCGGGCTAAGCGCAGAAGACTATCATAATGACCAATTGATCACCGACATTGATCGGCTAACTACTGGCTATCATCGAATTGATGGTTCCTTCTGGGAGCAGCTTGATGCCATTCAATCGCAAACTCTGACTGGTGAGCAATTTCATACTCTGCCAAAAGCATTGTTGTATCAGTTATTAGGAAGCAAGTTTTTTATCAACCAGTTTATTGTGGATGAAAAGGAATTCGTAGGACGAATTAAAGCGGTGGATGACGAATGGGTCACTCTGGAGCTTCTCAACACCGGACTGTTGATGAGACAAAAATGCTGGGGATTGAATCCGCGCGATATTTATCAGGCTATGGCCATGTATCTGATAATGGATCCGGATATTGATCTGGTCTCGCTGAATGGTCCTGCCGGTAGTGGTAAAACTATTCTGGCACTGGCATGTGCACTGGAACTGACTCTTGAACAGAAAAACTTCAAGAGAATTATTGCGACTCGTAGTACTCGCGGGCTGGATGAAGATATTGGTTTCCTTCCAGGGACCGAAACCGAAAAAATGACCCCATGGCTGGGTGCTTTTACGGATAATCTTGAAGCACTACACGCTGAAGACTATGACCCATCAGGCAGTGAACACTACGTCGGGTCAAATATGCCCATTCACTTTAAGTCCCTTAACTTTGTTCGTGGTCGCAGTTTCCAGAACAGCTTTTTGATTGTTGACGAGGCACAAAACCTGACTCCACATCAAATCAAAACGATCATAACCCGTGCCGGTGAGGGGACCAAGGTTCTATGTATGGGAAATCTGGCCCAGATCGATACCCCCTATCTGGGTGCTACCAGTTCGGGTCTGACCTATATGAGCGAGCGTTTCAAGGGATTCGACCACGGTGGTAGCATCACATTAAAAGGGGTTGCAAGAAGTAGGTTGGCCGCCTATGCTGAAAAGTACTTATAGCCACCATTGGCGATAATCCGGGCATAAATTTCATAGACATTTCAGACTCTATGAGATTCAATAAGCCCTCCCTTAAACTTGGCAAAAAAATATAGACATGATTAAAATTGTTGTGGTTGATGATCATGATCTGGTAAGAACTGGCATCACGCGATTGCTTGAGGATGTCAAGGGAATTGAAGTTATTGCTGAGGGAAAATCTGGTGAAGAGGCAATTGAACTGGCAAAAAGACTTGAGCCTGATGTATTGCTTATGGATGTTAAGATGCCAGGCATCGGTGGTTTGGAAGCTACCCGAAAGATCGCCAAAGCCTGTCCAGATGTGAAAATTCTGAATGTTACTGCGTGGGGTGAAGATCCTTTCCCTTCAAGACTATTGCAAGCGGGTGCTTCTGGGTTTTTAACCAAAGGTGCAGATGTTGAAGAGATGGCCAGAGCTATCAAAACGTTGCACGCTGGTCAGAAATATCTGAGTCCTGCAATAGCCCAGAGAATGGCGCTGAATAGTTTTATGCCAGACAGCAATGGTCGTAAAACACCATTTGATGACTTATCTGACAGAGAAATGCAGATTGCGCTAATGATCGTATCCTGCCAAAAAGTTCAGGAAATTTCGGACAAATTGTGCTTAAGCCCTAAAACAGTGAATACCTACCGTTATCGGATCTTTGAAAAATTAAGTATAGACTCAGACGTGGAACTGACACTTCTTGCCATCAAACACGGTATGCTGGATGCTGAAGAAGCTGTTTAGTATTTCATACCGTGAGTGAGTTTGATCCTAAATCGTTTGTCAAAAGCCTTCCCAATAAACCCGGTGTCTATCAGATGCTGGGTGAAGACAACGAGTTACTCTACGTTGGCAAAGCCAAAAATCTTAAGGCCAGGGTTGGCTCCTATTTTCATTCCCGTGGGTTGACCAACAAAACCGTTGCGTTGGTCAGTCATATTCATCATATAAATGTTACGATCACCCATAGCGAGACAGAAGCGCTACTACTCGAACAGACTCTGATCAAAACCCATAAGCCACCGTATAACATCATGCTGGTGGATGATAAGGGATATCCATACCTGTTTCTGTCCGATCAAACATTTCCTGGCATACACTTTCATCGCGGGTCAAAGCGAAAGAAAGGCACATACTTTGGGCCTTACCCCGGAGCATCTGCAGTCAGAGAAGCACTCTCGGTATTGCAGAAAGCGTTCAAAGTACGCCAATGCGAAGACTCCGTTTTCAGCAATCGCACCCGTCCATGCCTTCAATATCAGATAAAACGTTGTAAAGCGCCCTGTGTTGGATTGGTATCTGAAGACGAATATAAAGAAGATGTGCGCCATACCAGGCTTTTTCTGGAAGGCAAAAGCAATGATCTGATTGAACAGCTTGAACTCGAAATGGATCATGCTGCTTCTGGATTAAATTTCGAAAAAGCGGCCGAAATTCGAGACCAGTTATTGTTTGTTCGGAAGATTCAGGAGCAACAATTTGTTGCAGGTCAGGCCGGTAATGTAGATGTCCTGGCAATGGAGTTACAGGCGTCCGGGTGCTGTATAGCCATGATCATTATCCGAGATGGCCGAGTACTTGGCAGTCGCCAGTTCTTCCCCCGCATTGGACTGGAAGAAGAGCCTGAAACCGCCTTTGAAGCATTTATCGGGCAATACTACTTTGGCCAGCGTAATCACGAGATTCCCAATGAAATCATGACCAACCTGGAGCTGGCCAATTACGACTTGTTCTCCGCTGCTTTTGAGCAGGAATTCAACCGAAAGGTTAAATTTTCCCATAATGTCCGTGGAGATCGCCGCAAATGGTTGAATTTAGCGATAACCAACGCGACCGAACAACTGGCGCTCCATATTGCTAACCGTAAGAGCATTCTTGGCCGGTTTACCGAGCTTGAAAAACAGCTGCAATGGGAAACAGATATCGAGCGTATTGAATGCTTTGACATCAGTCACAGTCAAGGTGAGGCGACCGTTGCCTCCTGCGTGGTATTTGGCCGGGAAGGGCCTCTGAAAAGCGACTATCGCCGTTTCAATATTACCGGTATTACGGGTGGTGACGATTATGCGGCGATGGAACAAGCACTGACGCGTAGGTATAAACGGCTCATGGTTGAAGAGCATAAACTGCCCACCATCTTAATGGTTGATGGTGGTAAAGGGCAGCTCAATGTTGCCCGGCGGGTTATGGACGAATTACAAATGAATCAGACATTACTGATGGGCATCGCCAAAGGAGAAGGGCGTAAGCCGGGGCTTGAAACACTATATCTGCAAGATATCGAACATACACTGGAGCTGGAAAAGCATTCCCCAGCGTTTCATCTGTTACAGCATATCCGGGATGAAGCCCATCGATTTGCCATTACTGGCCATCGAGGCAAACGTGGCAAAGCACGTACGGGGTCATTACTGGACGATATTCCAGGAATAGGTGCTGAACGCCGTAAGGCACTTATCCGTTATTTTGGAAGCGCCCGTGGTGTCATGGCTGCCAGCGCTGATGAAATCGCAAAAGTAAAAGGAATAAGTAAGACCATTGCACAAAACATTTATGAATTTCTGCACAATTAAAAATGACCCGGATATACTTTCAAAAAATTACTGGTAAGCATGATCGATGACAATACCTAATTGGCTGACTTTAAGTCGTATTTTGATGATTCCAATCTGCATCTTTTTCTACTATCTGCCTTTCCAGTGGAGCTATTGGGGGGCATCGGCAGTCTTTATTCTCGCGGCTGTTACAGATTGGTTGGATGGATACCTGGCCAGAAAACTGAACCAGACAACTCCTTTCGGTGCATTTATAGACCCCGTTGCTGACAAATTGATTGTGATGGCTGCTTTGGTCATGTTGGTTGAGGAACATAATACCCTCTGGATGACACTGCCGGCGATCATCATGGTTGGTAGGGAAATCGTGATCTCGGCGTTGCGGGAATGGATGGCTGAGTTAGGTAAACGCGCCAGCGTTGCAGTCAACATGATTGGAAAATATAAAACCACATTCCAGATGATTGCCATTGCTGTGTTGCTGAGTCAGCCGCCGGGAACCTTGCTTACCAATATAGGGTTGATCGTTTTACAAGTGGCTGCGGTATTAACAATATGGTCAATGTTCGTTTACCTTAAGGCAGCCTGGCCAGATTTGAACATATCCAAAAACGGACGCTAACTCATTAAAAATAAAAGACTTTTTTTAAATCATTGCTTGACAACAGCGGGGATTACCTTAGAATTCCCGCTCGTTTTAAGGATCAAGCAACAGTACTGATCCAGATAACAGTTGTAACAATAGTTTAAGTGCGGGAATAGCTCAGTTGGTAGAGCACAACCTTGCCAAGGTTGGGGTCGCGAGTTCGAGTCTCGTTTCCCGCTCCAAATATTATTCTCCGAGTGATCGGGGAGTGATAATGACTAAGGCATTAGCCTTAGTTTTTTATAGAAATGGCTGGATGGCAGAGTGGTCATGCAGCGGACTGCAACTCCGTGTACGCCGGTTCGATTCCGACTCCAGCCTCCATCTTCTAAGTAGGGTAACCGACCTTACTATAAAAACTCCTTCCTAGCCCGGGTGGTGAAATCGGTAGACACAGGGGACTTAAAATCCCCCGACCCTTAACGGTCGTGCCGGTTCAAGTCCGGCCCCGGGCACCAAATTTTCCCTTCAAAATCAATTGTTTAGAAAATCACTCGCAGCCAGGCTATTCGTAAAACTTTAATTGCCAGGCGTTTTAACGTCCACAAAACGTCCACTACTCACAAAACCGACAAAGGGCCAGCTCAATTGCCTCCATTCAAATGACCTCCGGTGTGCATAGAAAAATGAACCCGGATATGAGTGTTGCGGGTCTAAAAATGCCACAAACATAGAGATAGGGGACTTCTCCCTGTAGAACAGCCTAATTCAGCTAATCTGGGCCATTTTTCTGACGTGGGCCGTGAGTTTGGGAGATTTAGAGATTAGGCTTTGAAGCTGACTTGTCTCGTGAACATTGCCTTTGGCTCTATTGTCCAGATTAAAGCCGTCATCTTGAGGCCTGTGCAAGCTCCCTTTGCTCATATTTATGGGCTAAGCCAGGTTCACTGTCATCCTGGTGTATAGGCGTTTGTATCGGCCTTGTCAGCCCAAATGGTCGATTTTGGCGCGGCAATGCTTTTCAGCCAGTTGCTGAAGGTGATTAATTCGCTCTGCCAGCCAATCTAATTGCTCGGTGGTGATGTAATAAGTGGGGTTATAACGGGAATCCACATAAGCCTGCCGCAACAGCTCAAAGCAGTTTTGCTCAAAGGGCGTG
>NZ_JBNKSF010000013.1:0-3774 GCF_050297175.1 Gynuella sp. | reverse complement strand
CATGACAGATAGCGAACGTTTCGGCTATATCGATATGGTGACCGCCGAGCGCTCACCCGGTTCGACCCTGAAACCCTTTATCTACGGGCTGGCGCTGGATGAAGGTTTGATTCATAGCCAGAGCCTGTTGATGGATGTTCCGCTGACCTTTGGCGATTATCGACCCCAGAATTTTACGCGCGGATTTTCCGGAGCGGTTAGTGTCAGCCGGGCATTGCAAAAGTCTCTGAATATCCCGGCCGTTCAGGTGCTGGAGCAACTTGGCCCCGGCAACTTTTTTGCCCGCATGCAAACCGCTGGAGCCGGGCTTTTGCTGCCGCCTGATGCCACCCCGAACCTGACGTTGGCGCTTGGTGGGGAAGCAACAAATCTGCAACATCTGGTCGCCCTGTATAGCGCACTGGCTAATGAAGGCTACGCGATTACTCCCAGGTTTACTGCGCTTGACAGCATACAACGACGCAAGCTACTTAGCCCCGGTGCCGCCTGGATTATTCGAGATATTCTGGCGCAAGCAAAGGTTGGAGAAAGCTGGCGCCAGAATGTCGCCATCAAGACTGGAACCAGTTATGGAAACCGTGATGCCTGGGCCATAGGTGCTAGCGAACACCATACTATTGGCGTCTGGGTGGGTAGCCCGGATAATGCAGCCATGACAGGGCATTATGGTAGCTTTACAGCCGTCCCTATCCTGCGCTCAGTCTCTGCCATCCTACCCGACACGGCCTACTCAGCGCATGCGCAGCCGGATAGCGTAACACGCAAGCAGATTTGCTGGCCCGGTGGGCAAAACACACCCGATCTATGCGATCAGAAGATGGAAGCCTGGATACTGGACGGCGTGATACCACCCACGTTGATGGGTAGCCTTGCACAAGCTCCACTCATCTCGACGCCTTATCAGACCTTCAGCATTGCAGCAGATAGTGGTCTGCGTGCAGCGCTGGGCTGTCACGTTCAGAGCAGGCAACAAACGCTGCCGATCTGGCCTGCAGCATTACAAAGCTGGATACCAGCAAAATGGCGAAATGCTAATCGAATTCCACCACTCGATCCTCGTTGCAGACAAAGTGATGGCCTGTTAAGTGAAACCCCAGTTCAGATCATAGGCCTGGACAGGAATACAAGGCTTAAACGTCATCCATCAACCACCTCACAACCGCAACTTAGTTTTAAGGCGGTTGGCGGACAGCCTCAATGGTACTGGTTCCTGAATGGAGAACTACTGGACGAGCATGGAGACACCCTTCATCTGAGTATGCCTTTACCCGGCAGTTACCAGTTGGCGGTATCCGACCAGGCTGGCATGAGCGATGCGCTCGATTTTATTGTTGAACCGCAGGATATTTTTCGTTGAGTTATTTGTTAGAGGAGATGTCAACCAGGTCAGTTGATATCACTCTGACCAATTAAAGATTTCTGTCTAAAATATATTTCTCTGGAATCCGCTATTGAATATGGATTTTTCACAAATGCCTGTAGCGTTACTGGGTTATCCAATGGGTGAAGTTAAAATTTATCTTTTCTAGCCGGTATCATAAGATGCAGTAATGATTTATGCTGATTGTGTGCATGCCTCTGTTCCGATAAAAAGTGCCCACCTATTGTGAGACCCTCAAGCAGAGTTTGAACCTGGATTTCGTAGTTGACCTCTCGAATTAGAGGGTAACTCATTGCTTAGTAAACCGTTACAGTCGATTTATCTTTTCACGCTCCTATGCATCCATGCATTCGCGAAATAACAGCATCCATGCTGAAAACGCTCCTATGCATCGGCTCTGGCATCCTCGGCTCAAGCATCCTGCTTCGCTCTACCTCCTCCTTCCCTGGAGTCGTGCTTCGCTCTCTACAATTGCTCCCTGCATTGTTCTCGACAATAGCGCCTGCATTGTTTTCTACCTTCGCCAATCTGTGGGCTCGTACCACCTACGCGGAAGCTTTCTCTATAGGGACATAGGTAAGGGGTGTTAGCAGGACACGGAAGCTTTGTAACTCCTTGATCTACACCACCGTAAACGCACTACGACTCGTCCAACTGCAGATTCTAGGATTATAGCGCTTCACGATAACAAGTCCCCGGCTCTAATAGAGATATTTGACTGATGATCCATCAGATGGGGGGGTAATATTTTCTGGTAAAGGAGCTGGGAAAGTAAAAATGTTCTAACCCAAAAGCCCAGGAAAAGTGTTATGAATATGCAAAAACATATCAGTTAATGAAAAGGAAGGTGATAAAATTGTCTCCGCGTATCAATGGCATGCATGCAAGTAAATATTTATTAGAACCTAAAGAGGAATTAACTAATTATGGCTCAAGGCAATGCAGCCTATCAGCTAATCTTAAAGGTTGAAGATAGAATATAGTCAATTCGAATTTTTTACTGAATTTTGGAGTTTGAGTAAAATGAAAAAACCGGATAGATCATCCCAACCAGGAATGCCTGCGCATGCAAACTTTTATTGACTGGTTGCTGACTACTAATCCTCAACGACGTATTCGGCTCCAGCTCACTGGAGTCGCCACTCTATTGATGCTTGCCTGCGTTGCGGTGCTTAACCTGCTTGCCAGATTTTCTGGAACTCAGCCGCTTGCCATTTATGTGTGGACCTTTTTCGCCCTGGGCGGACTTGTCGTGTTCTTCCTGCTTATACGCAGCGGTTATTCAGAGCGCTGGCAAGATCCCTCATTGGCGCTAATACAGATAAGTTACGCGATAGCCGCCAATGCTGTAGCATACGCATTGGCAGGGGAAGGGCGCGGTGTTGTTCCATCCATTCTGGCAGTGATTCTCATGTTCAGTATGTTTGGCCTGTTGGTTCGACAGATAATTATTGTTTCCCTGTTTGCGCTACTGTCATTTGGCTCTGCCGTGGCCTATGTTGTATGGCACTCACAGGGTAGCAATGCATGGAGCCTCGAAGTGGCTAATACCGTGATGATCCTGATTGTACTCAGTGGTGGTACCTTTCTGACTTCCCGCCTGCAGCATCTACGTGAGGGTCTAAATACGCAGAAAAAGGAGCTTGAAGCTGCTTTAGAGCATATTCATCAGATTGCTTTATTCGATGAGTTGACAGGCCTGATGAATCGTCGATCAATGAATGAACTACTCGCTCAGGAGTGCCTTCGCAGTGACCGTAACGGTCGAACTTTTACTGTAGCGTTGCTGGATATTGATCATTTCAAGAAAATCAACGATAGCTACGGCCACCGAGCAGGGGACATTGCGTTAAAGCGTTTTGCTGAAACGGCTGAGCAAACAATTCGCGCAACTGATCACATCGCGCGCTGGGGTGGCGAGGAATTTTTGCTCGTTTTACCCGAAACTGAACCCCCCTCATGTGTCATGAATTGTCTGAATCGCGTGAGGGAACGCATTACTGCAATTGAAATCAATCACGAAGGGCAGCAATTCAGTTTCACGGTATCAATTGGTTTTAGCACACGCCGTGACAATGAGATGATCGAACACACCATAGATCGTGCCGATCAGGCCCTCTATAGTGCCAAGCAGAATGGCCGTGATCGTGTAGTGGCAGGCTGAATTCGTGAGATATTCATGCTGATCTCCTGTATTGGAAACAGCATATTCTCTAGCCTGGAAACTTTATCCATTCATCCTAGAATCCGCAGTTGGACGAGTTGAAGTGTGCGTTTGAGGTGGTGTAGATCAAGGCGTAACGATGCGCGGAATAGCTAGCTATTCCAAGGAGTTACAAGGCTGCCGCGTCCTGCTCACGCCCCTTACCTATGTCCCTATAGGCAACGAAGAG
>NZ_JBNKSF010000012.1:0-128446 GCF_050297175.1 Gynuella sp. | reverse complement strand
AGGCCGAAGGCTGGGGAGCTCGGCGGTGCGGTCACGCGTGTCCGTAAGGTTCTGTTGGCAGACATCTTCAACCACGGTGAGTTGATAGTTATTCAGCCATGCCTGTTGATGGTGGTTGTGGTATTGCTGGCGGGAGATCAGTAGATGTTCGACGCCCCCGGCCATGAGTACTTCCTGCAAACGGTGAGCCGGCCAACTGACGTTCAGAGGCAGGTAGGCAGCACCGGTTGAGAGGATGGCGAGGGTGGCAGTCACCTGGGCTTCGCCTTTATCGGTTAATACGCCAACGAGCTGAGACCGGGTAACGCCTTTGTCTAGCAGGTGGTACGTCAGCGCCAGACGTTGACGGTTAAGTTCAGCGTAACTGATCGAGCCCATGGAGGTAATGACTGCGGTGGTATGAGGAGCATGTTCGACCTGTGTGCAGAACCCGTCCAGCAAGGTGGTGGCCGGGTAATTCTGGCGGGTATTATTCCAACGTTGTAATTGGACCTGGTCGAATTCAGAAAGATTAATATTTCTGATCGGTTGTTTTGATTGTGATACCACCTGCATAACAATTTGTTTCAGCTGGTCACACAATCGTTGTGCCTGAAGGGGCTGCAACCAATCCTGACTATAATTCAAGGTCATCATCAGGCGGTCTTCATATTCATATGCTTTTACCACCAGAGGGTAATCCGCTTTTTCATAAAACTCGCGTATTACCATGTGTGTACCAATCTCGGTTGTCTGTGACAGATTGGACATTGGGTAGTTTTCAAAAATAAACAGACTGTGAAACAGACGATGACCATCGTGCTGTAACTCGGCCAATGAAATCTGACTGTGACTGCTTAGTGCCGCAATATGTTGGTGAGTGTCTTGCAGCATCTGCTCAACCGTAATGTCAGGATGCCAGTTGATTGCCAACGGTAAGGTATTGATATAAAGCCCAACGCTGGTTTCAATATCTGTGATGGGTATATCGCGACCGGAAACAATTGTGCCCACGATGGTCTGTTCGTCTCCAGTATACGTTTGCAGCAGCTTGTGCCATGAGAACTGTAAAATGGTATTAACGGTGACGCCTAATTGCCGGTTCAGTTCTTTAAGAGCGTTGAAATCCTTTCCAGTAATGATGATTTCCATATCCGCCGGGTTTGTAATATCTCGCATTTTTTCCAGATCAACACGCTGTCCGAACATGGCACTAATATCATTGGTTTTGATGAACTGTGGCTTGATGTCAGCCCAATAGCGATGTGTTTTATCCTGCTGTTGCCTTTGATATTGCTGCGCCTGAAGATAGGCAGTTTCCGCGATAACCTCCTGGTGTTGTCCCTGACACAATTCATCGTAATAACGGTGCACCGTATCGATCAGCACCGGGCCACTCCAGCCATCCGTAATACTGTGGTGTTCCGTTTTGATCAAGGTGTAGAGTCGATCACTGCGCTTGATCAGGCTCAGACGAATTAAGCCCGGCTTGCTCAGATCGAATGGTTTTCGGTGTTGCAGCTTGAGTTCTTCAATAACGCGTTGCTGTTCCTGATCAGATAATGCACTCAAATCATGGGTATTGAAATTGTCCTTATTGATGCTCTGATCGCGGGTGATGATCTGAATCACATAAACATCCCAGTCGAATGCTGTGCGCAATGATGGGAAACGTTGTGCTGCCATGGTCCATGCCTGCTGGTACAAACCGACATCCAACGGTTGTTGATAATCCACTACCAGTTGCATCCGGTAGGCATCGTCATCTGGCCGGGTCAGGTAGTGATGAATGAATCCCTGTTGCAGACTGGTGGCCGGAAATATTGCTTCAATATCGTGTTCTTGCTGCAATGCTTCCAGTCGTTGTTGAAACAACGGCTCCATTTCGAAGTCGCTGGCGGTATGGATCCCACCGGTACTGCTCATTCTCATACACTGGTTCAGTATCTGTTCGAGTGTTTGTGAGAATGATTGAATAAACTCGTCGGTCTGTCGTTCTGAAAGCTGTGAATCGATGATTAATTGCAGACCCTGTTCCAAAGCAGCACAGTCGATACTGAGCAAGAACTGACTCCGGTTATTAGCTGCGACGGTTGTTCCCACAGTATCTATATCGAGTTGCCATGGCCGGGTGATATCTTGTTGCGTTCCTTTATTGAGTTGACCAAGATAATTGAAACTGATCAATGGCAGCTTAGCCTGAGGTAACATACCAGCCTGAACGAAGGTGCCATAACCGATACCTTTATTTGGAATCGTGCGAAGCATTTCCTTGGTTTCAATGATCGCTTCATGAATGTTCTTGTTCCCGTTTAATCGGACAGGATATAAAGTAGTAAACCAGCCAACGGTATGAGAAACATCCAGAGTGTTATCAAAGTTCTCTCGGCCATGCCCCTCCATGGTGACCAATTGGCTGTCAGACTGAAAGAGTTCGCATAGTGTTATACCCAGTGCTGCCAATAGCAGGTCTTTCGTCTCGGTGTGATAACCGCTGTTAGCCCGACCCAGTAGTTGTTGGGTTTTCTCTGTGGAAAGGGACCAATATTTTCTGTGATGCCCGACAGGATTTGGAAGACTCGTTGAGTCGTTTGTCAGATCCCTCCACCAATGAATTTCCTGCGGATTTTGTGTTGCATAACTCTTAACGGCCTCAACCCATTGCCGGTAACTACTGGTTTTGTTGTTCAGTGGCTGGTGAGTTAAGAGGGCTTTTAAATCTTCACTGATAATGCCCCAGGAAACGAAATCAATCACCAGATGGTGAGCCGAAAACCATAACCGATTTATACCATCCTGATAACCAGTTAGCAGAGCTGCACACCATAGCTGCCCTTTTTTAATATCAAAGTGGCTTTGCCAGTCTGTCAGTTGTTTTTCAAGCTGCTGCGCGCTCAGAGTCCTGATATCCAGTATGTGTAGGACAGGGAGATATGCGTCTTTATCTGTTTGATAAATCTGCTGACCATTTTCAAAGCGAACACGTAGCATGTCATGATGTAATGCCAATTTGGATAACGCCTGAAGGATATGGGCGTGATCAATATCGGCCGGCAGTTTGATCATAAATGCCTGGTTCCAATGGTTCGGCTGAGACCACTGGGAATCGAAAAACCATTGCTGAACCGGTAGTAGATCAAAGCGGCCTGTTAAGGTACCGCTTTCCGCATTCACCTGTTCCTGGGAGGTCTGCTCGTCGAGAAATGCGGCCTGTTGGGCAACCGTCGGTAATGCAAAAACATCTTTAACATGTAGAGTCCAACCGGATTGACGTAGCTTGGAAACCAATTGAATAGCCGTAATCGAGTCGCCTCCAGCACGGAAAAAATCATCATGTATTCCTGCTTGCTCCAACCCCAACACCTCTCTCCACATAGAGCAGATTTGCTGTTCCATGGTGTTTCGTGGTGAGGTGAAGTTTTCCTGATCGTTCCACTTCGGTTCTGGAAGTGCGCGTCGGTCCACTTTGCCGTTAATGGTGAGCGGTATAGTTTCCAGTTCCACAAAGGTTGTTGGCACCATATAATCCGGAAGCAGTTCAGCAAGCTTATGTCTTATCGTATCAGCGGATAAATAAGTGTCGTGATCCGCTGCAGAAACATAGTAAGCCGCCAGATATTGGCTGTTATGGCGAACCCGATCAATCACAACTGCCTGACGAATACCTGATATCCGGGTCATGGCGTGTTCGATCTCTCCAAGTTCAATGCGATAGCCACGGATTTTTACCTGAAAATCATTACGGCCCAGATACTCTAAATTACCATCGGGCAACCAGCGGGCCAGGTCACCTGTTTTATACAATAAGTCGAAGCCATTGCATTTATCACTATCGGTCGAAAATGGGTTCTTGATAAAACGCTCAGACGTTAATTCCGGCCGATTCAGATAGCCACCGGCCAAACCGGCGCCACCAACATACAACTCACCAGGTATGCCAATAGGTACCGGATTCATGGCGTGATCCAGGACATAGGTTCTGGCGTTTATTAACGGCTTACCAATATTGGCAGCAGATGTATATTGGCTGCTGTTAATTTTGTAGGAAGAGGCGCAAACGGTTGTTTCTGTTGGACCATAAGCATTATGTACACTGCGATTCTGACTGAATCTTCTGAGGGTATCAGGTGATGGAGTTTCACCTGCAGTTATGAGCGTTTTCAGAGATTCCAGGCCAGAGTCGTTCATCTGATTTAAAATAGCTGGCGGCAAAGTGGCAATTTCGACACTGTGCTGACTTATCAACTCAGCAAGCATTTCCGGATCACGATGCTGTTCATCGGTACACAGCACAACTTGATGACCGGAAATCAAACTGACAAATAACTCAAAGGCACTGGCATCAAAAACATATGCCGCAAACTGTAAAGCGCATTGATGGTGTGCAGTATCAAAGCGCTCGTTCTGGGCCGCGATCAAATGACAAATATTCCGGTGTTTGATCATAACGCCTTTAGGCTGACCGGTTGTTCCCGAGGTGTACAATACATATGCCAGATCGTCTGCGGTACAACTGGTTTTGGGGGTATCAGTCAGTTGATTATTTTGCGGGTTATATTCGTCGCAGAAAATCACGTCTGGAGATAAAGATTTATTGCTGCAAATATGACGGATTGTCTGAGTGTGCGATGTCTGGCTGATCAGCATGGGGGTTTGTGTATCTTCAAGGATAAACTGGATCCTTGATTCCGGAAATTCCGGCGAAATCGGCACGTAAGCAGCTCCGGCTTTTAATACAGCGAGTATGCTTACAATCATGTCGAAGCCGCGATCCAGATACAGAGCTATGAGAGTATTGGGTGTTAATTCAGTGTGATGTGTGTTCTGGTACGTTTGTCTGATGGAATGTGCCAGTTGATTGGCGCGGTGATTCAGCTCTGCGTAGGTCAGTTTACTATTATCAAAAATCAGAGCGATATTATCGGGTGATTCAACCACACGGGATTCGAATAACTGGTGTACGGTTTTGTCTTTCAGATATTCCGCATTGGTCTCATTCCAGTCTTTTAACAGAATGTCTCGTTCTTCATCGGGCAGGATCGGAATTCTGGCGGTGGGGACTTCGATGTCCTGAATACAATGATTCAGCATGTTCAGGAGCCTTTTGCCCATAAGTCTGACTTCCTGATCATCAAAAAATCGATGGTTATATGTGATCTTTATTTCCAACTCATCATTAAAGTCATAATCAATCAAACGTATTTGTAGTGGTTGTTTTTCATGTTTATTACCAAGATGAAAAGTCTCAATCTTTTTATTGACACCCATTCGATTGTCGGAAAACGTCTCACAATTAATGATGATATCAGCAGGCGATTGGTCGATTTTCTTCGAAAGGCGTGAAAGGTGGCTGTAGGGAAAACGGCTGTGTCGTAAGGTATTGGACAGTTCTTTGCTCAGTTTTTTTGTCAGTTGTTTTAAGGTTGAACCTTCAGGTATGTCACATTTTATAAGTACTGTATTGGAGAACATACCGACAGTTTTTTTGCTGCGCGCACCTCCTCGGCCGTGGACGATAGTGCCAAATACAATGTCGGGACGATTTAAGAGTTTTGAAAAATATATGCTGATTATAGATGAAAGGAGAACAAGGTAGCTTGTCTTATGTTGCTCGCAAAATTGCTTTATTGAGTTGCTAAGTGTCTTTGGAAGTTTGTATGTGACTTCGTCGCTGCCTTGCGAATTATGAAAGGTTTCCAGTTTGGTAACCACTATTTCGTTCAGTTTATCCTGCCAATATTTCCTGTCGTTTTCGTATCGGCTGGAGCTGAGATAGTTTTTTGAGTTTTTTGCGAAAGTTCTATAGTCGGGAATCGAAGTCAACCAAGAGGTATCATTGTTATTCTCAGAAGCTTCGTACAATTTATGAAAGTATTCCACTAAAACGTGGACTCCCATCCCGTCTATGGCGATATGGTGGAAACGGAAAAACAGGAAGTGTTTGTCATCAGATAATTTTATTAAACTTAACTCTGATATACAGCCGGACATAAAATCCATGGGTAATGAAAGGCGCGCTTCCATCCATCTGTGGGCTTCGGTCTCGGGGTTTTCTCGTGACGAAAAGTCATTCTCCAGAAATGTGGCGCTTCTGTCCTTAACCAGATTTTGATGTGGATAACCTTTTTCATCTTCATGAAATGTCATTTGCAAGGCATCAAGGTATTCGTGAAGTGTCTCCCAACAATGTTTCAATTTCTCTTTATTTGTATTGGAATGAAGTACTTGATAACAGGCAATATTGTAGATTGGGTCTTCAGGATACAGTAACTGTTCGAAATAAACATTTTCTTGAGAAGTATGAAGAGGGATCAAACGATCAAGCCGTTCTGTGGTAGAGATCTCCATGATGAAACCTTTGCTGTAGTGGAAGTTTTTCAGATCTATAAGAAAATATCTGAATACTGCTGAGAGTGTTTGAATCACCACTCTCAGTAGTAAATACTCAGTAAGGCATTTTGGGGTGATACTAGCATATGGTTTTCATGGGTTGGAATTTTTAAAAATGTGTATACGGAAAATTTATGGTCATTGAATAGGTGTGGGTAAGTTTTAATACAATAGATATAGAGCAGTTTGATGGTTTATTTGTCATTGTGATCTTTTTTGTTTTATAAAAGATCATTATAAAAATGTTAAGAATCTATTTGTTGGAAAAACCATTGAGTGGCGGGAACAAGATTGCAAGAAGTATTCTGATAAATTGGGTGTGTTTGTTTTAATATGTCCGATTTTTCAAGGACGATGTGAAGTTTTCTGTGCCGTATTTTGTGAGTCTCTCAGTGTTATTGAAGTTGTCATTGATAGTTTTTTGCAATGTATTAAGCTATTTTCAATAGGGCCATTTTTAATTTTAGAAAGGGCTTTATTGATACTCGATCATTATACGTTTTTCTGTTTTACAGTTATTCTTTAATTGGTCTTTCTATATAAAGTATATTGGTATGCATATGGCCGGCAATCATACTTTTGAAGGTGCTCTGAGAAAACGTCAAAAAACCCGTAATATTTTTCGGAAGTCCAAATGGTTTTTGTGTGTTGTGTGATTGCTAATGTGTATATACAGCATTTGTTTATATTTTAAAGATGTGATGATGCTCTTATGAGCATGGCAAGATTTGGTTATAAATTGTGATGTATCTGGCGGAAAATGTTGGTGATGAAGGCGGTGTCATTCTTGACATTTTTATTATCATGTCTGTGCATGCAGAAAAATAACCTCTCTGAACAATGGCTGCCTTGCTGTGCTGTCAGGGACCTGCTGCTTATCGTTTAAAAATTTTCTGAGTTTTATAGCTTTCGCTTTATTCTGACTATCCTGCAACATCATTCAGGGGCTTTTTGGAGGGCTTTGGGTAGTATGCAGGCACATTCAAATCAGCCCCCAATTACCGCTCATCAGAGCGATTGCGAACAAGAGCGCATTGGTCAGGCTGTGCGCCAGTATGGGAGCGGAGATGGAGTTGGAGCGCATCCTGACAATTGCGTAAATGACACCCGCTACAGTACCGGCCAACCAGGCACCATGTAATGCGCCGAAGGCCAGTGATGAAACAGCCACGGCCGCCCAGGTTACGCTAACCTCACCACGAAGTATGACTGCTGAACGGGACAGCCGACACAGTAGATAGGCTCTGAAGGCCAGTTCTTCAGCAATAGGCACGGTCACTGCTGCACCGAGAAAGCGTATCAGTAGCCAACCCCAGGCAATACCATCGGAGGTGTTATTCAGGGTGGCCTGGAAGGTGTCGTTATATTCCGGATTCTGTGGCACCAGAAGCACCCAGAGTACGGCCACCAGTATTCCGGCTGCCATCGGTTCCCAGCCAGGACGATAAGGGAGCAGATTCAGTCTGGACCAGTATTTGGCAAGCACAACGGTCACGGCAATCACCCGTAGCGGGTAAAGCCAGTCGAAATCGGAAATAAACGCACTGGTCAGAATTGAGACCGCCAGTAATGCAATCATAGGCATCAGTGTCGCAACCGGGACGTTATCAGTACTGACGGTCTTAACCGGTCTGGCAGCCGGATGACGAAAATAACGGATGGAGCCGGCGATCCACAACAGTAATAAAGAGGTCAGAATAAACATGATCCAACCCGCCTGAGAATGAAATCCACCGACGGCAATATCTTTTGACCAGTAGTATCCCACCCAGACCAATAGGGCGATGCGCACACTGTTTAACAGCCATATCACGGTGATGCCCAATGGAAACAGCAGCAAGCTGTGCGGGTAACGGAATTCACCTTTGTGGAGATAAAGATAGATGCTGGTGAAAGCGGTGATCAGGCCGATACCTTCGTAACCAGAACAGGCAGCGGCAATATTGACGACGAAGTCACCCAGGCCGAGCACTTTTGCAGCCGGGTAAACAACGACAAGATCGGGATTGAACAATGCCAGCCAAATGGCGGAAAGGGTAAAGGTGCCTTCGCTGAGTGGATCCCACAAGGCAGATGTTCCGGTAGTGAACAGCCATACCAGTACACTGATGGCGATGGCAATCAGCAACGGGTACTTTTCCTGTTTGAGAAGTTGCACCACAAAGCCGAACCGGCAGATACTGATGAGCCAGAACCCAAAGGTAAAGGCTGCTGCGAACACCCAGCCTAAATAATCGATGTTGCCGATGGGTTGATCCAGTCCGGTAAATAATCGGCTGCAGAAGTACAGCAGCGTGGCGTAACTGAGTCCGTGCAGAGGCAGAGAATAGAGCAGTGCTTTGCTGGAAAACTGTTCATTGAGCTGCTGCCAGTAATCCGACAGACGGGATTTTATCTGGATGACAACCATGACGATGGTTAGGGTCAAAACTTTAGCAAACCGGCCCAGCTGACCGAAGACTTCCTGCCAGAGGCTGAGGTTCTGTCGTTTGAATAACAGATAGGCATCAAAGGTCTGACTGATGAATAAAATTTCACCGGCCAGTAGTAATAACAGGACGGTAATAATGATGGTGGAATGTTGCTGCGAGGGGCGCCGGGGCGGAACAGTATTAGTTGTATGCAAAGCAGACTCCGTTGGATATCAATATCTCTCTGTCTGGTCAGCATATTAACTGACAACCTGTTGCGGTTATAGCATCTGGCGGCAAAAATACTCACGCCCGGCGGGCGTGAGTGAAGGGTTCAGGAGTAGCGGTATGGTGGGCCGGCTTTGTCCATGGCGGCGTTGTACTCCTTGAGAATTTTGACCACCCTGGCACAGCGTTCGCTGGTTTTGGCCACTTCATCCCAGAATTTGTGGGCTTCGGCTTCCACTTTGGCCCATTCAGCATCGGCGATGGTGGTCAGTTTCATCTTGGTACCTTCGGTTCTGAGCCTTGCCTCACCACCCCAATACCAGTGCTGGCGGTGGTAATGTGAACTGTTCATACAGAGCTTGAACAGCGTTTGCAGGTCTTCCGGCAGAGCATCCCAGCTTTTGCTGTTGGCAAAATAAGAACCGATCCAGGCACCGGAGATATTGTTGGTCAGGAAGTAGTTGGTCGCGTTCGCCCAGCCGGAGGTATAGTCTTCAGTGATACCGGACCATGCCAAGCCGTCAAGTTCACCAGTCTGTAACGCCACTTCGGCATCTTCCCAGGGCAGGGTGACTGGTACCACGCCAAAGCGTGACAGAAATCGACCGGCAGTCGGAAATGTGAAGATGCGTTTGCCTTTGAGGTCTTCGAGGCTGTTGATAGGATCTTTGGTGGCAAAGTTACAGGGATCCCAGGCACCGGCACCGAGCCAGGTAACGCCTTTTATTTCACCGTAGGCTTCTTCCCAAATCTGTTTCAGTCCGTATTCTTCAAACAATACTGGAACATCCAGGCTATAACGGGTAGCAAACGGGAAGTAGCCGCCAAAGACTGAGATATCCACCGGTGCAGCGATGGAATCATCATCTGACTGTACGGCATCGATGGTGCCTTTCTGCATGGCCCGGAACAATTCGCCGGTCGGTACCAGCTGGTCGGCATAAAATAATTCTATTTCCATTTCCCCATTGGCGACTTTATTAAAGGCATCGATGGAAGGTTTGATCACATATTCTGCCAGAGCTGGTCCGGCATAGGTCTGAAAGCGCCACTTGATTTTGCTGGGTGAGGCTTTAATGGCCGGTGCGCCGATGGCGGTGGCGGCTCCCACAACGCCTGCTTTTTTAAGAAAGTTGCGTCTGTTCGTCATTTTCGATTCCCCTTGATTAATAAATGCTGATGATCTCTCATCAGCGACTGCCTGAACTCATCACGGTTATCGGCCGTAATATTGGGTGGGTAGCCACAGGGCCAGTTGCGGAAACACCATGATCAGCACCAATGCCAGAATCATGATGGCCACAAACGGTGTGACTGACTGGTAAATATCCTTGAGTCCTACCTGCGGAGGTGCCATGGCTTTCATCAGAAACAGGTTGTAGCCAAACGGCGGAGTCATGTAGGCAATCTGGCAGGTAATGGTGTAGAGCACGCCGTACCAGATCAGATTAAAATTCAATGCTGCCACCAGCGGAATGTACAAAGGCGCGACGATGACCAGCATGGCGGTATCGTCCAGAAAAGTTCCCATGATAATAAATGAGAGTTGCATCAGGATCAGCACTTCCCACGGGCTCAATCCGAGTTGTTCCAGAAACAGGCTTTTGATGGCCCGCACTGCACCGAGGCCATCAAACACCGAACCAAAACACATGGCCGCGAGAATGATCCACATGAACATGCAACTGATGCCCAGGGTTTTGCGCAGAGTATCTTCCATGACCTGACGGGTAAGACGACGTTTAATGAGGGCCGCGACGGTGGCTGCCACTGCTCCGACTGCAGAGCTTTCCACCAGACTGGTGATACCCATCAGAAACAGACCGGTCATTAGAAAGAATATCAGCAACGGTAAAATGCCCGCTTTTAATAAAGAAAGCTTTTTGGACAGAGGCATATCACGTTCTTCTGCATCTAATACCGGGCCCAGTTCCGGCTGTATACGACAGCGTATCACGACATAAATAATGAACATGGAAGCCATGATCAGACCTGGGAATACCCCTGCCATCCACAACTGACTGACGGGTTGACGGGCAATCATGCCATAGAGCACCAGCACGACGCTGGGTGGCACCAAAATGCCCAGTGAACTGCCGGCCTGAATAACACCGGTCACCATGATTTTATCGTAGCCGCGGCGCAACAGTTCCGGCATGGCAATGGTGGCACCAATTGCCATCCCGGCCACGCTGAGTCCGTTCATCGCCGAGACCACGACCATCAATATAATGGTACCAATGGCCAGCCCGCCTCGTAACGAACCAAACCAGACATGGAACATATCGTAGAGGTCATTGGCGATACCTGATTCCGATAGCATAAAGCCCATGTAGATAAACAGCGGCAGCGTCAGCAGGGGATACCATTTCATTAATTTCATGGCTGCGGAAAATCCCATTTCTGAACCGCCGGTGCCCCACATGGACAACGCCGCCACCACCGCGACGAAACCAATAGCAGCGAATACTCTTTGCCCAGTCATCATCATGAGCATCATGGATGCAAACATGAGCAATGCGATCATTTCATAACTCATTAAATCTGTTCTCCCCTGATCCGGGCAATGTCTTTGAAAAATTCGGCGATGGCTTGTAGCAACATCAGGAATATGCCAATACAGGCAACGATTTTGATAGGTGCCATATATGGCCGCCAGGAAGAGTAGCTGCGTTCTCCGTATTCCACTGCATACGAGGTGCTGGACCAGCCACCGACTAGCAACATAATCAGATAAAAAATGAGAAATAATATGGTGAAGGTATCAACCCAGGCTTTGGTCCGGTTCGACCAGCGGCCATATATCAGGTCCATGCGCACATGATCACCCAATTGCATGGAGTAGGGTCCTCCAAGCAGGTAGTAGGCCACCATGGTGAACTGAGCCATTTCCAGGGTCCACATCGGCGGAACAAAAAACGCCCGGGTAATGGATGAGTACAGCAAAATGCCGATCATCACAAAGATGATGTACATGGCTATACGGCCTACCACCCGGTTAACGGCTTCAACCGTTTTGACATATTTTTTGAGTATTATTGGCATTGAACGGATGTCCTTATGACAGCGCTTCGGTCGTGGAAAATGTGAGCGTTTATCGCGTTTGCTTCAGATTTGATGAGGCCATTGGAAGGCATGCAAATACGGTTGAAGAGACTGTGGGGTGTTTTGAATGCCCCCCAAACCCATCACACTTCTCCATATATTAAGATTCGATCGATCTGATCGATTGTCTCAGTCTTGGAAAGCAAAAATGAGTCCATCTGAGACATGGACAAATCTATCTGCGAAAAAAACGAAACCAGGATGAGGGCTGGTGCATGCTGATGGGGATCTTGCTTTTCGCCACGGTCCATTTTTGTGCAGATATGAACTGAAGAGCGAAAACAGAGAATGAAAACGATCCTGTTTAAGCTGAGACGAGTTGAATGATTCAGCAAAAAGGAGTCATAACATTGTGGTGCAAAATATCATTAAAAAATGAATCAAAGCAGTCGCTATATACAGCACGGATTAGTTCTTTATCCATTTTTCCATACAGCCGGTATATCACTCCGGTGCCGTTGAGTTAGGAATAATTATGACAATGAATATGCGCAATTCCGAAGGCCTTTCCTTACGGTCGAAGTTGCTGCTGGTCACTGGGTTTGTAATTTTGCTGATCAGTTCTGTACAGACATTGAGCGGTTATTTTTCGTTGACGGGTGATGCACGTCGGGCATTAACATCCGAGATTCAGTCCAATGGTGAGCTGTTGGAGCAATCGATCACCCATTGGATTAAAGGTAAAGAGGCTTTGGTTCGGGCAGCTGCCACATCGGACCAGTTGCTGGAGAACACCGTTTCGGTGCTCACTCAGGCACGTGAGGGTGGACAGTTAATGGCCAGCTATCTGGGTGAGAGTAACGGCAAAATGACTATTATTCCGGATGATCCAATGCCCGCCGGATACGACCCAAGAGTTCGGCCATGGTACCAACAGGCGATCAGTCAACGACAGGTGATTGTGACTGATCCATACGTGGATGTCGTGACTGGAAATCTGATCATCTCATTTGCGGCGGCCATCCCTGATCGCAAAGGTGTACTTGGGGTGGATATTTCCCTTGAAACGATCATTGACACGGTTTTGAGTGCCAATTTTGGTGATCGTGGTTATGCCATGCTGATCAATGATCAGGGACAGATTCTGGTGCATCCGGATCAAACCTTAGCCATGAAAAACCTGTCTGCACTTGCTGGAACATTAAATACCCGTGTCATGAAACAATTGGCCGGTTCTGGTGAGATGACAACATTCAATAGTGAGAAAGATACTTATATGGCCGGTTTCAGAGCTGTCTCCGGATCAAACTGGTATATCGGATTGGTGCTGGATGAACAAGCGGTTATGGGACCGATTCAAAGCTCTGTCATCAATGCTGTTGTCGTTGCGACATTGATTGCATTTCTCATGTTAGGGGTCGTGGCTCTGTTGATTGGCCGTGCACTTCGACCACTGCATGAGCTGGTACAGGCCATGAGTGAAATTGCGGAAGGTGAAGGGAATTTGAGCCATAAACTGCAAATTGCCAGTCATGATGAACTGGGTCACTTAAGCGAGGGCTTTAATGAGTTCTCAGAAAAAATTCGTTTACTGGTGGTCGATGTCCATCAGAACGCTGAACAATTGAAACATCAGGCTGAGAAACTGGCAACGGATGCCAGTCACAATGCTGGCCGGGTGCAGTTACAGCAGGGGGAAATCGAGCAGGTGGCGGCGGCGATTCACGAAATGAGCGCGGCGGCCAATGAAGTGGCGGGTAATGCGGATGCAACCGCCAAAGAAGCAGGTAGCGCCGCGGAGGCTTCTTCATCCATGCATCAATTGGCGACCACCAATTGCGATAATATGTCCCATCTGAGCCGTGAAATCGAAAAGTCCACAGATGTGATTCAAGAACTGAATAATGATGCTCAGAGTATCGATTCCATTCTTTCCACTATTCAGAATATTGCCGAGCAGACCAATCTGCTGGCACTTAATGCAGCCATTGAAGCGGCTAGAGCGGGTGAACAGGGCAGGGGATTTGCTGTAGTTGCTGATGAAGTCCGGGTGTTGTCTCAGCGTACCCATAACTCTACAGAAGAAATTCAGCAGATGATTGAAAAGCTGCAAAAGCAGACCGAAAAAGCGGTTAACCTGATGGCCAGAAGTCGTGAATTGGCGGGCGACACGCTCGGTAATACTGAAACGGTAACTGAAAAACTGGTTGGTATTAATGAATCCATCCAACGGATTTCTGATATGGCGGTGCGGATTGCCGCATCCTCCAGCGAACAGCATCTGGCTACGGAGGAGATCAGCCGTATTACCACTGCAATCAGTGATGCAGCGGTGGAGATGTCGACTGGATCGAAGGAGACAGAAACCACGGCCAATCAATTGGATCAGTTGTCAGAAAATCTGAATGAGAATCTGCGCCGCTTCAAGATATGAACCGGCACTTTGAAATAGGCTTATAGGGGTGTGACGGTTTCGTTAAAAATGCTGAAACCGCGAGCCAGATAGTTGTTCAGCGCATGCGGATGATCGAGGGTGCAGGTATGTACCCAAACGCGCTTGGTATCGTTCCAGTTCCAGGCATTTTCGATGGCTCGGGACAGCATATCGCCACCAAAGCGTTGACCCACAAAGTCCGGTGCCAGCCCGAAATACATGATTTGCGTATCTTGTGATTGTTTCTGTAGTTCAAAATAACCGGCAACAGCACCCTGGTAATAAGCCACCCAGGTTCTCAGATTATTTGTAACGTAAGCCTGCCATTGTTCGTCTGACCAGGTGAGATTATCGGTCCACTGCCAAGGCTCACCCACCAGCTGATACAGGAAGCGATTGAATTGAAATTGAGGTTTGACGATCTCTTGCAAGAGCAGACCATCTGCGGCTGGCTTGCGGCGCAGTTCAGATGGGGAAAGCATTTCAAGATAATAAGTGGTGTAAGATTTACTCATAATAGGATTTTTACATGATTCGTTAGTGATCAACCTGGTGTGCCTATTCTTTAGCATCCGCTCACTCATACAGTCACCGTGATGTTAAGGAATGACAGAAATATTCATTATGATCCGATATCCACAATGTCAGGTTGGCTGTGTTGTCATCAGACGATACACCACAGTAAATGCGAAAGTCATTAGTTTTGCTTCTCAGTAGAGCGCCTGCGCCAGACATGACTTTAAGGTCGAGGCGAAACAGAGTCGGGGGTGTTTGTTACGGCGTTATTGATATAACGAGTATCGGCGTGGCTGGACAAAGTCGCCGTGAACAGATTTCTCTGATCATTCTTTATTACCGGTGCACAAATGATGTGTTTGGCAGAGTGATTGATGGTGCTTCTGGTGGAGCAGATTGAGCTTGCAGAGATTTGATTGTCACCAATCCCGCGAGTATCAATAATTGACGCCAAAAGCCCGAAGTCTGGATATCATGTTGAGTGAACCGTTTGGGGTTTGAATATTTGTTGTTGTGATGACTAATTGGTTGGTGGATTGTGATTCTGGCGGTCAGCAATGTCAGGGCCAACCAGTGTGCTGATGTTTATGGGAGAGTACGTGTGTTTAGTGAATTTCTGGCGGATCAGGGGTTGAATCTGCAGCATGTGTTTGAGTTGTCGGCATTGCCGCAGGCCATGACCGCAACACTGGCGGCAGAGATTGCTCCCTACCGTCAGTTGCTGCTATTGGGGCATGGTGGCAGGCGCCTGTGGCAGGTCATTAATGCTATGGCGGTGGAAACTGATGACCCCATTGATGATTTTTCCATACAGCTGGTACACCGCTATTTTCAGTCTGATCATCCTCAGGCCAGTTATAAAATTCTGTACCCCGGTGATACGCAAGTATCATTGCAGCGCCTTGGGGAATTGGCCGGCTGGCACTACGCTTCACCGTTTATGGTGGGCATTAACCAAGATTGGGGCAGCTGGTTTGCTTATCGGGCGGTGATTCTGGCCGATACCTCTTTAACACCTGACGAGGCCTTAACGAAGCCATCGCCATGCAGCACATGCGAGCAGCAGGACTGTATCCGCAGTTGTCCAGCGGGCGCACTTGATCAAGGGCAATTTGATTGGGAAACCTGTTCGCGCTTCCGTCTTCAAACGGGTTCGGATTGTGCGAATCAATGTCTGGCCCGTAACCAGTGCCCGGTGAGGCCAGAACATCGTTACAGTGATGAACAAGTGCGTTACCACTACGGCCGGTCGCTGGCCATGATTCGACAATACTGGCGTCGTTGAGTTTATCCCCGCATTTATCGGCCTCGCGTGCAGGCACTTGCCAGGACTCTGGAAAAAAGACACTATACTGTCTTTATATACAGTATTTGGTGGTCAGGTGACAAAATTCCCGCTAACGACAATTAAAGGACGAGGTACCGCTTCGACGATTCCTGGTCGCTTTGCCCGGCAGATATCGGAAATGGATGAGGTTGAAGAGCTGTCCAGGCATCCGGATACCCGGCTGACATACGAAACAGCCAAAAGCCTGATTACCCGTAACAGTTCTCCCGATGTGCCTTTCAACCTGTCGGTCAACCCTTATCGGGGGTGTGAACACGGCTGTATCTACTGCTTTGCCAGGCCAACACATGCTTATCTGGATATGTCTCCCGGTCTTGATTTTGAAACCCGTCTGGTCGTTAAGGAGAATGCCGTTGAGTTGTTTGCGAAAGAGCTGCGTAAGCCAGGTTATGATTGCCAGCCGATTGCCCTTGGCATCAATACTGATGCCTATCAGCCAGTGGAAAAACAGCTGTGTCTGGCCAGGGGGATACTGCAAACGGCGTTGGCATACCGACAGCCCATATCCATTGTGACCAAAGGCGGGTTGATTCTGCGTGATCTCGACATTCTGTCGGCCATGGCTGAACAACAGCTGGTGTCTGTGGCCGTCAGTGTGACGACGCTCGACAATGGGCTGAAACGGGCGATGGAACCTCGTACCGCCTCGGCAGAAATGCGCCTTAAGATGATTCGGGAACTGACCGGTGCAGGTGTTCCGGTCACGGTGTTAATTGCACCCGTCATTCCGTTTATCAATGATCATGAACTGGAAGCCATTATTGCGGCTGTTAAAAATGCAGGGGCGCGGCAGGCGGCCTATATTATGTTACGTCTGCCCTACGAGGTGGCACCGCTGTTTAGTGAATGGTTGCAACAGCACTTTCCCGATCGCGCAGAGCATGTGCTTAAGCGTATTGCAGATATGCGTGGCGGCAAATTATATGACAGCCGGTTCGGTAAGCGGATGACAGGAGAAGGCATTTTTGCCGATCTGATCAATCAGCGCTTTCATCTTGCCATGAAAAAACATGGGCTGGGTTCTGAGCGAACTCCCGGGTTGGATTGCAGCCGATTTCAAGTGCCACCTCAGGAAGGTGATCAGTTATCGTTGTGGGATATAACCGAGTGAATTGATTGACATTATCCGGCCATCGACACAGACCATTCTACAGGTACTGTTCAATATTGATTTCGAGTCGCTTTGCGCGAATTTTAGCGTGAAAAACAGACGTTATGTAAGGACATTGTTGCTGCTTGATGGTCTGTTATTTGAATCTTTCCATGACTACAGATAAAACTCAAAAAAGCATTTTTTTCTGCAGTCCGGCAATGGTGCACTAATGTCATAAAAACACCACAACCGATATTGTCAGTTGATTGGCTCAGGCAACCTGGCCTGAATGTTATCAATATCGTAAGTGTTGTGATGGGTATTGAATTTAATGATATTTTCAAATAAATATGCAGGGTAACTTTATTAGAAATTTGTTATCTGAATATCAACCAAAAGGTGGATATTTCCAGTGCTTGACAGCTTATAGAATGACAGCGTTGATGGCAGTTTGTTGAAGAAATAACGCTTCACCTACCGTCAGATTGATAGCAGCCTCTTGATAAAAATAAAAACACACAACGGGCATTTTGCATCACTCACCATATGAATTTATCTGCATCTAACATCAGGATGGTTTTTATCGGCAGCCACAAATGGCCGATGATCGTGCCTTTATGGAACCCTGCTCAGGGGATCGTTTAAAAAATTAGACAAGGCTGCGAATAAACAATCAAACACGAAAAACGGGACGAAATTGGAAGTGCAGCAAATGGCAGTTCTTAATACCTGTTTTATCGCGGCTATCACAGTATTGGTGCAGATTAGAGATTTGCCTGGAGACCAGGGATAGATGTTTTCAGGCAGGGCTGCAGAGAAGTATCTCTGCAATTTTTACGTGTAACAAGAGGAAAACCGTAATGTCTTTACCTGCAAAAGTTGCAAATACTCTACTGCTGTCAGTAGCCGTCATTTATCCAACGGCCGTATCGGCGGCACCGGTTACGTTCAATAATGCCTCCCAGCTTACCACCATGAATGGCGAGCTCGTACATGCCCATGGGGGAGGTGTGATCAAATCCAACGGTTACTATTACCTGGCGGGAGAACAGCGTGGTCCGGATGGCTGGCTATTTGGTGCTGTATCGTTGTACCGTTCGGCTGACATGGTTCACTGGACTCATGTGAATGACATTCTGACGCCGAACTCCAGTCCGGAACTGGCACCTTCCAATATCGAGCGCCCTAAAATCATCTATAACGCGGCTTATAATCACTATGTGTTATGGGCGCATAAGGAAAATGGCGAAGACTATGGTGATGCTGAAGTCGCCGTCGCGGTTTCGCCGACCGTTGACGGCGATTATGTTTATCAGGGATCTTTCCGACCGCTGGGGTATGATTCCCGAGATCAGACAGTATTTGTGGACAAAGACGGCACGGGATATCTGGTTTCGGCCTCGAACGTTAACCTTGATCTGCATATCTATCGGTTGACCGCTGATTACCTTGGCGTTGCCGAGCTGGTTTACGTCTTTAAAGGTAATCATCGGGAAGCGCCTGCGGTCTTTGAGCGTAACGGCGTTTATTTTATGGTTACATCAGGCGCTTCCGGCTGGAATGCCAACCAACAAAAATACGCCACAACCACTCAGTTTCCGGCAGGCAACTGGAGTGGGTGGAAAAACGTCGGAAGTTCAAATGGTTTTGGTTCACAAACAACCTATGTCACAACCATCAGTGGTACGCAGGGCAGTTCCTACCTGTATATGGGGGATCGCTGGGGACCACAGTGGGATGGTAATCCAAATGATTCTCTGTATGTCTGGTTACCACTCAAATTTCCAACCAATAACACATTAGCTATGGATTGGTATCCACAACTGACCATCGACACTGATACCGGAAAAGCCGAAGGTATTGCTCATGACACCACGACTCTGATATCCAGAAATAGTGGCAAATGCGCGGATGTGGTCAATCAGTCATGGCAGGATGGCGCTGATATTATCCAGTGGACTTGTAATGGTGGGACCAATCAGGAATGGGCGATTCAGCCGACAGGAGATGGATACCATCGATTGATCGCCTGGCACAGTGGCAAATGCCTGACAGTCGAAGGTAATGAGAGTGGCACACAGGCACAGCAGCAGGCATGTACGGATGACGGTGCCGGACAGACTTGGCAGTTACGCGATACCGGTGATGGTTATGTTGAGATTGTGTCCCGTGATAGTGGCAAGTGCCTGGATGTCAACGGCCAGTCTACTGAGAATAGCGCCAGACTACAGCAATGGGGTTGCTGGGGTGGCAGTAATCAACAGTGGCGTCTGAGCGCCCGGTAGCGGTTCTTTGCTCTCGAACGAACTCACCAGCGATGGGTTCGTTCGATGGCTGATGGTGCTATATTATCTCTATCTCCTTTACTGATCTGTTCCATCACAAAGTCGTTGATATGAGTACATCCTTGCTCAAACCATCCGTGAAAATTCCAGCAGCTATCGCCTCAAACAGATCACTGTCTGTTTTCTGAAAGCGGCATTTAAGCGCCACTGTCAGTGAAGTTATCCATTTAATCACAACATGAATGAAATCAAATCGAATGGCCGTCAGATTGTGTGTGCTGCCGTTATGAGTGTTCGGCTTCTTGATGCTGTTCGGTCTTAATCCGCTTTGCGTCTGTGGTGGTATCGTTGGAAAGATGATATTGGCAGTGAGAGATGGTCTGATACGAAAACAGCCGTATGTTCTAATGCTTCTTTCTTACTTCTGCCGAAGCCTCTGGTCAGGAAACTGGTGTTGAGTCTTGGCATGGTGAGTATTTTTGAAGTTATTTTTTAGCTCAGTAATCATTTTTGCCATATGTGTATTTAAACATATCTTTTAACAATTATATTTTCATGATAATCATTAGGGTTTTTCTTCAATCATTGGTTTAATTTGGTTAGTGTGACGAATTTCTCTTTTCTGGATGATTGTTTACATGGTTGTCATGTCTTATTTTTTGTCTCTGGTTTATTAATATTGCTTGGTATTAGGGCATTTTCGACTCTCATCATGTTTTGAATGAATGGGTCGAGTAGAAAATATCTCTCAAAGGTTGGTGGGTTTGGTTTGAAAAAAAATTTTATTTGCATTATTTTGTTCTGACCAAAATGTATCGAAAATGCCGAGTATGTTTTTTTCTGGTTGATTTTTGGTTCGGGTAAGTCAAATAGTTGTTGTCATGTAAATGGCATGTTTGGCCTTTGGCCAATTTTTGATTTTCATCAGTGTGTCTGAGTGTGTCGTAAATTAACTGCCTGTCTGAAGGGCTGGAAGCGAATATGGACACTGAAGTTCGTTCAGTATGGTGTTATGAAACTTCGTCACAGTGGTGGTCACACGTAGTAACCTAAAAACGATCAGAATCTTTTTGTTGAACGTCAGCTGATCATTCCATGAGTAATGGCAGTGTTTCAGCAAGCTCTTAGGGAGCCTCTGAAAAATGGCCCGTTTTCGCGCAGGACGTTGTCAACTCCGTCCGAAGGCGGACTCTCTCTCGTCCTCATTTACGCCGGTAGACTGCGGTTATGCGAATGGTGCTTCCAAAACTATTGCTATTTTTCAGAGGCCCCTTTGCAGTTCTTTTCTACAACATCGTGATGAACGTAAAAATACAGGAACCTTGGTCAAAGTGTGCCTGAATAGTTTGAGGCTGAAAATGAATGAAGTTGAAGCGGTGATATCAGATATTGGTAATACAGTTTGTGAGGGTCGATTGTCCAGTAGACGCAATCGGGTTAAAGGCTTTACCCTCATAGAGATTCTGGTGGTGATTGCCATAGTCGCTATTCTGGCCGCTATTGCGATTCCCAGTTATAACCGGTACATACAAAAGAGTCGCGCTAAAGCCGCGGCGGCCGATTTGGTTGCCATCAGTCTGGTCATGGAAAACATGTATCAGCGGCAATTGAAGTATATTAAACCTACCGACGTCAGTGCCACTCCGGCATTGTCCAATCCAACCTCTGGAACTCCGCAAACATTGGCATATCTCGGCAATGGCGATAGCAGTCAATCAGCCTGGAAACCGGCCGAGGGCGATTATTTCTCTTATACCGTGAAGGTGACCGATGCTGCCGGTGGTAGTTATCTTTTAACGGCCAAGGGTGTAACCGGTACCAGTAGCGCGGGTTGTGAACTGACCATGAAAAATGACAATACCCGCAGCGCCAACGGCAATAGCGGCTGTGGAGGATTTGCCTCATGGTGAAGATGGAGCACGGCTTCTCCCTGGTTGAGCTGATGATTGCCATTGCCATCATGTCCATCCTGATGATCATGGGAGCACCATTGACGCGCGCCTGGGTAGCCAATGCTCACATTGCCCATGCACAGAATGTACTGGCAGAGGGCTATGCCACAGCACGGGCGCTGTCGTTGAAAAATCCACTTGGTGTCAAAGGTGATAATGAAGTTGCCAGCCTCACCATAAACGGACAGTTATTGTCCGCCAGTTATCGTGATGCCTATGGCACGGTAAATACGGTGTGGCAGGGCAATATTGATACTGATGTCACATTGGTTCTGACTGAGTCAGTCTGTGGAGATACCTTACAATTGAACAACCTCGGAGTTGCGCTGGATAGTCGTTGTCTGGCGTATAAAATTTCTTCAGCAGGAGGGCGTGATGAATCCAGCACGCTGCAATAAGTACCAGCAATCCGGAAGGCCTGGACAGCGTGGTATGACGCTACTCGAAGCATTGGTCACGATGGTTATCATGATGATAATAGGATTGGGTATCGCATACATATCGGGTCGTTCGGCTGTTGCTCAGAAAGATATGAATGTGCTCGGACTGGCGATAGGGCAAATGCGCAACAGCATACAGGCAGGTGCATGCGCTGCTGGTACTGAAGCGCCATTGTCATTGACTATTGGCGGGAATGAGGTGACAGGTTCCTGCAGTACGCCGCAAGTTGCGATTGAGGTTCAGAATTCGGCCAGTGGTGAGAAAAAGATTGTCAAAACGGTGACCGTCGGTGTGCCTTCTGCATCTGTCAATGATACAGAAAACAATGCTTTGTTCGGTGGTGTTGTGACGGTGGATCCCTCATGAAGCTATCGGTCCTGCGTATTCAAAGTGGATTTAGTCTGATTGAGTTGATGGTGACGCTGGTGGTGTCGCTGATTTCCATCCTGGCCATGCTGACCTTATATCAAAGCTCCGGTCGTAACAGTGCGGAAACCAAAATGGGGGCATTTATTGATGGTCAGGTTCAGATCGGATTGCTGGCAGCAGACAAATTACTACAGGGCGCTGGTTATCAGCCATCCGACCCCTCCGTCAACGTCGCAACCTATGGCTCTGATCTTCTGTTAATCAAGGATGCCGGTATCCAGGAAGATGGAACGGTCAGTGGCTCTGCTCTTAGCAAGGTGGCGCTGGACTCAGCCGGGTCAACAGGTCTCGTGGGGCAGGCACTGATATGGCATGCCAATAACAATGGTACGCATGTTTACAGAGGCATTTACGCACCATCCACTGGCGGTTTGTGGCAGCTGACCGGACAGTCAATGAGCTGGGATTCCAGTAACTGGCGTAAAGGACCCTCTTTGATCGCTGTACCGGGTGTCACCGATGGCCCCTTTCAAAACAGTAGTCAGGTGACGATTCGGTTAACTTCTGCAAACTGCAGACCATTCGGGGTCAATCTTGGCGGTTTGGGTGGTATTTACTCCGTTAGCCTGCAGGCTGTTGGTTATGCGGCCAGCAACGCATCTCAACGTTCGCAGACGTGTTTGATTAATTTCCGTATTCCAGATTAGTGATGCATCGTTGCAATGAGGCATAGTATGAATGTTCGAATACAAACCTTCCGTAGAAAGAACTCTGGGAGCATTTTTCATCAACGTGGTGTAGCCGCACTACTGCTTGTATTGTTGGTCGGCATATCTGCAACTGTGGTGACTTTGGGCACCATGTCTTATGTGCGGGGATCCCAGAAAAGTCAGATGACCGTGCATGGTCAGACTCAGGCTGAAATCAACGCCTGGACCGGCGCTGAAGCTCTGGGACAGTATCTGAATGGTATTGAAGTGGATACTGTAACGACGGCCATGGATGATGTCGTGTTTTCCCGCGATAACAAAAAAATTGCATCGGCTGAGTATAAATCCGATTGTTCGCAGCCCAGCCGGGATTTGTATTGTTTTGATGTTAACGGCACCAGTGCCGGTCATAACAGCAACCTGGAGGTGGTCTATCAGATTCCAATCATCAGGGACGTTTCCTATACAGAGATCAGTAATCCTATTGTGATCAAAGGCGATACCGACGTTACTGGTGGTGGTATCACCTATTTGTCCAGTGACAGCATAGATGGTTTTGCGGTGGATGGTAATTTGAACATTACCAATGCTACCGAATCTGTAGCCTCAGGTTGTGCGACCGGGGATATCCATGTCGATGGTGGGGGGGTTGAGGATAATGGTCATCTGTACTCCAGCAATGGTGATATTACCCTGGAAGGATTAAATTTGGTGGGTGCGGATATCTGGGGAGGAAACATTAATATATTCGCCGGTAGTGGTTTTAACTTTAAATCCATCAAAGCGGTTAAAAACCTGAATGTCACAAACGCCGGAAATTTTAAAAGCGATTTCATCCATGCCAATGCTGTCAGCTTTGCACTAGGGGGGCAGCTTGGTGAAACCCTGGTACATTCAGATATTACATTTGGTAATAACAAATCGTATGTCGATTATCTCGAAGCCGGTGGTAATCTGATATTTCATCAGGATGACCAGAGCCACGTACCCGAGTTTGCCCGTAACAGTAAAATTGCGGGCAAAATCCTGGTCAGGTCTGGGGAAACTCTTTCCGCTCATTACAACAGTCGGTTTAAAAATATTGAACAAGGGCGAACAACCACGGATCCCGGAGTACCTGAATGGCCCGAATGCAATGTTGATGCAACGCCTTTTGATGTGAATACACTGATTTCTCAGGCGAACTATATTTTCTATATTGATGACTCCGACAAGCCGATGCTGAAAATTCAGAATGTCAAAAGGGCTTCTGATGATAAAAGCATCGATGCGACAATCGACCTGAGTTCAGAGGGTGGCATGAACACGGCGTACCTTCACAACAAGCCTTTTTTCCAATGTGAATGGGGCTCCAAGTCATGTATCACCAGTAAGTCCAATTCGACCGATGGCTGGGTGTTCGATGGTGTCGCTCACTTTCCGCCCGGGGTCATTTTGTTTGCCGGAAAAGGGAATCCGAACCAGCGCAATTTAGCGCCGATGAACTTCACGCTTGCATCAAAGCGCGGAGAGGTGGGGCCTTTGCTGAATACGATACTGGTAACCGGTGATATAACGCTGGGAGGAGGAGGAGGTGGCTTGCAAATCAACGCACCGTATTTCAGTTCCCCCGATGCCGTATGCGGTGGCGATTTTTATCCAGCCAATCTGTGCGATAAAAGTTCGGGCAGTTGGCAGTTTGAAGGTACATGGGATGGCGATCGGGTGGAAAGAAACTATCCGGTTGCCAACACCTCAATCATGGTAAACCATTCGATGACGTCTAGCGGCTGGTCGTTGGAAGGCAGTGTGATTGTTGGAGATACTTTTAAGACAGACAAAGCTATGACCAACGTCCATGGTGTCATCGTGATCGGTTTGAATAGTGAAGAAGGGGGCGGGCTGAAAATTACCGAAGGGGGAATCGTGGTTGATTTTATGGACCTGGACAGTAATTTTCTGAATATTCCCACCGGAAATACCCAGGTAACCGACGAGTCTACTCTAGGAATTCCCACGGCCATGTGGGCACGTTATTACTGATTGAACAAACGGTGTTGATGTAATTTTTTTTAACGGATAACTGAAGAGAAAGTTTGTTGTAGGTGGGTGGGTCAGAGCACGATACTTGAAGATAAAAAAGCCGGTCACTGAACCGGCTTTTTTTTTGGGGAGTAGCAATTATTTATGAATAAAACGATTGACCAGATTTTCCAGATATTCCTGTTTGCCGGATTGTGGTTTGGGATCGATGTCATTATCCACAGCCCATTGGCTAAGGTCTTTCAGGTTGACGCCACCTGATAGGATTTTTTCACCGAGTTCTGTATTCCAGCCGGCATAACGGTTCTCAATAACCTTTTGCAGTTCTCCGCTTTCGTACAGATCAGCGGCTTTGGTGTATGCCAGAGCCAGGGTGTCCATGGCGCCGATGTGGCCGTGGAACATATCATCAGGGGCTATCGATTCACGGCGCAGTTTGGTGTCAAAATTGAACCCACCGGTGGTAAACCCGCCAGCTTTAATAATTTCATAGCAAGGCAGAACCATTTCATCCACGCTGTTCGGGAACTGGTCAGTATCCCAACCATTCTGATAGTCACCGCGGTTGGCATCGACAGAGCCCAGAATGCCGAGCGAGGCAGCCGTGGCAATTTCATGGTGAAAACTATGTCCGGCCAGGGTGGCGTGGTTGACTTCGATGTTGACCTTGATTTCTTTTTCCAGGCCAAAGCGCTGCAGGAAACCGAACACGGTTGCAGTATCATAATCGTACTGATGTTTGGTGGGTTCCTGTGGTTTTGGTTCCAGCAGAATAGTGCCTTTGAAGCCGATGGCATGTTTGTATTCAACCACCATTTGCAGGAAGCGGCCGAGCTGTTCGCTTTCGCGTTTCAGATCGGTATTCATCAGGTTTTGATAACCTTCGCGTCCACCCCACAATACATAGTTTTCCCCACCGAGACGGTGGGTGGCAGCCATGGCGTTCTGAACCTGAGACGCTGCATATGCAAACACTTCAGGGTTGGGATTGGTGGCAGCGCCGCACATATAGCGTGGATTGGAGAATGCGTTGGCAGTACCCCACAGCAGTTTTACCCCGGTTTCAGCCATTTTCTGTTCGGCTACATCCAACATGGCTGCGAAATTATTGCGTGATTCCTTGATGCTCGCACCTTCAGGAGCGATGTCGTAATCGTGCCAGCACCAGTAAGGCGCACCCAGTTTGGCCATGAAGTCAAACGCTACGTCCATCTTCATGCGGGCCATTTCCATTTCGTCACCTGGCTGGTGCCAGGGGCGGTTCATGGTACCGGTACCGAGGCCGAAAATATCCTTGCCTTCCCAACAGAAGTTATGCCAGTAACACACGGCAAAGCGCAAATGTTCTTCAAGGCGTTTGCCCATGACAAGCTTGTCTTTGTCGTAATGACGGAAGGCCAGTGGGTTGTCTGACTTAGGCCCTTCGTATTCGATTTTGGAAATAGCGTCAAAATAAGTTTTCATGGTTCACTCTCGATTTAAATGTTGGGTGATTTGATAGAGCTGGCGATATTTCGACAGTCGGTTTTGGTAATAGTGTTGTTTTTCCGGGTCGGGTTGATGGTGAGCAAGCACCTCTGGTGCCCGACAAATACTTTCCAGTCGTTCAGGCTCTATGGCCAGGTGTGCAAGCCGGGCGGCCCCGAGTCCAGGGCCAACTTCTCCACCGTCACGAAAGACCAGCGGCTGGTTCAGCACGTCGGCAATGATCTGACGCCAACGTCCGGAGCGCGCTCCGCCGCCAATCAGGGAAATCTGTTTGAAAAGAGTGCCGGCGGACAATAAGGCATCCCGTCCGTCGGCAAAGGAGAATGCCACACCTTCAAGAATGGCCAGGGTCAGTTCGGCGCGAGTGGTGGCATTGGTAGCGCCAAAAAAACAGGCACTGGCCATGGGGTCGTTATGGGGGGTTCTTTCACCTGACAGATAGGGCAGAAAGATGACCTGGGTCTGGTCGATACCGCTGTCTTCAAGTTCCTGCAACAGCGTGGGAACCTCTTTGTCCACCAGGCCGGAAAACCATGACAGACAATTCGCGGCACTCAGAGAAACTGCCATCTGATGCCAACGGTCTGGCAAACAGTGGCAGAATGCATGAACGGTGTTTTCGGGGTTGGCGTGGTGAGCGGAACTGGCCACAAACAACACCCCGGAAGTTCCTAGCGACAAAAATGCATCCCCGGCATCGACGATGCCCACACCGACGGCACCGGCGGCATTATCTCCAGCACCGGCGACCACCGGAATTTCCGGAAGTCCAAGTTCTTTGGCAATGTCGGCGTTCAGATGACCAACTATCTGGTTGCCCTCAAATAGTTCAGGCATGTGCGTTCGGTTCAATCCGGTCGCCGCCAGCAGCTGATCATCCCAATCACGTTTGGCGGGATTCAGCCACAGTGTGCCGGCAGCATCCGACATATCACTGGCATAGACACCGGTCAAACGCCACACCAGGTAGTCTTTTGGTAGGAGTACTTTTGCCAGTTGTTTGAATACTTCCGGCTCATGACGAGCAACCCAGACCAGTTTTGGAGCGGTAAATCCAGGCATCGCCAGATTGCCGCTGCGTTCGCAGAAATCCGCGTGCTCCCGCATCAGGTCTTCACATTCCTGGAAACTGCGACCATCGTTCCATAGTATGCAGGGCCTTAGTACCTGACCATGGTTGTCGAGTAATGTTGCGCCGTGCATCTGCCCAGCAATCCCCATGGCTCTGAGGTTGCTGAGGTCGTGAGCACGGCCCAGTTGATGGGTAACGGCTTGAATGGCCTGCCACCAGTCTTCCGGGTTTTGTTCACTCCATAAAGGTTTTGGCTGACTGACCGGGTAAGCATGGCTTTGCTGGTCAATGACTTCTCCGGAGTTATTTATCAGTACGGCTTTAAGGGCTGAAGTGCCCAGGTCGAACCCTAGATACATAGTATGTCCTGATCTTATTTTTATTAATTTTTGACTAAAATTAATTCTGGTCTGATTGGCTGGAGATGTCAAAGAAATTCGCAGCAAAAAAGTTATATCTGTTTGGAATGAAAAGTGCTGCATGACCTCTACACCGGAATAATCGATTACTAAACACGCAAATAGACTCAAAGGGGAGACTGCGGTGACGCATGCTGAAAATGTTGGAATGCTGGATAAGATATGGGGGGCCCTGGTCGGAATCGGTGTAATCGGCAAGGCAGTATTCACTCGTCCCACACCAAAGACCATGGCGCAGCGGCTGGCCATGCTGCCAACGGACAACCTTCCGGTGGCGGCGCCGGTGAATATTTACTGGAACAAATATCAGGTGCCATTTGTGGAAGCTGAATCCCAAAAGGATCTCGCGGTGGCACTGGGACTGGTACATGGCCACCTGCGTCTGGCTCAGATTGAAATCATGCGCCGGCTGGCTTATGGCCGGATGGCGGAGATGATCGGGCCAATGGGGTTCGAAATTGACCGGTCGCTGCGGCTGTTGGATATCGGCAAAGCTGTGCCAGAAATTATTGCAAATATGGACTCCACGACCCGGGAATGGGCAGAAAGCTTTGTCAAAGGCCTGAATCATCTGATTAAACACACACCAGAACTGCCTCATGAGTTTGCCATCCTTGGGATTCGACCAGAGTTATGGACTTTGACCGATCTGATCACCCTGGCGCGGGTAAACTCATCCGATATCAGTTGGTTGGTATGGCTGAAGCTGTTAAAAGCCCGACGTAAATTACCACGTCATACCTGGGAAACTCTGTGGCCTCGTCTGGTGAACGCTGATGGACCAACAGGCTATGCTGCAGAAGGTATGTTTGGTGGTGAACACGTGCTGGCAGCACGCACACGAAGTGGCAGTAACTCATCGGCTATCGCCGGCAGTCACACGACATCGGGATACGCTGCGATTGTCAGCGACCCTCACCTGCCGATGGGAGTGCCATCACCGTGTTTTGTGGTCGGTGCCAAAGCACCGGGTTATCATCTGGTTGGGGCGATGATGCCGGGCATGCCGTTTTTTGTGTTGGGCCGCAATGAGCACATCGCCTGGGGGGGCACCAGTCTTCATGCCCAGGGCAGTGATTTGTTCGATGTTTCTGAATTTCCAGATAGTCGTATTTCCGAAGAATATCAGCCGGTCCGGGCTCGTTGGAGTCGCTCCCGGCGGCTACGGATACGACGTACGGATATTGGCCCGATTGTTTCCGATGGACCGTTGATGAAGGTTGACCGGCCTACCGCCATGCGTTGGCAGGGGCATCGCCCAAGTGACGAAATTGCCGCCATGCAGGCTGTGGCAACGGCTACCAGCTGGGAGGAGTTTCATCAGGCTTTGAAGCCGTTCGCTGTGTCCGGCCTTAACATGGTATTTGCCGGAGGCAAAGGACAGCGGGTTGGGCACTGTTTGGCCGCGCACTTACCGCGTCGTCCCAACGATACACCTGAAGATGTGATCTTGCCCGCCAGTGCCGCAGACAGTTGGGGCTCCATTGCTGATACCACCGCTATGCCGGTCAGAGTGGACCCGGAACAGGGATTTGTCGCGTCTGCCAATGAACGACCTGAGGGCAGCGATTTTCCCATTGGTTACTTTTTTTCTCCGAAAGACCGCTCACAGCGATTGGCCGAAATCTTCAGCAGCAAGGAAAAACTGTCGATGGACGACTTGCGCGCCAGTCAGACTGATGTGGCCATGCCGGGTGTCCTGCCGCTGCGGGATTTATTTTTGCAACGTGCTGCGCTCAGTGCAGCGAAGGGTGACGCGCAACAGCACGTACTCACATTATTGACGGGTTGGGATGGAGGTTATCAGGCAGGCAGAGTCGAACCCATGGCATTTGAAATGTTGTTGGCAGAGGTGGTGAAACGGCTGGGACTGCATCGCCCCGGCAGCCATTATCATACTGTCTGGATGACTCACTCGTTGTTGAAAGAAGATCTCCAGGCCGTGGACCCAACACATCTTGCGGGCGTTATTCATCGTGCTCTCAAGGTCGTGGCGAAGAAGATAACGCGCTATCGAAAATGGGGTAATGTGCATCGTTTGCGAATAGAGCACATGTTCCATCATCTGCCGTTTATAGGGCGACGCTATCGTTTTGCCGATCTCCCGGCCAGTGGTGGTGCCAATACGGTCCACAAAACCGGACATCCTCTGGTTTATGGACCACACACCATTACCTTCGGTTCCTGTACTCGTCATATCAGTGATTTAAGTGATCCGGATGCTAATTACTTTGTATTACAAGGAGGGCAGGATGGTTGGATAGGCAGCGAGAACTTTGTCGATCAGCTGTCACTGTGGCAGTCCGGTGATTATATGAGAATCCCTCTTCGGATCGATACGATACGTGAGACTTTTCCACATAAAAGTGTTTTGAAACCGTCTGCATAGAAGCTTGATGAATATCAGCGATGAGAATGGTTAAGCTGCTACACTATGGTGGTAAACAGACTTTGACGGAAACATCCCGTCGGGCAGTAGATTAGCTGCCTGCTAACCCGGAGTGATGTTGTATCCGGGAAGTCTGCCGATTTGTTTTTTCAGTAGTTGGGTTTTATGACCATACAGGCGCTTTCTTTTTTAACGTTGCCCTCGGCACAATCATTGGCACACAGTATTGATCGGTTGTGTGCCGAACTTTCCGCTCGCCCTTTTACGGCCAATCGTCTGCAACGAGTCAGTTGTGACATTCCTGCAATTGATCTGCTGGAGCTGCTGTCCAGTGTCGCCATCGCTGAGCGAGGGTATTTTGCCCATCGTAACCAGACAGCTGCAGTCGCTGGATTTGGCCAGGCGCTGGAGTTGAAAATCGATGCTTTACATCATGGGCCCTCGTTGTTGTCGCGAGCGGAAATGATCATCGCCGATACGGATGCGGTGTGGATGGGGGGCTGCTCTTATAATGGCGAAACCGGTACCGGACAGTGGCAGGGCTTCCCCGCCATGCGGTTTTTGTTGCCCTTGCTGGAAATTCGGGAAGATCACGATAGTTTTCAATTGGCATTGAACCTGTTTGCCCGTGATGTTCAGCATTGGGAGGAGCAGTTACAAGCGATTACCCTGTTGAGTCGTAGTATTGCCAAAGCCAAAATCAAAGTCACCCGGGCTGCTACCATTAACCGCCGCCGCCAAAGTGTGGATCGTCAGCAATGGCATCAACAGGTGGGTGAAGCACTACAGAAGATCGGTGCGGGAGAGTTCCATAAAGTGGTGCTGGCACGGGAGGTGGCATTACAGTTCAGCTCGCCGCCGAATATTTTTCAGACCCTGAAGCGCTGGCGCCAGCAGTTGCCCAGTAGTTTTGCGTTTGCCATCGAAAATCACGGCAAAGTGTTTTGGGGATGCTCTCCTGAGCGCTTATTCAAACGCCATGGTCAGCGGTTGTGCACTGAAGCTATGGCCGGTACTGTGAGGCGCGGGATTAATCACGCTGAGGATTTTTCCCTCGAACAGCAATTGAAAACCGATGACAAACTGACCCGTGAACACGCCGTTGTGGCAGATGTGATTTGCGAAAGCCTGTTGCCTCTGGCCGAGTCCATTGATCACAGCCAGAAACCAGGCGTTTATAAACTTGACCGGATCCAGCATCGCTATCAGTCGCTCAATGCGGTGTTGAAAGCCGATATTTCCACTGATCAATTGTATCGTCACCTCCACCCGACACCGGCAGTATGCGGTCACCCCCGGGTTCAAGCTCAGGCGTTCATCTCCGCCTGCGAACTTACGCAACGGGGCTGGTATAGCGGCTGTGTGGGTGTGATCGGAGCAGGCCAGACGGAGTTTGCAGTGGCAATCCGTTCGGCGCTCAGTGACAGAAATCATTTATGGCTTTATTCTGGCGTCGGTATCGTTGACGGGTCAGATGCTGATGCCGAATGGCAGGAGCTGGAAGCCAAGATCGAGTCCCTTCTCGAAGCCCTCAATTGACCCTGTCCCGGGCTCAGGCAGGTTATCGACAGAAGTTATGCTGTTGAACGATGTTCCTGTGGCCGGACCGCTAATCGTTAAGTAACGAGTGACATGCCGTACCAACACACACTACACAACTCTCAATGGGCAGAATCCCTGATTCATCTGATGTATCACCTTGGGGTGCGACATTTCTGCGTCGCACCGGGCAGTCGTAATGCCGTACTGACACTGGCCCTGTTCCGGTTGAGCAGGGAGCTTGATGGCCTGAATCTACACACCCATTTTGATGAACGGGGGCTGGGATTTCTGGCACTGGGCCTGGCCAGGGTACAACAGCAGCCGGTTTGCATTATAACCACCTCGGGCACCGCCGTTGCCAATCTGCACCCGGCAGTGGTGGAGGCATTCGAAACCCTGGTGCCGTTATTTATTCTGTCGGCAGACCGGCCTGACCGGCTGCTCGAATGCGGTGCCAATCAGGCCATTCGGCAGAAGCACATGTTTGGCGCCAATGCCCGGCTGAGTGTCAATCTCAGCTGTCCGGCTGACAGTCAGGCGTTGAATCAGCAGATCACCGGGTTTTTGCAGCAATATGCACAGTTATCCCTGCCTGGACCGATACAGCTGAATTGTCAGTTTGATGAACCGCTGTATGAGCAGGCGGCACCCGTGTCGTTGGACTGGCAACGGTGGAATCAGGTATCCCGACCGATACCAGCACAGACTGCCGATGAGACCGTATTGGAAATCGTTCGTTCGAGCCGTTCGGTACTGATTCTGCTGGGGCAGCTTACGCCCGCACAACATCGGCAGTTGTTGCCGTGGATCAGCCAGTTACAATGTCCGGTCATCGCTGATATCGCCAGCCAGTTTCGTGGTCGTCGCGAAGCACATTTGCTGCATTACGGAGACCTGCTGTTGGCCCATCCCGCATTTGTGGCGCAATTACAACCTGATCTGGTGATTCAGTTTGGTGGTCGTATGGTCAGCAAGCGTGTTGGCCAGTTTCTGGAACAGTATTTGTGTGACTCTGAGGCCCAGTATCTGTTGTTATCGGAATATGACCGACCGCTGGATCCAACCCACCGTGCCCGACAGCAGACGATTCCGTTTCAGCGAGTGGTTGAATGGCTCCCGCAGCCATCAGTACATCCTCATTTGCAGTGCTTGATCCGTCAGCATGAACAACTGGCCGACGCATTGCCGGATCTGGTGGGCGCCAGCTGGCATGAGGCTTCCGTGGCCAGGTTGTTGATGCGCCAAATGCCGGCAGGCAGTGCCATCATGGCCGGTAACAGCCTGAGTATTCGTATGCTCGACAGTTATGGGCGTTTCGCAGCACAGGATATCCACGTCTACAGCAGTCGTGGTGCCAGTGGCATTGATGGTCTGGTGGCAACGGCTGCAGCACTCACCAGTGCATACGAGCACAGTTATCTGCTGGTGGGGGATACGGCGCTGTTACATGATCTCAACAGTCTGGCGCTACTGGCAGGAATGCCTGCGGCAATGACCATTGTCGTGCTGAACAATAATGGCGGTGGTATTTTCGATCTGTTGCCAGCCAGTCAGCAGACGGCGTATGAGCAAATGTTTTTGATGCCGCACGGTTTTTCATTTCAACACGCAGCCGCACAATTCGGGCTGGATTATCATGAGGTGACAGATGTGTCGGCTTTACAAAATCAACTGACAGCGTGCGGTCCCCCAAAACGTTCTCGTCTGATCGAATGCCGGATTCATGATGGCACGACCCAGCTCAAGGGATTCATCGAACAGATCCGGCTGTTGCCGGCCATCAGTGCCTGTGTATGAAGCCGGTACAGTTGGTAATGATTCCCGGTTTTCTGGGCCGGGCGAGTGATTTTTCTGAGCTGCGGTCAACGCTGCCAGCGACAATTGAGTGTCATTGCCTGGAATTGCCCCGGATAGCCATAGATCCACTGACAGACAGCTTTCATAACATCGTGCAACACTGGTTTCGCCAGCAGGCAGATCGGCTGCCGGACCGTTTTGTACTGCTGGGGTATTCTCTGGGAGCCCGATTGGCGATGAGCTTGTGTCAGCATCTGATGCTGGTTTCTCCGCAGCGGCTTCAGGGGCTGATCCTGGAAAGCGGTAACTTTGGTGCTCAAAGTCTGGCAGAGCGTCATCAGCGCTGGATTCATGATCAGGCCTGGGCGCAACGCTTTGCTACTGAGCCAATGTCACAGGTGTTGTCTGACTGGTATGCCCAGAATGTGTTTGCCAGTTTGCAAGCCGATCAGATCAAACGTCTGATCACCGCAAAACAGTCTCTCGATGGCACACTGGTGGCGCGGCAGTTACTGGCTCTGAGTGTGGCCCGGCAACCGGATTTCAGCGCTGCGATGCAGCAGCTGAGATTGCCCTTTTTCTTTCTCTCCGGTAAAAACGACGCCAAATACACCCGCCTGGGGCAGACCCTCGGGGCGGCGCGACATCGAGTCGCCAATCACTGCGGTCACAATATTCATTTTGAAGATCCGCAATGGTTTGCAGCGACCTTAACTCACCTGATCGACTCCATGAATACGCATTAGGAATAGCTATGAACAATCCAGCTAACAGCTCTATCAAACCCGCACTTGAATGGCAGAACGTCGGCGCCCAGTACGACGATATTCTGTATCACAAGGCCGAAGGCATCGCCAAAATCACCATTAACCGGCCCGAAGTCCGTAATGCTTTCCGGCCTAAAACCATCATGGAAATCCGCCAGGCCTTATCCGATGCCCGTTTTGACGATCAGATTGGCGTGGTGATTCTGACCGGACAGGGTGATATGGCCTTTTGTTCCGGCGGGGATCAGCGGGTGCGTGGCAGTTCCGGTTATCAGGATGATGGCGGTACTCATCACCTTAATGTGCTGGACCTGCAAAAAGAAATCCGCTCGCTGCCAAAACCGGTTATTGCCATGGTGGCTGGTTATTCCATTGGTGGCGGCCATGTACTGCATCTGGTTTGCGATATCACGATTGCCGCAGAAAACGCCCGTTTTGGCCAGACCGGCCCGAAAGTCGGTTCCTTTGACGGTGGTTTTGGCGCCAGCTATATGGCCAGCCTGATCGGCCCCAAAAAAGCCAAGGAAATCTGGTTTATGTGCCGTCAGTATGATGCCCAACAGGCGCTGGATATGGGCTTGGTGAATACTGTGGTGACGCTCGAACAGTTGGAAATTGAAACCGTGAGCTGGGCCAAAGAAATGTTGCAGCATTCACCGATTTCCCTGCGGGTTTTGAAATCGGCCTTTAATGCCGGTCTTGATGGTCAGGCTGGCATACAGGAGCTGGCCGGCAATGCCACTATGCTGTTTTACATGACTGAAGAAGGGCAGGAAGGCAAAAACGCCTATCTGGAAAAGCGCAAACCGGATTTCAGTAAATTCAAGCGTCAGCCCTGAGCCATGAGTGACCGCATACTGGGTCTGGAACTGTTTCGTTTTCGCCTGCCGCTGCAACGGCCGCTGGTGTTGTCAGAACAGACACTCAGTGATCGTCAGGGATTGCTGCTGAAATGGCAATTGGCGGATCGGGTTATCTGGACTGAGGTATCGCCTTTGCCGGGTTATAGTCGGGAGACTCTGGCCCAGTGCCTCACTCAGTTGCGTGACTGGTATGGTGCCGGGCCTGAACTCAGTATGACGGCACTGCAGCAGTGCTCTGATCCCGGGTGGTATCCGGCCGTAAATTTTGGGTTGCGTTCGGTGTTGCTGAGCTGGCAGATTTCCGGGGCGGTGAAACCGCAGATATGTCAGCTGCTGAGCTATCAGGATGTGGTGTCGCAGAACGCTGCGGATTGCATCAAAATCAAAGTCGGGCAACAATCCCTGGCGACGGATATTCGCCGTGTTCAAGAGTTGCTCGACACGGGCTTCAGTGGTCGGATCCGCTTGGATGCCAACGGCAGCTGGAATCTTGAACAACTCGCGCAGTTCAATCGCATGCCGGAACACGCTGCGATTGAATGGTTTGAAGAGCCCTTACACCACCGTGATGATTATCGCTATTGGTCGCAATACAGTGATATTCCATACGCACTTGATGAAAGTCTTTATCAAGTATCGAAAATGCCGGATTATCATTCAGGTCTGGCTGCATTTATTTTGAAACCAACTCTGTTGGGGTATGATCAAACCAATAAGCTGATTCAGTATGGCAGGCCATTGGGGGTGCAGAATGTACTCAGCAGCAGTTTTGAAAGTCCGGTAGGTATGGAGCTGATTTATCGTATGGTGCAGTCATATAATTTGTCGGGTGCGCAGGGACTGGATACTTTGAAATATTTTCCGACCATGACTTTATCGGGTTTTATTTCCCGGTTTCTGGAACCAGTGCCATGGTAAATGTATGCCCGATTACGGTAGCCGCCCAACAACAGCCGCAATTGTCGTGGCTTTTAATGTCGTCTGAAACGGTTTCCTTTTTGCGGTTTGAACAGTCTGTGCAGAACTACTGCCAGTACTTCAGTGAATCAGGGTTAGCGGATAGCGAGCGGGTGATGATTCCTGCAGTCAAAGATTGGCATACCCTGGCCGCGCTGTTTGCCCTGTTTCGTTTGGGGTGTGTGGCAATACCGTTTGATCCGGACAGTCCGCCATCGCGTTACCGGTCTCTGGCAGAACAGATTGAGGCCAGAATATGTGAGTCATTGCCAGAGTTGTCGGGAGTAGAAGCGATAACGGCTGAAGGGCCGGATAACGTTGATGTCTCTTGCCCCTGTCTTGGGATTTTCACATCCGGTTCTACCGGACAGCCAAAGCTGGTATTGCATACCCTGAACAGCCTGTTGACCAATGCTGCCGCCGCTAACACCATGATTCCTTTGTCAGGTGTTGACCGGACATTACTGAGTTTGCCGTTGCACCATATCGGCGGTATTGCGCAGGTGTTGCGAGCCTTGCTCTCACGCACCGCACTGGTCATGGGCGGAACCGTAGATCAGCCAGACGTTCTCAGATTCTGGAGTATTACCCATGTCTCCATGGTCAGTACCCAGTTGCAGCGTTATCTGGTTCATGAGGTGGATTGTCCCTCATTGAAGGCGGTTTGGCTTGGTGGCGGACCCTGTCCGGCGCCATTACTGGAACAGGCCCGAAAACGGCAACTGCCGGTCTGGCAGACTTATGGTATGACCGAGACTGCCTCACATCTGCTGACCCTGAATCCGGATGGCCGGATGGTGGTGACGGCAGGAATGGAGGTTCAGGTTTCGGCGGAACAAGAGCTGTTAGTGCGGGGCAGCAGTTTGTTTGCCGGATACTGGTCAGCGCAGGGTATTCAGCCGGCGCGCGATCATGAAGGCTGGTTCCATAGCGGTGACCTGGTGATGCTGTCTGATCACCATATGACGGTGACCGGCCGTAAAGATAATCGTTTTATCAGCGGCGGAAAAAATATCCAGCCGGAGGAAATTGAGCGACATCTGCAGCAGTTGGCAGATGTACAGCGGGCATTGGTCGTTCCAGTGCCGCACCCGGAATTCGGTCAGGTGCCATTTGCTTTTGTGGAGTTGCGGGACTCTCAGGCGTGTTCTGCACAATGGCAGCAACAGACGATTCTAACGTTGAAACAGCGGTTGCCGGGTTATCTGGTACCCCGGCACTATGCTTGTTTGCCGGCAGACGCTGGCCTGAAACCCCGGCGGCCACAGTTACAGCAACAGGCTGCCGAGCTGATGTCTGCAAAACTCGTTGACTGAATTGACCGGACCGGTTTGTATCCGGTCTGAACATACGTATTAACACCAGCCCAGGAGGAAAACATTGATGAGTATCTGGAAACGCCATGCAACTGTGGATGATTTAAACAAGTTCAGCCAAAACACCCTTTCGGTGGCATTGGGGATCAAAATTACCGAAATCGGTGAGCGGACACTGACTGCTACTATGCCGGTCATGGAAGCCACCAAGCAGCCCATGGGTTTTCTTCATGGTGGAGCCTCTGCCGCGCTGGCGGAAACACTGGGCAGTATCGCTGCCTCGATGTGTACCGAAGACAGTAACATCTGCTTTGGCCTGGAGCTGAACGCCAGCCATTTGAAATCCAAACGCAGTGGTGAAGTCACCGGCGTCGCCACACCAATACGTATCGGTTCATCGGTTCAGGTCTGGGAAATCCGTGTCACGGATGAAGAAGGTGAACTGGTATGTTTGTCGCGTTTGACGGTTGCGGTCAGAAAAATGGGCTGATAAAGAGGCATCTGCAATGGTTGTCCGAAAGATGTATGGGCGACCTACACTTCCTGACCCGCGGACATTCTGTCGCCGGGTCGTCATCCTTTCGAATTCAAGAGCAATAATCAGGTTGTCTGACAACCTCCCAGAGCTATAGTAGGTCCAATCGCATACTTTGAACGAGTGCAACATTGTGACTGAAGCTACCCCGCTGCTTGATACTCTTTCTACGGACCGGCTCTGGCAGGCTGTGGTTGACCGTGACCCCGACTTTGATAACGTGTTTGTCTACGGTGTCATTACCACCGGTGTCTATTGCCGGCCCTCCTGTCCTTCACGGCGGGCCAATCGTGAAAACGTTCAATATTACGCGACCCCTTCCATGGCCGAAAAAGCCGGGTTTCGGGCTTGTCGCCGCTGCCGTCCGGAAAATACCTCCGGCCTCAGTGAGCAGGCCCGGATCGTTGAGCTGTTGTGTCGTTATATCGATCGTGCTGAGACACTTCCTACCTCTCTGGAGCTGGCAGAAGTTGCGGGTTGGAGCCAGTACCACATGCAACGGGTATTCAAACGCTATGTGGGCCTGACGCCAAGACGCTATGCCGCCGGGCGGCGGGCCGAGCGGGTAAGGGATGAGCTGGGTAAACAGAGCACCGTGACATCGGCAGTGTATTCAGCCGGCTACAACACGGGCGGGCGTTTTTATGATGAGGCCGACAGAATTCTCGGTATGTCACCTAAAGCCTACAAAAAAGGGGGCACCGATACCCGCATACGGTTTGCAATTGGTGAGTGCTCGCTGGGGTCGATTCTGGTAGCCCAGAGCGAGAAAGGGATTTGCAGCATTCAGATGGGAGAATCTCCGCAGGCCCTGATCGAGGAGCTGCAGGATGCATTTCCCGCTGCCGAGCTGGTTGGCGGAGACGCCGGTTTCGAAGCGATAGTCGCTCAGGTGGTCGGACTGATCGAACACCCATCCCAGACTCTGGACTTGCCGCTGGACATCCGAGGCACCGCGTTTCAGCGCAAAGTCTGGGCGGCACTGCAGTCCATTCCTCCTGGGCAGACCGCCAGTTATCTGGATGTTGCCGAGATGATCGGTTCCCCCAAAAGCGTGCGGGCAGTGGCTCAGGCCTGTGGTGCCAACAAACTTGCCGTGGCCATTCCCTGTCACCGGGTGATTCGCAATGATGGGGGATTATCTGGATATCGCTGGGGAGTGGAGCGCAAACAGACTCTGCTGGAACGGGAGCGGGAAGCATGACCGGGCATTTGCGAATGACCGGTGACCGTGCTTTTTGTTGTACCGATGGACTCTCAACCCTGCCGGCCCCTCACATCATTCAATGGTTCCTTAACACCTGCAACCGATCTTAACTGCGTAACCGAAAAGTTCTTATTCCGTGTTAATGGCGATGCGACGGGACACAGAACTTAAGGGTATATACAGCATTTGGGCGTATTCGAAGTGACAAATAGTCGTGAAATTATTGTCACCGCTGTTCGTTGCTGCCTTTTTCAAGGCTGTGTGACACTGGAATCGTTCGTCGTACAGACGACATCTGGTATAGCTACACAAGGATACAATCATGACAGTAAAGGATCGGTTTAGTGAAAAACTCGCCCTGCTGGGGACATTTCCCCAATTTAGGGATAACGAAGACTGGGTAGAGGAAATGTCCGTCTGGTTCCGGATGGTCAGACCTCAGACCTTTAAACATATTAATTTTGAACCCACTCGGTCGGATAACGTTTTTAATTATCCGGCATTCACGATGAATCGTATTTTGACGGCTTTGAATGAACAGGATTTTCTGTTCTTGCCGGAACAGTATGACGGCAACATCGTTGAACAGCTGAAGTCGGTGTACAGCGATGAACTGAGGCAACTCTCCGCAGAGCTGATACCTGAGCTCGAACGCCGTTGTCTTGGGTTTCTGATGAATGAATTAGAGAGTTTTGGGGCAGGCTGGGACAGTAGAACACTGTTCGATTATTTTGATTCAGCCATTCAGGACAATGATGAATTACCTGCGTCACTGGCGTTAGTGCGAGAGTGGCCGGACCGCAAAGAGCTGGCTGAAACCCTGGTTATTCAACATGCATTGGATTTTCTTCCGGAATCCTCTCACATGATTCGTCATGCCAAGGGCGATTACGGCACGCTGCAGTCTGCGCTGTTTCGCATCGTCATTGATGAGTTTGGCTATGGTAATCATGCAACCAAACACAGCTCCCTGTTTAAGGCCACATTGGCATCCATCGGCTTGAAAACCCACTCCCATGCATACTGGTCGTTTTATCTGAATTCCACTCTGCTGATGAATAACTACTTCCACTACATCAGCCGTCGTCCGGAATGTTTTTTTCAGTATCTGGGGGCTATCAGCTACGCCGAAAACACCTTTGGACCCTACTGCCGGCAGATGGCTGGGTTGTTGCGTGAGGTGTATGGCGAACGGGCTGATGTCCGTTACTACCAGGAGCACGTTCACATTGATAAACACCATGGCCGTATGGGAGTGAATGAATTACTGAAACCGGCTATTGCGCAGTTTGGCGATGGTGTCGTTGCTGAGATGGCAAAAGGCGTTGAAATGACCCGTCGGCTGCAGCAAATCGCAGAGCAGGATCTGTCCAGTCAGCTCACCTGGATGGCACAGCAGCAGAACCACCGCGATCTGGCACATGAGATCAAGCCTTCTGTGTTTGGTGATATCGAAAATCTGCCGGTCATGTTGCTGGATGAACCGTATCACGAATTGTCGGTACCCCATGTGCACGATGGTGATGAGTTCTGCGTGGTTGATCAGGGGGTATTACGGTTCTGTCACGGTTTTAACTGTTATTCGGATCTCCGTCCCGGGGAATGCGTGGTTATTCGCAAGAACCGGCTTCATGGCGCTTTGGTGCTGTCTGAAAACTGCAACTATCGAATTCTGTCGATTGGAGATTATGCGCGTTATGCAGACCATCACATTTAACGTCACCGATATGCCGTTGGTGATCCGGACTCTCGACCGCTTTGTGCTGGCCAGATTGTCCCGTCAATCACAGCCGGTATTTATTGATATGACCTGTCCGCATCGCGGTGGTCCGCTGACTCATGGCAAATATGAAGGCGAAAGTGTTCTTTGTCCCTGGCATGGCAACGCCACCAGGCTTTGTCGTCTGCAAAGACTGGATCTGCCAGTTGCCAGCCATGGTGATCGTATATCAGTGGAAATAGAGGGTTTTATCGGTTTTACCCGGACACAAACGGAAGAGAACTGCAATCACGATAACAATAATAAGGAGAACAATTGTGACAACGAATAAGTTAATTGAAATGGAAAGTGCGAAGTCCATTCCCAGATGGCACTTCCCCATGTTGAATGATGGGCAGCGTAATCAGGCATTTCAACGTGCCATTGAATCTGTCGATATGAGGGACAAAACTGTCCTGGATATCGGAACCGGTACCGGCTTGCTGTCGATGCTTGCCGCCCGTAACGGTGCGAGCCATGTCTATGCTTGTGAAGTGAATCCGGATGTAGCCCGGATGGCGGCTGAGATCGTTGCTAATAACGGTTATTCCGACCGGGTGACAGTGATTAACAAGCTGTCTACGGAACTGGTGCCGGGCGTCGATGTTCCGAAAGATATCGATATTCTGATTTCAGAGACGGTTGATTGCGGCTTTTTTGGAGAAGGTTTTGTGCCGTCACTGGCGCATGCCAAAAGCCGGCTGCTGAAGCCCGATGCGCTGCTGTTGCCACAGTCTGTGCGTTTAAAGGCAAGTTTGTTGAGCAGTCGCGATGTGTATCAGCTCAATCGGGTAGACCGGGTACTCGATTTCGATGTCAACCTGTTCAACAAGTTTGCGACCCCGCATTACTTTCCATGTCGTCTGGATACCTGGCTCTATCAGTTGGCATCGCCGCCACTGACTGTTGCCACGGCGTCTTTTTATCAGGACATCCTGTTCCCGAGCTTGTCCAAGGTGGCTTTTGAGCCTGACGTTTCGACGCATGTTCATGGTGTGGTGTTCTGGTTTGAGCTGGATCTTACCGATGAGGAGATGTTGTCCAATCATCCCGGTAACGTTGCTTCTCACTGGATGCAGGCCGTACAGATTTTTTCCAGCCCTATTGAAGTCCATCAGGGACGACCGCTGCCGATGTTGTTGTCTATCGGTGAAACAGAAATCTATTTTTCATTCACATAAATCGTTCAGGACCAGTCGTGCGGCTGGCAAAGGAGTCAAATAATGCAGCAGTCCAGTGTTCAACCCACTCAGGATGTATCCACCGCGAGACGGGATTTCCGGTTGTTGTTGTCGGGACAATCCATCAGTCTGGTTGGAGACCAGTTTATGGTGATTGCCTTGCCATTGCTGGCGGTGTCGGTCGTCAGTGCGACTGAAGCACAGGCAGTATTACTGCCATTTGCCCTTTATCTGCCGTTTCTTCTGGTTGGATTGCAGGCAGGTGCGATGATTGATTATCTCAGGCGTCGATCCGTCATGTTGTTGTGTGAAGCCGTGCAGGTGGTGACATTTTTGACCATCGCCTTGCTGGGGTATTTTGATCGTCTGTCTTTTCCGGTTCTGATGTTGTTGGTCGGAGTATCCGGTGTCTCGCTGGTATTTTTTCAGATTGCCTACACCTCGTTTCTGCCAGAACTCTATACGGACAAAGAGAAATTGCATAAAGCCAATTCATGGCTGACATTCTTTGAGTCCTCCAGTAAATCGCTTGGGCCAATGCTGGCCGGCCCGGTCATCGCACTGTTTGGTACGGTTATCGCGGTTTTTGTTAATGCGGTTTCGTCCATTGTGTCGTTGGTCACCATCGGTCTGATTCAACATAAAAAGGAACGTATTGAGCTCAACCGGCGTGAAAAGCAACGTGGCTGGATGCGCCGTGATATTGCCGAAGGACTGGTGTTCGTATTCCGGCATCCGATTCTGGAACCAGTGATCACCTGTGGTGTGGTCTACGTGATGTTCACGATGATGGTGCGGACCACGATCGTACTTTATTGCGTCAAGGTGATGGGGTTGTCGGAGTCGCTGGTGGGCATTGTCATAGGTGCCTCTGCCCTGGGCTTTCCAATCGGAAATCTGCTGTCTGTTCATCTGGTACGCCGTGTAGGTGTTGGCCGGGGATTGGTGTTATCTGCGACTACGGCGGTGGTCGGGCTGGCGTTTATCCCGGTCGCGGGTATGGCCGGTTCCGTACTCGGGTTGATTATCGCCAATGTCATTCATGGCATGGGGGAAGGCTCTTTCGGGCCCACGGCCGTTACGCTGCGGCAGACCGCCGCACCGGCAGAATTGCTTGGCCGGGTTAATTCTGTTCAGCGGGTTCTGACCTGGGGAGCATTTTCCATCGGCAGTCTGCTGGCTTCCGGTGCCACCCTGTTATTTGGACTCGATCATGCTCTGTGGATTGGTGGGCTGTGTAGCATGTTGTGTGTTCCTGTGCTGGCCAGACGCGGGGTGTTGCTCGAATGCCTGCGAGGTGAAGCTGCATCGCAAACCCGTGAGTCCTGAACTTATTTTTAAGGAGAAAAACAATGGCTTTTGCCGATGGAATTCAAGAATTTATTGATCGTAGTAATAACGTGCTATATCCGGATTTCTACAAATTGCCGGTACAACAGCAGCGTGATCTCTATATGCAGTTAAACGTTGAGTTTGCTTTTCCCGAAGTTGAAAACGTCAGGGTTTCCAGCCAGATCGTGCGGGGCCCCGAGGCTCATATACCGGTGCGGATATATACGCCGGCCAGCCCCCGGCGCCATGGCGTGGTGTTTTATTTGCGAGGTGGTGGATTTGTGCTTGGTTCCGCTGACTCGCACCATTCCGCGATTGCCGATCTGTGCAGACAATCGGGTTTGACCGTGGTGGCCCCGGATTTTCGTCTGGCACCTGAGCATCCGTTTCCCGCGCCGTTGGAAGACTGCTATGTGGCCTTGCAGGCCTTACGCAATGGTGAGTTGGATATAGAGGCTGGTACTGATGCCGTCATCATTGCCGGAGACAGTTCAGGTGCCAATATGGCGGTGGTCGTGGCAATGATGGTGCGTGATCGGCAGCAGCCACCGTTGGCTGGTCAGGCCTTGATTTCCCCGGTGCTGGATTTCAGCCGATGGCGTCATGGTGGAGATGACGCGCCGTTGTTGTCCGGTGGCGAAATGGAGTTCTTTACTGCCTGTTATGCGCCGACGACCGAACAGGTCCGGCATGCTTATGTTTCACCTCTGATCAGTGGTTCGTTCCACGATCTGCCTCCGGCATACATTATGGGCGCGTCCGAGGACTCTCTGGTACAGGATGCTGTCCGCTACAGCGAACATTTGCAGCAACAGGGTATCGCCGTTGAGTTAACCATTGAGCCCGGATTGGTACATGCTCCACTGCGGGCCCGGCAACTGTCTCGCAGCATGGCCCAGGCCTGGGCACGTTATTGTGACGCGGTTAGCCGACTGGCCAGAGTTCCAGAGGAGGCCTACTGATGAACACAACGAATCAGCCAGCAATCATCGTAGATCCGTATTCCACTGGCGCACTCTACGCTGAGACGTTCAGGCGGTGCGGGGTTCCGGTATATGCCGTGACCTCAACCCCGGTTCCACCGGACGTTTATGCCGCTTCCTATCGACCGGAAGATTTTGATCAGGTATTTGCATTCACGGGCGATAATCTTGAGCAGTTGATATCCAGTTTATCTGCGTTGCAGCCGCGCTGTGTATTGCCCGGAACGGAGTCAGGCGTTGAGTTGTGTGATCTTCTGTGTCAGTCGCTGTTACCGGAATATGCCAACGACGCGAACTTAACCAGTGCCCGGCGGCATAAGTATCTGATGGCACAAGCTGTGGCCGCTGCTGGGCTAGCCATTATTCCGCAGATCTGCACCGATTCCCTCACAGCAGTTGAAGACTGGCTGGAGAAATTTGCGCTGACAGGGCGTGATCTGGTGATCAAGCCTCCAAAAAGTGCCGGTACCGATGGCGTTCGTTGTATCAGGGCCGGCGAAGACTGGAGACCTTATTTTAAAGCCCTGGTGCATACCAAGAACCGGCTTGGGCTGATGAATGATGAAGTACTCGTGCAACAATACGTCACCGGTAAGGAGTTTGTGGTTGATACCGTCAGTATTGCCGGTCGCCATTCCGTGACCGATATCTGCCGGTACCACAAGATTGATAACGGCGGCAATATGGCGGTTTACAATGCGATGGAATGGATTTCCCCGTCAGCACCGGACAACACTGCGTTGATTGCATATGCATTTGGGGTGCTCGATGCACTTGGTATTCGCCACGGTGCGAGTCATGTGGAGCTGATGCTGACACCTGAGGGCATCCGCTTGATTGAAATTGCCGCCCGTCCTCACGGTGGCGGTCAGGCCAAGTACAACCGGGTGGCGACCGGTGACAGTCAGATTGACCGCCTCGTCCGATACCATTGTGATGGTGAGCTGCCGACGGAGAGTTTCTGCTTGCGACAGCATCTGACCGTTGTTTTTCTGGTGGCACGTGAAGCCGGTATTGTCAGTAATACGGCGGTGCTTGATCAGGCGCAGGCGCTGTCTACCCATTACACCAGTGTGATTAATATTCGCGATGGTGACCGGGTTGAAAAGACCAAAGATCTGTTTTCGAATCTGGATCTGGGGTACGTCGTTTTGTGCGGGCCCGATGCAAATGATGTTCAACGTGATTTTTATGCTATTAAACAGTTGGAACAACAATTATTGATTACGGAGCTTCATCATTTGACCGCATGATCAAAAGATTCGAATTCAAGAGCAATTTTTGGGAATCCTATTGTTATGAAGCTAAGTAGTTTGACTCGGTAAATCTCTATACATACGAGTTCTGTTTCCGGCTCAGATAAAAAACGGCTGAAACGAGGTGTGTTTTTTGAATTGGGAAACACCAGAGGATCGATGGATGATTGAACACACCTATAAAACGACTGCTGAAAATGTGTTCCTGGACCGATATATCCGGCGGCATTTTAACCCCCGCTATATCGATCCGGAACACCATCGCCACCATTTCCGGGCTGGCTTTGGTGTGCTGCTGCGACGTAGTCGAACCACATTAAATATCAGCCAGTCGGCAGCCGCGGAACTGGCCGGCGTATCGATGACCCAGTATCGAAAATATGAATCCGGTCGCGATAATATGCGGCTATCGACGTTGTTTTGCTATCTGACCAACAGTGGCATTCCGATCGAATATTTGTTGTTACCCCATCTCGGCGCACGATCAGATTGTCGTATGATCAATGTTAAGTACTTGCGATTGCAGTCCTATATTGTTCGCTGTTCTGCCAGTGAGTTTGACAATTTTGTTGGTTTGGTCGCAATGTTGCTGGAAGGCAAAAGATCGATTTTACAACGCATACCACAAGTGCCCTGCGAACACTCCGCCGACCGATTCCCGCAGCGGGCATTACCATCCGTACTGTCAGCTCTTCGGCGTATGCGAGAGCTGTGTCAGTTATCGCGTACAAAGCTTTCTGAACTACTGGGTATTGCTCCGTCAACGCTGACGGCCTTTGAGCGTAGTAACGACATCGGTAATTTGCCGGTGTGCCTGATACACCGGTTTTGGATGGCCTCAGGTCTTTCGCCATTGGTGTTGGTACATGGTACGCCGGTTTTTGATCACTACCGCGTCTGTCATAAGCGTCTTACTCAGTTGCACGATCTAATTTGGGATGGATCTGAAGAATTACTCGGATACCTTGAAGTGATTTTTAAAAATATTCATTCCATTCATTCTTCCCCACGGATATCCCGAGTGCAGCCTTTGTCCGGAACGGAGAAAAGACGTGCCAGAACCCTCTATTCGGTTGCTCAGGCATCCCGGCATATTCCCACGATAAACGATGCCGATCGCATGACCATGTAGCTGCGGCAGAGTGCGTGGCCTGATTTGTGGCGGATTCTTGTCTGCATTTATCACAGCACTGATTCACAGGGATCATGCAGACATTCTGCATCAGAATTGACAGGTAAATCACAACCTGGACACAATCACGGCTCGATTAATAACGGTCAGCCCTACATGGACAGACAACCCTCCTGGACGGTATATATGTTGCGCTGTTGTGATGGCAGCCTGTATACCGGTATTACCACAGACCTGGACCGACGCCTGAAAGAGCATAACGGCGATTTGTCCGGTGGAGCCAGATTTACCCGCGCGCGCAGACCGGTCGAAGTGGTGTATCAGGAAACACAGCCTGACCGCAGCCAGGCCACCCGGCGTGAGCGGATGATCAAAAAAATGGAACGCCGGCAAAAGCTGGCCCTGGTTCATTCCTTTCCACAGCAACGCATTTTGGAGTCAGACTATGAATGATAAATGGATTCAGCGTTTTTTTCAGATGGCTGAACTGGTGGGATCCTGGAGCAAAGATCCCAGTACTCAGGTGGGAGCCGTGATCACGCAGGGAAATAGGGTGGTCTCTGTTGGATTTAACGGTTATCCACGCGGGGTGGGGGATTCAGCCAACCAGGATGATCGTGAGACCAAACTGCTGAAAACCATCCATGCAGAAGAAAACGCCATCCTGTTTGCCAAGCGTGACCTCACAGGCTGCGAAATTTATGTCACGCATTTCCCCTGCCCGAATTGTGCCGCCAAGATTATTCAAACGGGCATAGCCACTGTTCATTGTCAGACCCAAAATGACGAATATCTGAGCCGGTGGGGGGAAAAATCCCGCGTCAGCGAAGCGATGTTTGTAGAAGCCGGTGTGAAGGTTCACTGGTGTTGAAGAGAAGGGAGCTGGCTATTTGTATGTTTTTTTGAAGTACTATATTTGCCGCTCATAGGCTGTTAAAAGGCGGCCATTTACTTAATAGAATGCTAAAGTCCTGTCAGCACTTAACCGCTTGAATAGAGAACTGTGTCACAGTTTAAATGATAATTAAATCTCATTATTTGGCCGTAAGAAAAAGCACTGTATATTCCCGCACGTTGGTTGGCTTTCAGCGCAAAGAGTTGAATTGATCAAGCGCAGAGGTATCCATTCCCATTTTTGTTATTCGCTTGATTGATGGCTGAAAGCACGCAATATCACACCAAATGACCTCCCGAAAGATGACGGGTGGTTATATTTTCCAGAGTCGTTGTAATGTAAAAGTTCCGTCGAATCCTCCTATTCCACAACTATGGTAGGAGTCACAATCGGAACTTGGTATGACAGTATCAGCGGCCCTGGTTTATATGCCAATACATTTTGAAAGGGCATTACTACCATCCATCGCCCTGGCTGAGTGTATTTCGGCCCTCTTCGTATACCATTTTCCGGTCAACGATACACGGAAGTATCGTCTTTTTAAGCCTTGTTTTGACCTCTCCGGTATGATTTAGATTTTACGAGTTTATCTCTGGTTGGATTTAGTTTGATAACGTAACTTGTGACTTTCGAAGGACCGCTCACGTCAAAATCTGGCAAGCTATAAGAGTCAGAAAATACTGACGTTGCACCCATCAAGGAAGCATTACTGAAGGAGTAAAGGAAATGGCAATACCTTATCTGCATGCCAACAGTTATCTGGAAAAACTGCTGCAAGAGCGCGATCAAGAGGCGCTTTCTGAAGCGCTGCGCTCCAAACCTGAACAACCCGCCAAACCCCGTCTTCCCAGGGATCATCGTATCAATTCCAAAATGCTGGCCCGACGCTGGGAGTTGTTTGCGGATAAGAACGGGATTCAGGAGCAATTATTTGATCCGGCGACTGAAGCGACGATGGATGTTTACCAGCATAACATTGAAAACTTCATTGGTACGGTCAAGCTGCCTGTGGGAGTTGCCGGGCCGTTACGGGTAAATGGTCTGTTCGCCCAGGGAGATTACTATATCCCGCTGGCTACCACTGAAGCTGCCCTGGTGGCCTCTTATAATCGCGGGGCTCAGGTTATTTCAAGAGCGGGAGGTTGTACCACTCTGTTGTTGCAGGAAGCAGTGATGCGAGCCCCCGGATTTGCATTTGAAAACCTCACTCAGGCCGGCACTTTTGTTGCCTGGGCCATTACTCAGATCGAACAGTTCAAAGTTGAAGCGGCTAAGACGACTCGTCATGGTCAGCTGCATGATATGCAGGTGACGGTGGAAGGCAATCATGTGTATCTGCGGTTTGATTTCACTACCGGTGATGCATCCGGGCAGAACATGGTGACCATTGCCACTCAATCCATTTGCGACTACATACAATCAAACTCTCCTGTCGAACCCAGTTATTTTTTTCTCGAAGCCAATATGTCTGGTGATAAGAAAGCCAGTGCCCAATCCTTTGTTTCTGTTCGCGGTAAACAGGTAACGGCGGAGGTTACTGTACCGTCTGATCTGATTCATAAACTTTTGCATACCTCGCCTGAACGAATGGTGGATTACTGGCGCATGTCGGCGCTTGGAGGGGTTTTGAGCGGCACTATCGGTGTGCAGGGACATTACGCCAATGGCCTGGCTGCGCTTTATATTGCCTGTGGTCAGGATGCTGCCTGTGTGGCGGAATCCGCCGTTGGCGTGACCCGGTTTGAACTGACTGATCAGGGTGACCTGTATGCGGCTGTTACGTTACCAAATCTGATTGTCGGAACCGTTGGCGGAGGCACCGGACTGCCTACTCAGAATGCTTGTCTGCAGTTGCTGGGGCTCGCAGGAGCCGGGCATGCGCGGGCTTTTGCCGAGGTCACTGCTGCAACGGTATTGGCCGGTGAGCTGTCCATTATCGGTGCTCTGTGCTCCGGGCATTTTTCTCACGCCCATCAGTCACTGGCACGAGGTTGAGTAGTTATGTTGAGGCATATACAACGCTGGTGGATCTATCAGCGAGAACGGTTTCCACTGTTTGCACATGGGGCTTTGGTTGCTGCTTTCAGCTTTTCTGCAGTCGCCTATTCTTCATTATTGCGGGGAGTCGTTGAGCTGCCAGCACTGAGTACGTGGCTGGTGGCGTTTGTAACCGCACTGGCGTTTTTCATGCAACTGCGCATCGCTGATGAATTCAAGGACTACGAAGAAGACTGCTGTTACCGGCCTTATCGACCGGTACCTCGTGGACTGGTGACGCTCAGGGAATTGGGTATTGCTGGTATCTTGCTGGCGATATTACAGCTGACACTGGCTATCTGGCTGTATCCCCCGTTACTGATCTTTTTAGGTGTGACCTGGAGTTATCTGGCGTTGATGAGCCGGGAGTTCTTTGTGTCGACATGGCTGAAAGCCCGCCCCGTGACATACATGTGGTCACATATGCTCATCATGCCCTTGATCGATCTGTATGCATCTGCGTGTGACTGGCTGGTCGCCGGTGATGGACATGCGGTCAGGGGCTTGGTGTGGTTTCTGGCGGTCAGTTTCTTTAACGGCATGGTGATTGAAATCGGTCGGAAGATCCGCGCACCGGAAGACGAAGAGGCCGGGGTAGAAACTTATTCCGTTTTGTGGGGGTGCCGCAAGGCCGTCAGAGTCTGGCTGGCAGTGTTACTGGTGACGGCCATTTGTGCTGCCATTGCCGCATGGCAGATTGATTTTTTCAAGCCGGTAGCCGTGGTTCTGGTCGTGTTGTTCAGTCTGGCGGTTGTGGTTGCAAGGCAGTTTCTGGCTCATCCTCTGACGGGTGCCGGCAAGCGTTTTGAATTAATTGCTGGGGTCTGGACCCTGGGGATGTATCTTTCTTTGGGCGCAGGCCCGTTATTATGGAGTGTGTAATGATCGGGCAATATGTACATGATCAGTACAGTGATATTGATTTAAATGTGTTTGGTGGAAAGGCCGCCGCACTGGCTCATCTGGCCGAAGCCGGACTACCGATTCCCAAATGGATTGTAATAGACCCGCGGGCTTGTTTAGACAGCCTGGGTGTCGATCCAGCAATCATTACTGATGCCGGAGTGCTACGCCGGAATCTGCATCTGTCAGATGAGTTTTCCCGTCAGTTACAGCAGGCTTTGGAACGGTTGGCCACGGCAGGTGATCGTCTGGCGGTGCGTTCTTCAGCAGTGGATGAAGATGGTGCTGGGCATTCGTTTGCCGGTCAGCTGGAAAGCTATCTGTATGTCCCTGTTGAACAGGTTGCCGAGCGTATTGTTGATGTCTGGTGTTCGGGCTTCAGTGAGCGGGTTGTCACTTATCGCCAGGAAAATGGCCTGAGTCTGCCACCACCCATACCCGCAGTGTTGATTCAGCGGATGGTGAGTAGTGACTGTGCTGGCGTTGCCTTCGCTGCCGACCCGGTCAGCGGTCGGCGCGACAGAGTGGTCGTTTCTGCAGTATATGGCCTTGGATCGGCGCTGGTATCTGGAGAAGTGGATGCAGACACCTGGCGGATCGACACGTCCAATAACATCATTGAGCGGGATATCTGTGCCAAGCAGAATGGCGAATATCTCGATGAAGGGACGGCTGATCAGGTTTCTTTGCAGACCATCGACGCGGATCGTGTCAATGCCCCGGTGCTGACCGATCAGCAGCTGATCGCTGTAGTTGAGCTGGCGCGTCGCTGCAGCCGTTATTTTGACAAACCCCAGGATATTGAATGGGCTATGGCTGGAGAGCAACTGTTTCTGTTGCAGTCCCGACCGATCACTGCTTTGCATCAGCGCCCGGATCCTGCCGGCGAACATAACCTCTGGGATAACAGTAATATTGCCGAGAGCTATGGCGGTATTACCACTCCGCTGACCTTCAGTTTTGCCCGCCAGGCCTATGAGTCTGTATATCGTGAATTCTGCCGCATTCTGCGGGTACCGGAATCGGTCATTGCTGCCAACGACGTGGTTTTTCAGCGCATGCTCGGGTTGATTCGCGGCCGGGTCTATTACAATCTGTTGTCATGGTATCGGGTTCTGGCGCTATTGCCGGGATTTACCCTGAACCGTCGTTTTATGGAACAGATGATGGGGGTAAAAGAAGGCTTACCGGAAGAAGTTGCCGCCACTTTGAAGGGGACTGTGTCCGAACGGCTGCGTGATGCTTTCCGGTTGGGCGGCAGCCTGCTGGGACTGGTGTGGAGCCACGTCCGTTTACCCACCAGCATCCGCCGGTTTTACGGGCGCCTGGACGACGCCCTGAACACCGATGAAGACCTTACTCTACTTAACAGCAGTCAATTAGCTGCCAGCTACCATCGTCTGGAACAAAAACTCTTGACCCGATGGGATGCACCGCTGATCAATGATTTTTTCGCCATGATTTTTTATGGCGTACTACGCGGACTCTGCACCAAATGGTGTGAAGACCACGACGAAACCCTGCAAAACAATCTGCTGGCAGGTGAAGGCGGTATGATCAGTGCTGAGCCGGCCAAACGGGTTCGTCATATGGCTGAGCTGGCTGCACCTGACGAGGCGTTTTGTCAACAACTGGTGCAGGCGGACGTGGTCACCCTAATGAAGGTCCTGGCCGAGCATCCTCAATTCCAGCGTGCCTACCATGAATATATTGAGAAGTTTGGAGACCGTTGTCTCGATGAACTCAAACTGGAAAGCGCCACGTTACATGATGATCCCCTGGTGCTGCTGCGTTCTGTCGGGCATTTTGCCGAACGCTTGCGAGATCAGCCGGAAGCGACTGAAGCTGGAGCCATTGAGGCACAAATTCGTGCCAGTGCCGAGCAGCGGGTTGACGCTGCACTGGCAACTCATCCCATCCGTCGTCGGATATTTCAGTGGGTGCTCCGCAATACTCGTCATCGGGTCCGTGACCGGGAAAACCTGCGCTTTGAGCGTACCCGGTTGTTTGGTCGTGTGCGGCGCATTTTTGTTGAACTCGGACGACGGTTGTATGCCGAAGATTTGCTGGAACACCATCGCGACGTGTTTTATCTCGAAGTTGCCGAAATTCTTGGTTTCATCGAGGGGACTGCCGTAACCACGGATCTCAAGGCTCTGGTTCGTCTGCGCAAGGCCGAATTTGCCGGCTATGCCGACATGCCGGTTCCGGCCGACCGGTTTGAGACATTTGGTATCGTCCATCAAGGGAATGACTTTATGGCCCCGGCGACTGCTAATGAAGTTATTGATGGAGATCTCAAAGGTATTGGTTGTTGTCCGGGTGTTGTCCGTGGTCGTGTCCGGGTAATCGTCGACCCCCGTAATGCCGTGTTGCAGGCCGGTGAAATTCTGGTGGCCGAAAGGACTGATCCCGGTTGGATCATGCTGTTTCCGGCCGCTGCCGGCATATTGGTGGAACGTGGCAGCCTGTTGTCTCATTCTGCAATCGTATCGCGGGAAATGGGGATTCCGGCCGTAGTGTCGGTGACCGCTATTACCCGCACCCTGAAAGACGGTGATTGGGTGGAATTTGACGGCAGTACCGGCGTGATACGACGTTTGTCGCCACCGGAGCAGGCGCAGGAGGTGACGCATGAGCAGTGAAGTTGCTGGAAGAGCCGACTTTACCCAGATTCGCTATGCCCAATGTTGGGAGGATGCGGATATTCTGGTTGAAGCATTAGCGACCGCCAAAGGCGGGCAGTGTCTGTCCATATGTTCCGCCGGTGATAATGCCCTGGCCTTGTTGGCGGCAGGTGCAGAGCGCGTGGTCGCGCTCGATCTCAACCCTGCGCAGTTGTATTGCCTGGCATTGAGGGTGGCGGCTTATCGGGAACTGAGCCATGGTGAACTGCTGGAGCTGGTGGGATCACGTCCCAGCCATCGGCGTGCGGAACTTTATCAGCGTTGCCGTAAACTGCTGGATCAGGACAGTCGCCGGTTCTGGGATGCGCATAGCGCTGAAATTGATGCCGGAATTGGTGGTGCCGGTAAATTTGAGCGTTATTTCGCTCTGTTTCGGCGACGGGTGCTGCCGTTGGTTCATTCCCGCAGCCGGGTTCAGCAACTATTGACGGGAGGAGACCGCAGCAGACGTCTGAGGTTTTATCAGCATCAATGGGATACCTGGCGCTGGCGGTTGTTATTCAAAGCTTTTTTTTCCCGTTTTGTCATGGGCCGAATGGGTCGTGATCCCAGCTTCTTCCGCTATGTTGAAGGCAGCGTGGCCAATCATATTCTGAGTCATACCCGCTTTGCCCTGACCGATATGAATCCGGCGGAAAACCCATATCTGCACTGGATCCTGACCGGTACGCACGGTGACGTGCTGCCCTATGCACTACGAGAGCCGCAGTTTGAAGCCATTCGTGAACGGCTTGATGGCATCGAGTGGCACCTGTTGTCCATTGAAGAATATCTGCAACGTCATCCGGGGCAGCGCTTTGATGCGTTTAATCTCAGCGATATTTTTGAATATATGTCTGAAGAAAATTACCAGGCCTTGCTGGAACAACTGCTGGCGGTAGCCAATCCTTCTGCCCGGCTGGCCTACTGGAACATGCTGGTACCGCGCAAATGCCCTGCTGCCCTGGCTGGTTGTTTGCGTGGTCTGGATGACCTGGCGGTTCAGTTATATGCCAAAGATAAGGCATTTTTCTATCGCGATTTTGTGGTCGAGGAAGTCCGATGAATCCGTGGATCGGGATTCTGATTGTACTGACAGCGTTGGCCGGTGCGTTTATTTCAACCCGGCTGATCGAACGCTTTCTGGCACCGGATCCGGAAGTGCTGCGTAAACTCATACATGTGGAAATGGGGTTGGTGACGGTGACGTTTCCGTGGCTGTTCGACCGCAGTTGGCCGGTGTTGTTGCTGGCGCTGGTCAGTGTTTCGGCACTGACCCTGCTGCGCCGGGGGCTGTCGCTGACCCGATCTTTGCGAGGGTTGCTGCATGGTGTTGAACGCACTTCCTGGGGGGAGATGTTATTCCCGATATCTGTGGCGCTGGTGTTTATCCTGGCTGATGGCGATCCGCTGTTATATTGCGTGCCCATTCTGGTATTGGCGCTGGCCGATGCCGTGGCTGCACTGATCGGTGTGTATTACGGCCAAAACCAGTTTACGACGCTGGAAGGTAATAAATCGGTGGAAGGCTCGGTGGCTTTTTTCATTGTTACTTTTTTATGTGTACACGTTTCCTTGCTGCTGTTTACCGTTACTGGGCGGGTTGAATGCCTGCTCATTGGCCTGTTGATGGGGGTGATCATTATGATGTTTGAGGCCCTGGCATGGCATGGCCTTGATAATTTGTTCATACCGTTGGCCACGTATGCCTTGTTAAACAGTTATCTGGAGATGGATGTTGCGGCATTAACTCTGAGCCTGGTGGTTATAATACTGCTTGGAGCACTGTTGTGGTTGTGGCGCCGGCACAGCACCATGGATGCCAGTGCGCAGATGGGGGCAGGGTTATTCGCCTATGCTGCATGGAGTATTGGTGGCATGTACTGGTTGGGTATCCCAATGCTGTTTTTTGTGCTGACCATGTGGTTTGCCCGTCAGGTTCGTCGTCAGGGGCGCGGTAATATTCATAATGTTTATGCCTTGCTTGGAGTCACCGGGCCGGCACTGTTCTGGCTATTGCTGGATGATCATCAGGGAGGGTGTAATCCGCTTTTTGCCTATACGATTGTCTTTGCCTGTCATATCACCATGCTGACTATTTCTCATGCCCACTATCAATTATCGCGATTGCCCGCAGGTATTATGGGAGCAGCTGTTATTGCAGGCATGATGCCGGTGTTTCTGTTTTGTCTGGAGTTGACGGTATTTGATCTGAAACTGTTGCAGGTACTGGCCGTCAGCTGCTTGGTATTGGTATTGAGTGGCCTGCTGTTCCTGCGGTTGCAACCACAGTTGGATAATTGTCCGGTGACACCAGAGCGGTGGCTGCGTCAGGCAGGTATTGCAGGTGGTGTTTCGCTGCTCGGTTGGCTGGCCCTGTTGATAACACCTGGAGAGTTGTCGTGATCACTGTAGAAGAATGGTGCGGAGGAGATTATCCGCAATCCACCCGGTTACCGGATTTTGATACTTCGGTAATAACTCATCATCAAGCCGATGTGCACCTGGTGGCACTGCATCAACAGCAGATGGTCGGCAGGTTGTCGTTATGGTGGAATCAGGTTCCGAAATTGAACTCCGAACGCTTGGGGGTGGTGGGGCACTTTGATGCTGTGGATGCCTCTGTGGCCAGCGATTTGTTGCTGCAGGCCCGCCAGCGTCTTAAGGCGCGGGGATGTACGGTGATGGTCGGACCCATGGATGGTAACACCTGGCGACGTTATCGCTGGGTCAACGATGCCGGCAGCGAACCTTTGTTTTTTCTGGAACCTGGGAATCCCCCAGCCTATGTCGACTATTTTTTGCAGGCTGGATTTCGCCCCATGGCTCGTTACATCTCTTCCCTGGTCGCTGACCTGAACACTCAGGATCCGCGTATTCCTGCCGCTTGTGAACGGCTGCAAAAACAGGGAATCAGCTGGCGGGCATTGGATATGAGCCGGTTTGAAGATGAACTGAAAGCCATTTACCAGCTCTCGATACAAAGCTTCAGTGGCAATTTTCTGTATACCCCCATCACCGAGGCAGGGTTTTTACAGCAGTATCAGTCGGTTCAGGCCGTAGTGGAGCCCCAACTGGTGTTGCTGGCGGAGCAGCAGGGAGAACTGTTGGGCTATCTGTTTGCGATTCCCGATTTAAATCAGGCCCGCCGCGGAGAAGTTGTTGATACCTGTGTGTTGAAAACCGTTGCGGTTTTGCCTGGCCGTCGTGCTGCCGGTCTGGGTGCCGTGTTGGTGGCTGAGTGTCACCGGATTGCCCGAGACATGGGTTATCGCCGTGTTATACACGCCTTGATGCATGCCTCCAACAAATCGAAAAACCTTTCCAGCCATTATGGTCAGAGCATACGTGAATATACGTTGTACCAATACGATTTGGATGATCGGCCATGAACATCACCCACATCCTGCTGGATCGTGCATCACAGCATCCTGATACTCCAGCGATTATTGATAAGCACCGTAAAAGCATCAGGCTTTGCAATTATCAGCAGCTGGCAGATGCAGCAGGTCGCACCGCTGCCATGTTTCGGCATTACGGCCTTGGTAAAGGCGACCGGGTGCTGGTCTTTCAGACCATGTCCTATGAACTGTATGTGGTTCTGCTGGCATTGTTTCAGTTGGGTGCGGTGGCGATGTTTCTGGATCCATCTGCCGGTCGACAACATATTGATCAATGCTGCGAGCTGGGTCGGCCGCGGGCATTGATTGCCAGTGCGAAAGCTCACTTACTGCGTTTGCTTTCATCGCAACTGCGCCGTATTCCGATTAAGTTCAGTATCGGTTTTCCCATTCCCGGAGCCGTTTCTCTGGCTCAGGCTGACAGTTATATTGCGCTGACTGAGATTGGCGACTGTGCCGATGACGACCCGGCACTGTTGACGTTTACCAGTGGCAGCACCGGGCGTCCGAAAGCGGCGCAGCGCTCTCATGGTTTTCTGTTGGCCCAACATGCTGCCTTGCAGGCCACCCTTAATCTACAGCCCGGCGATGTCGATCTGACGACTTTGCCGGTGTTTCTGTTAGCCAATCTGGCATCCGGCATCACCAGTGTCATCCCCGACGCCGATCTGCGGGCGCCCGGACAAATTGATGCTGCCCCGGTGATTGCCCAGATTCAACGTCATCAGGTCAACCGCACCGCCGGATCTCCGGCATTTTATCAACGTCTGCTGGAGTACTGTGCAGAGCAGAATATGACACTGCCAGGCTTGAAACACATCGGTACCGGTGGTGCACCGGTATTTCCCGAACTGTTGCGGCAGCTGCAGGAAATGGCACCGAACGCCAGCGTGGCAGCGGTGTATGGTTCCACCGAAGCAGAACCGATGGCCGAAATCGACTGGCAGCAGATCAGTGATGATGATCTTAAGGCCATGCGCCAGGGGCAGGGGTTGTTAACCGGCCATCCGGTAGAGGCCATTACGTTAAGGGTGATCAAGGATCGCTTTGGTCAGACAATCGGCCCGTTTACCGCAACAGAGCTGGAACAACAGCAGCTGGCCGCCGGAGTGATCGGTGAAATAGTAGTATCCGGTGATCATGTGTTGCCAGGTTATTTGCATGGCGAAGGCGATAACGATACCAAGTTCGATGTGGAGGGTCAGCACTGGCACCGCACCGGTGATGCCGGCTTTTTCGATACTCGGGGTCGGCTCTGGCTGGTGGGGCGCAGCCATGCCCGTATCGAAGACAGCAAGGGGATTTTGTATCCATTCACGGTCGAATGTGCAGCGCATTTTTTTCCACAGGTTCGTCGCAGTGCCATGATGGCGTGGCAGGGAAAACGGATATTGCTGATTGAGGCAGATGCAGCGGTTGATCTTGTATCGCTTAATCAGGCACTGGACTGGGCACAGCTCGATGACATTCGCCGAGTTCGATCCATTCCGGTTGACCGTCGTCATAATGCCAAAATTGACTACACCCGGCTGCAGAAGCTACTTGAATAAGCCGCCAACAGCCGATGGAAAAAACAGTTGTTCCGGGATTAAAGTCATGATTACTGCCTGGCAGATCAGCGCCGGTTAATTGTGAATCCGCTCTAAAAACCAATGACTGCATTTGAGCCATCACGAGTTTATTGCGATAAGTCTTTTTATATTTTTAGATGCACAGAGTGAGCAGGCATTTTTTGGGAGGCTGCAATGATGGGGACCGGCTGTTACGGGCCAAACAGTGTGAAATCGAAGCCCGTGGGCATTATGCCAATGCCGTAGGTTTCGACATTATTGAAGAGATCCGTAAAGCCACGCTCAAGGAACTGGCCTGTTATCCTCTGCACGCAGTAATGGATGCCGCCACAAACCAGGGTGTCCCGCTGCGGCCGATCACTCCCGACGATACCGCTTATTTTATCTCTGACGCTTACAGCGGCTGTACGATATGTGGGTGCTTCAGCGAGTGCTGGTTGGGTACCGTTACCCCACACTGTGCGAGCCCGTTGGTTTTCGTACCGTACTCAAACCTTTTATGAAGCGACCGTAGAAATTCCCAAAACAAAACAAAAACAAATTCGGCAATCGCTCAAGAAATATGGAACAGAGGTATACCTTCAGAATCTGGCGGTATGCCAGCTGTGTTGGGTTGGGGTGTCCAAAACGCCCGGAAAGTCACGAATACCACTTCTTTGAACTCACCCCACGAATCAAAGCCGCTGTAGCCGAAGGGGATGCCCGTCTGCGCCGTGAAGGGACCAAACAAGAAGTGGAAATGGGGTTTCTGCCGCCGGAAGTATTGGATCTGATACCGTCGAGTCAGGACAAATCGGAATCTGTGGCAGGATCCGATTGAGTGGGCTGCACCATGCCTGGTGTTCGAGTATCCAATATTACAATGATGTAATCCCAGCTTAGAGACCCTGAGATAATTAGGGTTGTTCGTCGCAACTGAATCCCAGACAATAAAACCGCATTTTGGATATTGAAACACTCTCCTCCGCCATTCTTGGTGATGCATTCCGGTGATTCCCTGTCAGGAGAGTCACTGTTTTATCTGATCACTGCAACAGGAATCCCGATGACAACCAGACAAGTTCCCCAAACCAGCCTTCGCGCTTTGTTCAATCTGCTCCGTTATGCCAGGGGATATCGACGCAATATTATCCTGGCAGCGCTGTGCTCGGTGTTGAACAAGTTATTCGATATCGCGCCGGAAATTTTGATTGGTATTGCCATTGATGTGGTGGTGAATCAGGAAAACAGTTTTGTGGCGTCTCTTGGGTTTGTGTCGGCCAAATCCCAGATCGTGGTGCTGGCGGTGCTGACGTTTCTGATCTGGTTTGGTGAGTCGTTGTTTCAGTATTTGTATTTGATTTTATGGCGCAATCTGGCCCAGCGGTTGCAATCAGACATGCGCCAGGATGCTTATGATCATATTCAGAAACTGGATATGTCTTTTTTTGAATCCAAAAGTACCGGAACGCTGGTGTCGATCATGAATGATGATGTAAACCAGCTTGAGCGCTTTCTGGATGGTGGTGCCAATGAGATCATCCAGACGATGGTAGCTGTGGTTGCGGTGGGCAGCGTATTTTTCGTGCTGTCGCCTTCGGTTGCGGTACTGGCATTTACCCCAGTGCCGTTGATTCTCTGGGGGGCGTTTTATTTTTTGCGTAAAGCGACGCCGCTCTATGCGGATGTGCGCGATAAGGTTGGCGCGCTGGCGGCCCGGTTGTCGAACAATATCGGTGGTATTGCGACCATTAAATCCTTTACCGCCGAAACCCGGGAAAGCGAGCAGCTGCGTGCTGCCAGCGAACGTTATGTGCAGGCTAACCGCAAGGCCATTGCCGTCAGCTCTGCATTTGTGCCGGTTATTCGCATGGCGGTTCTGGCTGGGTTTCTGTTCACCTTTATCGTCGGTGGCTTTAAAGCCCTTAATGGTGATCTGAATGTTGGTGCCTATGGCGTACTGGTGTTTTTGACCCAACGGTTGTTGTGGCCGCTGACCCGGCTGGCGGAAACCGTTGATCTGTTTGAACGGGCGATGGCATCAACCCGCCGGATTCTGGATCTGATCCATACCCCAGTACAGGTCAGGGATGAAGGAACTGAACACTTTCCCGGCGCGGTTCGGGGCGATATTTTGATTGAACAAGTCGGTTTTACTTACCCTGACAGCAATGCCGGTGTACACGATCTCAATCTGGATATTCGCGCCGGCTCTACGGTGGCCTTTGTGGGGGCGACCGGTTCTGGTAAATCCACCCTGATCAAATTGCTGTTGCGATTTTATCAGCCGCAGCAGGGAGTGATCCGGATAGATGGGCAGGATATCACCAGCGTTGCCCTGAAAACCCTGCGTGAAAATATTGGTCTGGTCAGTCAGGATGTGTTTTTGTTTGAAGGCAGTATTCGTGAAAACATTGCTTATGGACGGCCCGATGCCAGTGATGACGATGTGATTGCCGCCGCAAAAACCTCGGAGAGCTGGGAATTTATCGAACGTCTGCCCCATGGCCTGGATACTCTGGTCGGTGAGCGTGGCGTCAAACTCTCGGGTGGTCAGCGGCAACGTCTATCGTTGGCGCGAGCGCTGCTCAAAGATCCGGCCATTCTGATTCTCGATGAGGCTACCAGTGCTGTCGATAATGAAACCGAAGCGGCTATCCAGCGTTCTCTGGCGCATATTTCTCATGGCCGTACAGTGATTGTTATTGCCCACAGGCTTTCCACGATTGTGGCGGCCGACTGTATCTATGTGATCGAGCAGGGGCGTGTTGTGGAGTATGGCAATCACCAGCATCTGATTGATCGCCAGGGTCATTACTGGAGTCAATGGCAGGTACAGACCGGGCATGCGTGGTGAGTTGACAGCTGTGGACACTTCACGAGTGCGCGGCAATTTCAAACCCTGGACAATTCCAGTAGAATTCCGCGCCCAATAGAGATCCGGTAAATGGTTTTTGGCGATGAATATTAGAGCGTTATTGAGTGAAAAAGTGGCTGCGGCGATGGCGGCGGCAGGCATTCCAGCTGAATTTGGCCCAAATCTGGCCCTGAGCAAGAATCCGAAATTCGGTGATTATCAGGCGAATGGGGCCATGGCAGCGGCCAAGGCCATGAAAAGCAATCCGCGCCAGATCGCAGACAGCATCATTCAACACCTGGATCTGACAGGCCTGGCGGATAACGTCGAAATCGCCGGGCCGGGTTTCATTAATATCTATCTGTCCTCTGCCTGGCTGGCAAGTATCAGTGAACAGATCAGCGCTGATGAACATTTGACCGTGCAGGCGGCGGAGCCAGCGCAAACCATAGTCATTGATTACTCCGCACCTAATCTGGCCAAGGAGATGCATGTGGGGCATCTGCGTTCCACCATCATCGGTGATGCGATGGCCCGGCTCAGTGAATTTCTCGGTCACCGGGTGATCCGTCAGAACCATATTGGAGATTGGGGAACTCAGTTCGGCATGTTGATTGCCGAGCTGGAAGAGACTCTGTCTGAGACTTCGCAGTCATTTCAGCTCAAGGATCTGGAAAGCTTTTATCAGCAGGCCAAAAAACACTTTGATGATGATCCGGCTTTTGCGGACAAGGCCCGCGAGTATGTGGTCAGACTGCAAAGTGGTGATCAAGCAGTGTATGCACTATGGCAGCAGTTCATTCAATTGTCGCTGGCGCATAGTGAAGAGTTGTATGAGCGCCTCAATGTCTCTCTGAGTCGTGACGATGTGCGCGGCGAAAGTTACTACAACGATCAATTGGCCAGTACCGTTGCCGATCTCGAAGCCAAAGGGCTGGTAATTGAGGACCAGGGTGCCAAGGTGGCATTTCTGGAAGAGTTTGCCGATAAAGAGGGCAAGCCCGGTGCTTACATTGTGCAGAAACAGGGGGGTGGTTTTCTCTATTCCACTACCGATCTGGCTGCCATGCAGTTTCGGATTCAAGATCTCAAGGCCGACCGTATTCTGATTTTCACCGATGCCCGTCAGGGACTGCATTTTAAACAACTGTTCACGCTGTCGCGTAAGGCCGGCTATGTGCCTGAAGCGGTGGAGCTGGTGCATTGTGCCTTCGGGATGATGATGGGGGCCGATGGCAAACCGTTCAAAACCCGCAGTGGCGGTACTGTGAAACTGGCCGATCTGGTCGATGAGGCGGTCGAGCGTTCTGAAAAGCTGGTGGCAGAGAAAAATCCAGAACTGGACGCTGAGCAGCAACTGGAAGTGGCCCGTAAGGTGGCGATTGGCGCGGTTAAATATGCCGATCTGTCGAAAACCCGGACCAACGATTATATCTTCAGCTGGGACGCCATGCTCAGTTTCGAAGGCAATACCGCACCTTATCTGCAATACGCTTATACCCGGATTCAGTCGATTTTCCGCAAGGCCGGTGAATCTGATGCCTATCTTAGTGCCGCAGTGGTTTTGGAGCATGAGCAGGAACGGGCACTGGCGCTAAAACTGGCTCAATTTGAGGAAGTACTGTTACAGGTTTACCGAGAAGCTATGCCGCATTCTCTGTGTGCCTACCTCTATGATCTGGCCGGCCTGACCATGAGCTTCTACGAAAACTGCGCCATTCTCAAAGATGGTGTTGATCCGGCCGTGCGTGACAGCCGTTTGCGGTTATCCTACGGCGTGGCCAATACCCTGCGTTGCGGACTTGATCTGCTGGGTATTGAAGTCATGGAGAGGATGTAAGAAGGCAATTGCCTGGACACCCGCTGGAGACGGCGGGTGTTTACAATACCTGTCTACAAAACCCAGGCCAGTGCCAGTGGAATGATCACAACACTGAACGCATTACCGTAAATGACCATCGATGCCACCAGATCTGGCTGCTGCCTGTAACGTTCGGCCACCAGATAATTCAATACCGCCGGTGGCAGTGCACCAAACAGCATTAGGATGCCCGCCTGTACCTTGCCAAGATCCCATATCTGGGTGATTGGCCAGGCCACCATGATTCCCAGCAACGGACACGCGATTGCACTGATCAACCCGATTTTCCAGCCGGCACGTTCCATATTGACCAGCCGTACGCCCAGGGCAAATAACATTAACGGCACCGCCGTATTGCCCACCAGCTGCATGCCGCTGACCAGTGGGGCCGGGATGGTGATCCCCAGAAAGGCTATGCTGAGACCTGTAATGGTTGCCAGTATCATGGGGTTTTTGACCAGATCCCACATTCTGGCGTGGGGATTGATCAGCCAGGCGCCGACGGTAAAGTGCAGGGTATTTGAGACCACAAACATGACCACCGCCGCCGGCAGATAGTGTTCGCCATAGGCAAACAGCACCAGGGGCAGCCCCATGTTGCCACTGTTTTTGAACATGATCGGTGGCACAAAGGTCTTCCAGTTGAAACCAAATCCACGCGCCAGAGCAAACGCGAAGATTCCGGGAATCAGGGTGACGGCAATCACTGCATAGACCAGCGGCATGAAGGCCGTCATATTCGAGCCTTTGTCTGCGAATACACTGATGATCAGTAAGGGTACGAAAACGTCAACATTGATACGATTGGCGGCTTCCATATCCGGGCGATGGCGTTTCCCGTAAGCAAAACCGATCAGCACAATGAAAATGATGGGAACGATGATTCCCAAAATCTGGTGAGTCATGGTAATCCTTATTGTTATGCGATGACGGACCTAAGATTATTTCTACATAGTAAGACTTTTGCTGGAGTATAAGGAAGCATCGCCGCGAGAACCCTAGACGATCTTCTCTGATGATATTCATTGATTGGGAAATTCGCTTGCCAAGTTAGCGGTTTTAGGGGGATGACAGGATATTTTGCAGGTCTACACATGTCAGTCTCCAGACAACCATCCTGGCACAAACATCGAAAATTCATAACACAAAATGTAGAATAGGTGTCCACTTCATATCCCAGTCTGTTCTCATGGTCAATATCGGTCAATTTAATCGTCTTACGGTCACCAAACTTGTTAATTTCGGCGTCTATCTGGAGGCCGGAGAGCATGACAATATCCTGCTTCCACGACGGGATGTGCCGCCGGACTGCAAAGTCGGCGATAAGCTGCATGTATTTATTTATCATGATTCTGAAGACCGGCTCATTGCCACGACCCGCAGGCCCCTGGCGATGGTTGGTGATACCCGGTTGTTAAAGGTGAAGGATACCGGGCCCTTTGGCGCCTTTTTGGATTGGGGCCTGGATAAAGATTTGCTGGTTCCATTTGGGCAGCAGCGTCGGCCGATGGAAGTCGGGTATTCCTATGTCGTTCATTTATATATCGATGAATACACCGAACGGGTAGTGGCTTCGAGCAAGCTTAATCACTTTTTAAGCGAAACAGCCGATCAGTTTCAAGCCAATCAGGAAGTCGATCTGCTGATTTGTCAGCGTACCGATATTGGTTACAAGGCTGTGATCAATCAAACCCATTTAGGGGTCATCTTTACTGCAGATCTGCTGCAGCCACTGAAAATCGGCGAAAAACTGAAAGGATATATCAAACAGATTCGTCCCGATGGAAAAATTGATCTGTCGCTGCAGTTACAGGGGCAGGAGGTGAGAGATCAACTGTCCGACCTGATTCTCGAACATCTGCGGACTCATGGTGGTGTCTCGGATTTGACGGATAAAAGTACCCCGGAAGACATCTATAGTCAGTATCAGGTCAGTAAGGGAAATTACAAGAAAGCCATAGGTGGGCTGTATAAAAGACGCCTTATTCACATTGAAAAAGATTGTATCCGCCTGACTAATTGATCTGATTAACGTAATGATCAGATGGGATCGTTTAGTATCTATTGATTCTGTCACAGAGCTGCAGGCTTTGGAGGTCAGGTAGAATACATATGCCATTTTTTGCCGGTTTTAGTGTTTGCCGGCTGTTCAAACAAGCTGTAGGTACTCATGAAAATTCTTTGCGATACACATTCCCACACCGTAGCCAGTACGCATGCATATAGTACTGTGAATGACTATTTCAATATTGCACCTGAAAAGGGTTTACAACTGATCAGCATTACAGATCATGGTCCGAAAATGCCGGATGCACCGCATCCATGGCATTTTGGTAATATGAAAGTTATTCCCAGAGTTATGAACAATGTTGCCATGCTGCGTGGAATCGAAGCGAATATCTACGATGAAGATGGTCAGCTGGATATTGCTGATCGTATGGATGCTTATCTGGATTTTGCCATTGCCAGTTTCCATGAGCCGGTATTTACGCCTGGTAGCGCCAAACAGAATACCCGTGCCATGATCGGGGCAATCAGTTCCGGCAAGTGTCAGATTATTGGTCATCCCGGTAACCCTAATTATCCGATTATTTATGACGACGTGGTCAAGGCTGCCAGAGATCACAATGTGCTGTTGGAAATCAATAACAGCTCTTTCAATCAGTCCCGTGTGGGCAGCGGACCGTACTGTCTGAAAATTCTGGAGACGGTGGTCAAATATGACTGGAAAGTCAGCTTTGGCAGTGATGCGCATGTTTCTTATGACGTGGGGAATTTTGCGCAGTGTATTGAATATGCCCGCAAAGCCGGATTGTCAGAAGATGCCGTCGTGACAGCCCGCCCTGAACGTTTTCTGGATTTTCTGGAGCAACACGGTAAATCCTTAAAAGTGGAATTTAAGGATTGGTTGAGCGGACTTTGAACAGCGAATATGCAACATAAAAAACCGGGCTGGATGCCCGGTTTTTTATGTTTCGAGGTAATCAGAAATATCTGTCGGTCTACCGTTGAAAATACCCACAACACGGTTTTTGTCTGTGTGGGATACAGGCTGATTAATGATAAGGTTATCGCATTGGGCAACTTGTTTTGGACTAACCCTGGCCCTTCTCTTCCATCATCATTTCAACCAGCTCCCGAAGCTCCTGAACCTCTTCACGCAAACGTGCCACCTCTGCACCAAGATCTTCTGAAGGAGAGGATGGTGCGGTCGTGTTTGCAGTAATCGCGGCAGGTATGTCATCGCCCGAAAACAGATGCATCCAACGGTTTTCCCGTTTTCCCGGTTCTCTTGGAAGTTGTCTGACTAGCGCACCTTCGTCCCGGGCAGCCATGTTCTGTAATACTTTTTCAACGTCATTGACATCGTTGAAGCGGCAGAGCCGTTGGGTTCGGGTCCGCAGCTCTCCAGGCGTTTGTGCTCCACGCACAAACATCACGCACAGGATACCCAGTTCCTGGTCAGATAATTTGAGTTTGCCGTATTCGGTATTGCAGAAGCGGTGCTTGTATTTCACCACTCTGGCACCGTTGTCTTCGACCACGTGATGCAGCTGGATCAGTTCATCAAGGGTTGTCTGAACTTCCTGCTCAGAGAGATTTAAAACCGGTTCACGATTGCTTTTCTGGTTGCATGCAGCAGTCAGGCCGTTCAGGGAAAGTGGATATTGTTCTGGGGTGGTAATTTCTTTTTCGATCAGGCATCCCAATATCCGTATCTGCATTTCTGTCAGTTCTTTACTCATTACAACACGCCTCTGTGTTATGAATGGGATAACTGTAAGTGTGCTGCTTATGGATTACAAAACAATTATGAGCTTTCGAACCCATAAGTTGATCTGGTTCAAGTTTGTCCGCTTCGATTAATTGTTATTATGAGAACAACTTATATCAACCGTGACTGTAACGCATGATTTCTGCGGGAACTGAACCCAGGGAAACGACCCTGGATGCCGCATTCAGAGCGATGGCTTCTTTCGGCATACCAAACACGACACAGCTCTTTTCATCCTGGGCAAAGGTTTCGGCTCCGGCATTTTTCATTTCCAGCAATCCACGGGCACCATCGTCCCCCATACCGGTAAGGATAAAGCCGACGGCATTTTTGCCGGCATAACGGGCTACGGAACGAAACAGCACATCTACTGAAGGACGGTGACGATTGACCAGTGGGCCATTCATGACCTCCACATAATATTGCGCACCATTACGCTTCAACAGCATGTGTTTACCACCGGGGGCAATCAGTGCCCGGCCTGGTATGACCCGGTCATTGTTTTCGGCTTCTTTGACGCTGATGTCACTGAGACTGTCGATTCGTTCCGCAAATGATCGGGTAAATTTTTCCGGCATATGTTGCACGATCACGATACCGGGAATGTTCGGTGGCAGTGCAGTGAGTACTGCTTCCAGCGCCTGGGTACCACCGGTTGAAGTACCAATGGCAATTACCTTGTCGGTGGTTTTGGTCATGGCTCTGGCATTGCCGGGAATGACTGCGTCAGCCGACAGCTTTTTTTCGACCTTCAGCGCCGTGGTGCGCATATTGGCCATATTGGCCCGGGCAGCTCCCTTGACGGCGCTGATAATGTTGTCGGCAGCATCGCTCAAAAAATTTTTCAGCCCGACCTTGGGCTTGGTAATAATACTGACTGCTCCGGCCGACATGGCCTGCATGGTGGTTTCGGCACCTTTTTCGGTCAGAGTTGAGCAAATAACCACGGGTGTTGGCCGTTCTGACATCAGTTTCTTCAGGAACGTGATGCCATCCATACGGGGCATTTCCACATCCAGCACGATAACATCCGGCCACTGCTTATTCATGCGATTCATGGCAAAAATCGGGTCTGCCGCTGCGCCGATGACTTCAATCGCCGGATCCTTGTTCAGCATTTCCTGCAATACCTGTCTTACAACTGCAGAATCATCCACTACCATGACTTTAATTGTGTTCATAGTTTATCCTGGTTGTGTCAGTCTATTGGTCTGTACCCATACATCACCACTCCATAATTCCAGAAACAATTTGCGATGACCGTTGCCGCCCACATCGCAGGCTTTGATTTTGAAGCCGTATTGTTGCAGCAGTTTTTTTCCGATGTTGATATTCGCCCACGGGATACCGCTTTCAGTGGTTCCCCGCTGATTGTCCGGAATCATACTGCCACCGCCGAACAGTTTGACTTCATAGTCAGTGCTGTGGGTTTTCCGTTTTTCGATGGCTTTCAAGAACAGCTGGATGGCTTCATCGGCAAAATGCCCGGCTGACAAATGCTGGTTACGTCCGCGGGTTGGCAGCATGTAATGACACATACCGCCAATCAGCAGTTGTGGATGCCAGAGAGTGATGGCGACACAGGAGCCAAGCAGAGTGTGGATACAGGTTTTACCGTCTCCAAAATAAAATTCCCCGGGGTTTAGAAAAATATTGAGAACATTCTGATCCATTTATTTCGCCTTGACGTAGATCGACGGAGAGACCAGCTGGAGCGCATTGGTGATTCCATTGAGACTTTCAGAATGACCAATCATCAGGAATCCTCCCGGGTTCAGTTGCTGGAGTAATAAGGCCAGCACTTGACGCTTGGTATCGTTGTTGAAATAGATCATGACATTCCGCAGAAATATCACATCAAAGCGTCCCAGTCTGGTCAGGTTCTGTTTGAGATTGGCGTGCAGGAACGATACTTTCCGGCTCAGTACCGGTTGTATCAGAAACGTACCTTCCTGACTGCCAATCCCTTTCAGACAGTACTTCTTCAAATAGTTTAGTGGAATATCCCGACTTCGGGACATGGGATATTGCGCTTTACGGGCGGTATTGAGAACCCGGGTGCTGATATCCGTGCCGACGATTTCCCATTTATCCGTGAGTGCATATTCAGACAGGGTCATGGCCAGCGAGTAGGCCTCCTCACCGGAGGAGCTGGCAGCGCTCCAGATTCGTTTATTACCACTGTGCCAGTTGGGCAGGATCTGGTGCTGGAGAAACTCAAAGTGTTTTTTTTCCCGAAAAAAGAACGTCTCATTGGTGGTCAGCATATCCACTGCGTTTTGGAGTTCATCATTGCCGGGTGTTTTGAGTAGAACAAAATACTCCCGATAACTGGCCATGCCAAAGTACTTGACCCGTTTCAGTAGCCGGGCAGCTACCAGAGCTTTTTTGGCGTTTGAAAGGCTGATACCGGCAACGTCGTAAATCATCTGCCGGAAGAGTTTGAACTCCTCGTCAGTCAGCGCTGGCGGCTTGTAATTCGTAGCAATTTCCATGGCTTGTATTTCTGTTTCCATAATCAGGCTAACTATGAGGTCAAGTGTGATCGCAGATCTGAGCCAGTTCCTCAATCGATAAGACATTGTGAACATTCAACAGAATCACGAACCGACCATTCACTTTGCCTATTCCGTCCAGAAAGTCTGCTCGGAGTTTTACCCCAAAACCGGGTGGCGGTTCGATGTCTGTTTCGGCAATGTCGGTAACTTCTGATACTGCATCGACCATGACACCGATACACTGATGCTCATCAGGATCACCGACTTCCACAATCACAATGCAGGTGCGTTTGCCGGTGGTGCTTCGCTGGCCGCTCAGGCGGGCACCCAGATCAATGATTGGCACTACGGCGCCTCGCAGATTGATCACCCCGCAGACAAACTCCGGCATCATTGGCACCGTGGTAACCCGGCCCCATTCCAGAATCTCTTTGATCTGCAGTATGCCGATGGCAAACATTTCCTCATTAACCTGAAAGGTCAAAAACTGGGACGGATCAGCACTGATCTGTTGTTTGCTATCAGACTGATGAGCAGACTGACTCATGGTTGGCTCCTAAAACTTTACAAACTCGCGCAGGGCATGATCCGGATCCGGCTCTGGGTGATGATCAGCTATGGCAGATTTGTGAGGTTTGGTTTTGCTGCTTGGTTGCCGTTTTTGCGGAGGGTTGCCACGGCTGTTCTGGGCAAGGTTGAAGTATTCCATTAACTCCTGCAGCTGTTCTGCCTGACCGCTCAGTTCTTCTGCGGTTGCTGCCAGCTCTTCTGAGGCTGAGGCACTTTGTTGAGTGACTTTGTTCAGCTGCTCCATGGCGTTGGCGATTTGTGATACCCCGGATGCCTGTTCTTCTGATCCGGCACTGATTTCCTGTACCAGGTCGGAGGTTTTACGGATGGACGGGACAATTTCATCGAGCAGTGACCCGGCTTTTTCGGCCAGATCAACACTGGAGCCAGCGACCTCACTGATTTCCTGGGCAGCGACCTGTGAACGTTCGGCCAGCTTACGGACCTCTGCAGCCACTACGGCAAAACCCTTGCCATGATCACCTGCACGGGCTGCCTCAATAGCTGCATTCAGTGCCAGCAGGTTAGTCTGGTAGGCAATGTCATCAATGATACTGATCTTCTCGGCAATGGCTTTCATGGCCAGGACGGTCTGACGCACGGCCTCGCCACCTTCGTCTGCCTCTCGGCTGGCTTTGGAGGCAATACCGTCAGTAACTTTGGCATTCTCGGTATTCTGGTTGATTGAGGCGGACATCTGCTCGACCGATGCTGATGTCTCCTCGACGCTGGCCGCCTGCTCACTGTTGCCCTGGCTCATACTCTGGGCTGTGGCGGAAACTTCTTCCGAGGCGCTGGAGAGGTTGCTGGCGGCACTGCGTACTTCGCTGATGATGTCGGACAGTTTATCCACCATGACTTTCATCGCTGCCAGAAGACTGGTGTTGTCGCCTCGACGCAACTGGATCTGAGTGGACAGATTCCCTTCTGCAATCTTGCTGACCATTTCGGCGGCATAACCAGGTTCTCCACCAATCTGACGCATAACACTGATGCCAATCCATAGACCAGCCCCTGCTGCCATCAGGAGAGCAACGGCACTGAATATTTCAACGGTTAACACGGCTCGGTCATTGGAAGATTGTACTCGTGGCCCCAGTTCATCCTGCTCTTCTCGAATGCTCTCTTTCAGCTTTTCGGCAATTTCAACAATTTCAATGCCGGCGATGTCCAGTTTTTCTGCTTTTAGGGTATTACGTGTGTGAATGGCATTGACGATTTCCTCAAATCCGGCGGCGTATTTTTCTGCTACCAACTGAATTTCACGCAGCGGCGAACGCAGAGTCGGGTTGACCAGATCTTTGTCCAGTTTTTCAAGCTCCTGTAGAAATAGAGCAAACTCTTTTCTGGCCCGGTCTGCAGAATCGTCATTGTTGCTCTCCAGAAATTTGACAATGTAGAGCCTGGCCAGCAACAAATTGTGCATGGCGGCAGAGGCATCAAAGGAAGTGGTAATGTCATTATTGTTCTGAGCACCGTCCATAATGCGGCTGAGATTTTCTTCCATGGTCGCGCCCTGTTTATTCAACTGGGTATTGAGCAGATCGTCCCGGTGTTTCATCAGTTCGACGATTTCCAGAAAGGTTGCCTGATACTCTTTGCTGAGTTCGGTCATCTGGACGAAAGCCTTGCGTTCCTCTTCGTTGCTGGTGGTTTCCAGAGATTCTTCCAGAATATCGCTGCTTTGACGATAAAGGTCCTCCTGTTGACGCAGAAGCACGGGATCCGCACTCACATAATAACGCAGTACGGCCAAACGCATTGCCAGCATCTGGGCTTCGACCCGGCTGGCGTTGTTGCTGTTTTTGGCCAGCTCGCGGTAATCGGTAAAACCGTTGGATGCAGTCGTTAATGCGTTATAGGACACAAGCGCCACGATGCACAGCAATACTACTATGACGCCGATCCCGAGGGTCAACCGCACACTCAATTTCATATTGTTTAACATAGCTGATCTCCGCTATTTACCTGTTAATGCATGGTTTGTTTCGGCAGCGCATACGCTGTGTTTTCCAATGCAGTGATTTGTTGTATCAGTCCTGGCACATCAATGATCAGTGCCACGTCGCCGTTACCCAGAATGCTGGAACCGCTGATCCCTTTCAGATGGCTAAAGATTTTGCCAAGGGGTTTGATGACGGTTTGAAATTCGCCCATCAAACGGTCAACCACCAACCCGGCTTTGACTCCGGCGTAGTTGACTACGACAACACTTTCGCGTTCAGGAGGCTTACCGTTGATGGCGAACATGTCGCGTAGTCGGACATAAGGCAGCACTTCGCCACGGAGATCGAGATAATCCCGATCAGAGTCTGTGGTGCCAATGTTGTTTGTCAGCTCGATACACTCGATGACGATGTCCAGAGGGACAACGAACGAGGACTGCCCGACGCCAACCATGAAGCCATCGATAATAGCCAGGGTGAGGGGTAAACGGATCTGAAATACAGTGCCTTTGCCGGCCTCGCTATTGACTTCCACACTGCCTCGTAGAGCGCTGATATTGCGTTTCACCACATCCATACCGACACCACGTCCGGAAAGATTGCTGACGGTTTCGGCGGTGGAGAAGCCGGGTTCAAAAATTAGTTTGAACAACTCAGAGTTGTCCGGTGGTTGGTCGGCGCTGACCAGACCCGAACGAATGGCTTTCGCCAAAATCCGCTCACGATCCAGCCCTCCACCGTCATCGGAGATTTCGATCACAATACTGCCGGAGTCGTGATAGGCATTCAGTTGTACGGTTCCGGTGGCCGGTTTTCCGGCCGCGATTCTTGTTTCGGGAGGTTCTATGCCGTGATCGATGGAATTGCGGACCAGGTGCATTAACGGATCACCGATTTTTTCTACCACGGTTTTGTCCAGTTCTGTATCCGCACCGGTAATCACCAGCTTGATGTCTTTGTTCAGTTCTTTGGAGACATCGCGTACCACCCGATGAAAGCGGTTGAATGTGCCGCCGATCTGTACCATTCGCAGCTGCAGGGCAGAATCGCGTACTTCTTCTACCAGCCGGGTCAGGGTGGACATGGATTCCAGCAGTTCTGTGTCACCATTGTTTACGGCATTCAGCGACGCACCGGCACCGGCAATCACCAGCTCTCCCACCAGGTTAATCAAATGATCGAGTTTGTCGGCATCAACACGGATGGACTGGTTTTCACTGCTGCCCCTAACCGCTGTGGGTTTTGCTGTGTTCTGTGCCTGAGGAACCGGCTCCGGTTTATCGATGGCTGATGGTATTTCCTGGCTGGGTGTGGCCACAGACTCATCGGTGACTGCCGGTGGAGCTATCAGGGTATCGGCTTCTGCGCGGGTCAGGGATTCACATTGCACCAGCAGATTGATCAGATCGTCGTCGTTTTCCGGTAACTCGCGGATTAATCGGGCAAAGTCATCCAGATCCGCATGGGGTGGAAGCACACAGACATGGCTGTCCTGGCGGATAAATTCAAACACCTCTTCAATGACGTTTTGGCTGGCATCGCTCTGATAACTGAGCTCAAAACCAAGGTAACAACTCTCCGGATCCATCTTGTCAAAATCAGGCATGTTGTGATTAATGAGTTGTATCCGGTTGATTTCGCCAAGGGTTCCGAGATAGTGCAGAAAAGATAACGGATCCATACCATCGCGCAATGAATCGAGGCCGAAACGTAAGGAAATATGCCATAGCTCAGAATGGGTTGGGCGATCTTGTGAGGCAGGGTTAGACGATGGTTTGTCAGCTGGCGCCGGTGTCGGTGTATCTGTCGGTTTCGATGCATAAGTCTGTTGCAGCTGCGAGATCAAATCGCTGCCCTGTTGTTGCAGTTCGGGACTCAAAGCTTCAGCGCCGGTTTCCAGGTCATCAATCAGGCGGCCGATGTGGTCACTGCATTGCAACAACAAGGCAACAAGGTTTTCAGTGATGGATGTTTCACCGGTACGACATTGGTCCAGAAGCGTTTCAACATGGTGGGTGAAAGCAACAATACCATCGAGGCCAAACAGACCGGCGGAGCCTTTGATGGTGTGGGCTGCCCGAAAAATGCTGTTGAGAGATTCTGTCTGATCAGCCATGCCTTCAATCCGCAACAGAATGTCTTCCATCTCCTGGAGCATTTCCCGGCTTTCGGCTATATAGGTTTTCAGTGCGGCATCTAGGTTCATGGGATACCTCTGCTAGGGCTCAGGATTCTGACTGAGACAAATATGACTGCAGTCCGAGTGTGGCAAAGGCGTCTGTTACACAGTCGTGCGGATGAGTCAGCGTCAGAGAATACTGATGTTTGAGACGGTTGTTATGCAGCACGAGCAGTAACTGGATGCCAGCGCTGTCGATCTCGTTAACGGCACTCAGGTCAAGTGTTATGTTGTGTGCATCAGCCAGCATTGCCGCGATCTTTTCTTTCAGCTCCAGAATCGTATAAATAGTCATTTCGCCGCTGATCGCAGCTTGGCAGTGGTCTTCTTTAAAAGCATACTCAAACATGCTGATTTGCCCTTAGATATGACTACAGTTGAACCAGTTTGGCGACTGCAGCGAGCATCGTCTGTGGCTGGAATGGTTTGACTACCCAGGCCTTGGCCCCGGCCGCCTGTCCTTCGGCCTTTTTGGCCGCTTGTGATTCAGTCGTTAACATGATGACGGGAGTAAATTTATAGCGAGGCATTTTTTTAACTTCCTTTAAAAATGTAATGCCGTCCATATTGGGCATGTTGACGTCGCTGATTATCAGGTGAACTCGTCCCCCAGTGAGTTTTGATAATGCGTCTTTGCCGTCACAGGCTTCGATAACATCATAACCGCTGCCTTTCAGAGCAATACTGACAACCTGACGCAGAGATGCGGAGTCGTCGACTATCATGATGGTTTTGGACATGGATTCTCCCTAATTAAAAAAAGGTAATATCTTGAGCCTTATCGTGGCTGGAATGCTGGCCCTGATGATTAATGTGCTGTTCGAGCATGGCGTAGCTGCTTTCCATATCTTCCAGCCAACGGTCGACATCAATCACCACAGCTGTTGGTTCATCCCGTTGCTCCAGTACCTGTTCCAGGTTTTCGAGGTTTCCACAGACTTGACTCAAAATCTGGCTGATGCGGTCCTGAAACTGTAGGGCGACCAACATATCTTCAATTTCTTCGCGAATGCCCTGACTTTCCTGCTGCATGATTTCGGTGGAATGTTTCAGGGTTTCAACAATATTGGTAAACGTGTTAATTACCTCACCGACACTGGCTTCTGATCTTGTCAAAACGGCCCCGTCTTCAACGGTTGCCTGTTCCGCAACCTGAAAAGCTTTGCTGATAGCATCGTTGATCGTATTGACCTTAACTGTCATTTCTCTGCCGGTTTCACTGGATAATGTCGATAATTTTCGTACTTCGTCCGCCACCACCGCAAAACCGCGCCCTGCTTCACCGGCCCTTGCAGCTTCAATGGCGGCGTTAAGTGCCAGCAGATTAGTCTGTTCGGCAATGGCGCCTACCTGGGCAGCCATTTGTTTCAGCTCTTCGGTATAACTGGTCAGTATCCGCATTTCGTTCAACATATGACTGCGGCCTTCCTGGGTGCTACGCAAAGAGGTAATGACTTCCTGAAGTTGTGTTTCAGCGGTTTGAAAGGTGTTGGCCATCTGGCTGTCAGAACCCTGTTCGCCGCTGATTTCACGGGAATTTTCCAGCGTTGTATTGAGGCGTTGTACCAGGGTGCCAAAACGGTTGGTCAGGTCGGTAATTGATTCTTCTGTCTGGTTCCGCGCTGATTCAATATGACGGCTCCAGATTGGCAAGGTTTGTTCACATAAATGCCATAGAGACAGATATACCGGTGTTTTGTCGACGGAGGTTTCCTGCTGGGCTTGTTCCTTCAGTGCTGAAATCAGTCTGGCATGAGCATTAAAACTCCAGTGACCGATCGTCACACCGGCAATGATTAATATCAATGCCAGAAGTACGGTCATGATGGTCAGATTGGCGACCAACATAACCGTGCCGGCTGAGGCAAAAGCTAGCAGAACCGGCAATATCCAAAAAAAACTGGAAGTTTGAAGGCGCGATTGCATGAACAACTATCCTCGAATGATCTCTATATCCATTGACTAACTATTGTGATTCAACAACTTATGCCGGTTAGGGAGTATCTTGCCGGATCTTACTACTCTTTAGAGTTGAATTTTTTTCAGAAACAAAACAATGAATCTAGTTTTAACTCTAGTTCAGTTCCGGTCTAAGTCAATTTCAGTTCCGGTAAAAAATGATGCTTTGACGAATTATGTAAATGGCTGGCCAGGGCGTGGTTGTGCGGCTGCGTGAGTTAGCGGTTTTTTTTGACTTTGACGCTTTTTTGCCGTACTGGTTTTTTTTGCATCACAGTCGGGTCGTTGGTAAATTTGCCGCCCTTTTAATAATTAATCCGTTTCCGTGCGGATTCGCTTCCGGTTTGCGACCGGATTTGCAGAGCAGGTTAAAGATAATGAACCAGATAGTTGTATGTGCACTCTATAAGTTTGTCACTTTCGAAGATTATGAAGCCCTGCAGCAGCCGCTGCTCGACCAGATGCAGGCATCGGGTGTCAGAGGTACGTTGATCCTAGCCCGCGAGGGTATTAACGGTACTGTGGCTGGAACCCGTCAAGGTATCGACGAACTGCTGGCTTTTTTGCGTCAGGACAGCCGTCTTGGCGACCTTGACTGGAAAGAATCATATGATCAGTCCATGCCGTTTTATCGCACCCGTGTGAAACTAAAAAAAGAAATTGTCACGATGGGGGTCGAAGGTATCGACCCCAGAAAAGTAGTGGGTACTTATGTTAAGCCGGAAGACTGGAACGATCTGATCAGTGACCCCGAGACGCTGGTCATCGACACCCGTAATCAATATGAATATGACATCGGCAGTTTTAAAAATGCTGTGAACCCGGCAACGGAAACGTTTCGCGAGTTCCCTCAATATGTGCAGCAGAACCTGGATAAGAGCAAACATAAGAAAGTGGCAATGTTTTGCACCGGGGGCATTCGTTGTGAAAAATCGACCGCTTATTTGAAAGAGCAGGGATTTGATGAGGTCTATCATTTACAAGGCGGTATTCTTAAATACCTGGAAACGGTTCCTGAAGAACGGTCTTTATGGCAGGGAGACTGTTTTGTATTTGATAACCGGGTGTCAGTGACTCACGGTTTAAAAATTGGCGAATATGATCTGTGTCACGCCTGTCGCCTGCCCATCACCGCAGCAGAACGGCAGCATCCGCACTTTGAGTCTGGGGTCAGTTGTCGGCACTGTTACGGGAAAACCTCTGAGCAACAGAAACAGCGGTTTCGTGATCGTGAAAAACAGCAACAACTGGCGCAAAAACGTGGTGAAACTCATATCGGTTCGGATGCTAATGAATTCGGCCGGAAACACCGGCAGCAGAAAAGAGAGAAGAAACTCAATCAGCAAAAATAAATAAAGGATGATAACAATGGTAGGCGTAATTTTTCGATTGTTTGCGGGAACGATTCTGGATTTTTCCAAACGGGACAACGTATTTTTCTGGATAAGCCAAATGGCTGTAGTGGTGTCGACCATCATCGGTGTCTATCTGGCGACTTCAGAAGGGCTTAAAAGTGCGGTGGAATTTCACAGCATCACCAGCCTGGAAAAGAAGTACTACACTCTCAATGCACTGCATCAAGAGCTTGCCAGTAACAATGATTTGATGCGCCAATATGTTAATCGTTTTTTAAATAAGGATGATAACGGTAAGGTGGTGTCTCACAACGGTGTTACTGCATTGCCGGAGCTGAACCTGTTTGTTTGGGACACTATGTCCAATTCATCAGACACATTGGATCTGCCGGTCGATATCCTGCGCGACGCCAACCGCTATTATCTGCAATTGGCGGATATTACTGAGTCTTTGAAACACAGTAGCGGCTATGAAACGCTACGTAATGGTAGTGCGTTGGAGCACTTGACGATAGAGGCTCAGGAAAAACTGTTGAGCAGAATAGAGCATCAGCTGGCTGAGTATCAGCAACGGCTGAAAGCATTCAAGAATTTGGGGAAATATTAATGAGTAATATGATGTGCCCGGCCTGTGGAACGCCTACCCTGGTAACGGAGTATATTTTCGATCAGGAAATCGAACGCTGCTCAAGTTGTGCCGGCAGTTGGTTTGATGAGCATGAGTTAAACCAGGTGATTTCGGATCAGGACCCTGACGTGGACCAACATGATCTGCGCCAGTATCTCGGTAGTCCTGTCGGTACCAGTCAGCGTCATTGTCATCGCTGTGAAATACCGCTGCATACATTTAAATTGCTGAAAAACTACCCGGTGGAAATTGATTGCTGCCCCCGTTGTGATGGTGTCTGGATTGATCATCATGAAGCTGAGCAGGTTCGGCATTCGATTGAATTGCACTCCGCTTTGCAACGTATCCATCAGAAAGTGACCTGGAAGTCATGGTTGTTTCAATTGCTGTTGCAGGTGCCGGTTGAATACAACGTCAAAACGAAATCATTTCCCTGGATGACCCTGTCGCTGCTGGTGCTGAATATTGTTCTGTTTTTGCCGTCTCTGCTGGCTCCGGAACTGGCTGATTGGTTATATGAAAACTTTGCCGTTTTTGTGCCGCTGGAGAATAGCAACCAACTGATATGGTCTGTAGTGACCTGCCAGTTTTTACATGGCGGTCTGTTGCATCTGTTTGGAAATATGTATTTTCTCTGGATTATCGGTGACAACATCGAAGATGTGCTCGGTCCGTGGCGTTATTTGGGGCTTTATCTGCTCACCGGTCTGGCCGGAATCGGGCTGGAAGTCATCATTGCTGTTGTCAGTGGTACACAGATGTCTCTGGTAGGGGCGAGTGCGGCGATCGCCGGATTGTTTGGCATGTACATGATCTGGTTTCGTCATGCCAAACTCAGTTACCTGTTTGTGTTGTATCAGGCACGGCTCAGTGTGTTCTGGTTCTTCGCAATCTGGCTGGGCCTCAATATCTTCGGGTTGCTTAGGGGCGACGGCAGTGTCGCCTACTGGGCGCATATTGGCGGCTTTGTCGCCGGACTGCTGGTCGGTTGGAGCTTGCGCCGTTGGGTTCTTGACCGGCAACCGTTACTGCGTATGCTGCAAACACCAGCCGTTCCATTAAAACAGTGAAAGCCGGGTGTCGTTAAAGCTGGATTCCTGAAAACAACCAGAAAGGGACGACACTCAGAGCCATCATGATAATCACCGCCAGCAGGTACATGACGAATACTACCGGCTGGCGGCGAAACCCCAACCACAAATTACCCAGAAACCCTCGTTTGTGAACAGCCTGACGTTCTTCATGAAGACGTTCATAGCGTTCCTGCTGCCAGTGGTTGATGAGTTCACGGGCGTGGTCAAACTGATCATTGTTACTCAGCCAGATAGCGGCCAGTGAAATGTTCCAGCGACCGGCGCTGGTTTCGTAAAACTCAATTTCATGCTGACGCAACAAATCACGCACTTCTTCGGCTTCATCATCCGGTACATTATTAAGACGAAATACCAGTCTGGCCATTAGTGCGACTTCCCGAACCAACGGCCAATCAGCTGTTCTACAAGCAAATACACCAGACCGCCGGCCGCCAGACCGATAGCACAGTTGATCAGGCTTGGTAACAATCCACCAACGATCATGCCAATCGCTGGTAACGAATGGGTAGAGGCCGAGACAGAGTGGAGTACTTCAGCCAAGCCAGGCAGGCCATGGGAGAGAATGCCGCCCCCGACCAGAAACATAGCAACGGTGCCGGCAATGGAGAGGGTTTTCATCAGATATGGCGCCAGTTTCAAGAGAAAACGACCGAACCATGCACGTAACCCAGTGGCACCACCACTGATCAGAAACAGGCCCGCATCATCGATTTTGACAATGGCGGCGACCAGGGCATAAACACCGAGAGTCATGACAAACGCAATGCCCGCGACCACTCCGACCTGAGTTATGAAAGGTGCACCCTGAACCGTGCCGAGAGCAATAACGACAATTTCGGCGGAGAGAATAAAGTCTGTCCGAATGGCTCCTTTGACTTTGTTCTTCTCATAGGCGACCAAATCTATGTCTGGTTGCTGCAATACCTGTTGTCGTTGCTGTTTATGCTCCGCGTCAGGTGTGTGAAATAAATGCCAGACCTTTTCAAATCCTTCAAAACAAAGGTATGCACCACCCAGCATTAATAATGGTGTAATCAACCAGGGAGCCACTGCAGAAATGAGTAGTGCCGCGGGTACCAGAATCACTTTGTTCAATAATGATCCTTTGGTGACCGCCCAAACCACTGGTAATTCCCGGTCAGCTTTGACACCCGTCACCTGTTCGGCATTCAATGCCAGGTCGTCGCCCAGTACGGCCGCTGTCTTCTTGGCGGCGACTTTGGACATTACGGCAATATCATCAAGTAACGTGGCAATATCATCAATGAGTGCCAATAAACTGCTTCCCGCCAACGCCATCTTCCTCTTTGCTGTTTTTGAAAGAGGCGGATCATAACATTGCCGGTAGTTTGCTCCTATGGTTGGATGTCGGTATTGTGCCGTGGTTATTTCCTAAACCATTGTGTGTCTCATGATATTCACCGACTCTTCAGACATTATCGTTAGCAGCCAGTTAGCGTCGGTTCGCGGACAAACCGTTGAACTGCTTTATTTTCGTAATGAACAGGTTCTGATGTTAACCACCAGCACCTTATGTTTGTATCGACATGAACGGTTCATCGCAGATGAGCTGGGTAATGGTTTGCTGGCTTACGTGAAGTTGCCCGCTGAACATCTTCTGGCGCAACACCAAGACCATTTTGTCGCAGAGTTACAGGCCGGTTATGTGGGGCTGGTGGATGGCAAAGCCTTGCTGATCACGCCGGTGGCGATACAACTTTTCCCGAATAAAACCGATGCATTGTATAACCGTGATGAGATCTGTCGATTAAACCTTTCGGAGAAATGATTTGGGTTGCAAAACGTGATCTGCAACTAATTCACTATCTGAATTTCGCCTCGTTTGTCTACGCTATACTGACTGATAGTACAAGTGCCTGCCGGTTTCCCGCTATGGGAACTCAGGAGTTAATATGGACAGACAGAAGGACATATATAATGAATGATGTATATTCGACCCCGCAATCGGATCTGACGCCGGATCGTGGCAATCGCCCAAAATGGGGGTCAGTGGAAGACGGTATCAGCGGTAACTACGAGTTTACGATAGGAGGGCTGATCAGCGAAGCCTGGCAAAGAACCAAGGGTGCCAAGCTTACGATTAATCTAGCTGTCATCATATATATGGTCATCGTGATTGGATTTAACATCCTGATGCAGGTTGTTATGAGATCAACTGGATCCATCGGACTTATCCTGGTATTGCAGTTAGTCTTTGCCTTCGTCAACCTGGTTTTCGGAATGGGTATGTTTATGATCGGCCTGCGCTTTGCTATTGGAGCTGAAGCTTCTGTGAGTCAGTTGTTCAGTTGCTTTGGCAGAAGCTTGCACATCTTTTTATGTTTAATTCTCATGTATCTGATGATTTTACTGGGGTTCATTCTGTTGATCATTCCCGGCATCTATCTGGGGCTTGCATATTATCTGGCGATGCCACTCGTGGTCGAAAAGAAAATGCCTGTATGGAAGGCAATGGAAACCTCGCGTAAGGCCATCACTAAACGCTGGTTCAGTGTATTTGGTTTGCTCTTCGTTTTGGGCTTTATTAATTTGATCGCGGCAATTCCGGTGGGTATTGGTCTGATTTGGACCTTGCCAATGAGCGTTATCTGTTTCTCAATGTTGTATCGTAATATTTTCGGTTATGAGCAGAGCACATTGGAAGCAGCATGATCTGCAATCCGATGTACCGGATCATTAGATTTACCAAGGTCGCGTGAGCGGCCTTTTTATTATGCGGGCCAGACAAGGGTAGTGTGCATACCGTCGTCGAAAGGCCCTACAGGTAACCCGCCCGTTTGATAGCCAGGTAACGGTTAATGACCTGAGCGGTCAATTGACTGGGTGTACAGTCAGCAAAAAATACTCCTTGTGCCTGCAGACGTTTCTGCAATTGGCGACGCTCGTGCAGGTAATCATTAATGCCGGCATAAATAATCGCCTGATCAAAACTGTGAACCGGCTGCGACAGTGTTTGATCAAGATTTTCCTCACGCAGATTGGCGACCAGCACCAGATGACATTTTTTTAACAGTTTTACCGCATTCAGAATGTCGTCACTATCCTCATCGCGCAGGTTGGTGGTGAGTACCACCAGTGAGCGTTTGCGATGGCGTTGCATCAGTTCACGGGCAGCTTCCAGATAATCGGGGGCGGATTTGTCCGGATAGAAATCATAGAACTGGTTGATCAGCCGGTTGATATTACTGGCACCTTTGATGGCTGACATATGTCGGGTGGCAGCCCCAAAGCTCATCATGCTGACCGAATCACCCTGGCGTAAGGCGATATACGAAAGCATCATCAAACAATTCAGACAGTGGTCAAAGTGAGAGCTCTTACCTTCTCTGGTCAGCATCCTGCGACCAGCGTCCAGCAGTAGAATGATCTGCTGATCACGTTCATCCTGATATTCGCGGGAAATCAGTTTTTGGCGATGGGAGGTGGCTTTCCAGTCAATTTGGCGCAGAGAATCGCCTCGCCGGTATTCCCGTAACTGATGAAAGTCCATGCCCTCACCACGGCGTTGTTTGCGATGGATACCAAGCTGACTGCTCTGATGGTCAACGGCCAGCAACTGATAATCGACCACAGAGGCGAAATCGGGGAATACCTTGACGGATGTTTCAACCGGATGAGATTGCTGCAACTGCCAGAAACCCCAGAGCGAAGCTACTTTTATATCGATGCGATTTAAGGTCAGAGGACCACGGCGACGGGGCTGTAGCTGGTAGCTGACGACGCTTCGATGACCTGGTTGTACCGGTACAGTTAACGGCAGTCCCTCAAAATCACAACTGTCCGGCACGTGATCGAACAGTTGCAATGCTACAGGCCGGGGAAAATTATGTTCCACCGTCAGGGTGACGGTAATCCATTTGTCCAGAGACAGGTTGTGGTTAATTTGTCGTTCAAGCTGGGCCTGCGGCAGTTGCCATGACATCATCAGATCCATTGCCGGAATCACAATGACCAGGGTGAGCAGTACCAACAGGGCATAAAACAACGTGTCATTGATGGGTTGTCCGGCGGCCAGTATCCAGCTGCCCGGCAGTTGCCACAACGTATAACCCTGTATCAGCAACAGTCCGGTGATGATCAGCAAACCGGCATGGAACATACGTTTGCTGGGGTGCAGCGTGCGTCGTGTCATTGACGTGGAGCCCCGGTCTCTTCAAGTAGTCTGTCCAGCACTGTATCAACGTCCATGCCTTCAATTTCCATCTCCGCCGATAGCAACAGACGGTGCCGCAGGACTGCGGGTGCCAGCTTTTTAACATCATCGGGAGTAATAAAGGAGCGTCCGGCCATCATGGCCCGAACCTTGGCGGCACGAATCAGGTTGATACTGCCACGTGGACCCGCTCCCCGGGCGATTCCCGGCCATTCGCGGGTGGAGCGGGTAATTCTGACGGCATAGGAGATGACTTCGTCATCGGCGAGAATCTGCCAGGCAATTTGTTGCCAGTGACTCACTTGTTCAAGCGTAGTCATGGTGTTAATTCGAGCCAGGTAATCGACTGTGGCTCCCTGAGGGTCGGTGACCTGACGGACAATATCCTGCTCATGCTCAAGTTCTGGGAAATCGATTTTCAGCTTCATCAGAAAACGGTCGAGTTCGGCCTCGGGTAGCGGGTAAGTACCTTCCTGTTCGATAGGATTCTGAGTGGCCAGCACCATAAACGGGGTTGGTACTTCGAAAGGCGTTCCGTCGATAGTGACTTGATATTCCTGCATGACCTCCAGCAGCGCCGCTTGGGTTTTGGCGGGTGCCCGGTTGATTTCGTCTGCCAGCAGCAGGTTGGTGAAGACCGGACCTTTGCGGACTTTGAAAGTCTGGGTTTCCATGTGGTACATGGAGTGACCGGTCACATCACTGGGCATAAGGTCAGGCGTGAACTGAACCCGTCCGAATTTACCCTGAAACGCCTTGGCCAAAGCCCGTACCAACATGGTTTTTCCCAAGCCAGGCACACCTTCAATCAGTACATGACCGCCGGCAATAAGAGCAATCAGGGTGTGTTCGATGACATCGGACTGGCCGACAATCGCTTTTTCCAGTTCCGCTTTCAGGCCTGACAGTTGTTCGCTGATAGCTTGGACTTCTTGATCAATAGCGTGATTAATAGGGGCGTCGCTCATAATTTATCCTTTATATGTTGTAGCGCTCTGATGGTATGGGTAAAGCCGGCATGGTCTTTTGGGGCCGGCTGGAATAACGCCACTGCGACGGCGTCTTTGGTTATCCGCAGTTGTTGAGACAGCTGGCGGATTTGTTCGGCTTCGCTAAGCCGGTCAATATGCTGAATACGTTGTCTGAGTAACCCCCGCACCTCGGCCCGCGTCTGCTGTATGAGAGATTCGCCTTTGTCCATCCGCCATAGAAATCCGGCGCTGGCACGAATATGTTCGAGGATTTGCCGCTGGCCGTGATTATCTTCCCTGCGAACCGGACCAAAACGCATCATGCGTGACCATAGCCAGAGCATCAGCAGAATCACAGCTGCAATCACAACAGCGTAAAAATGGCGCCATAAAATCACAAACAGATTCGGATAATCGTGGTTGTAATACACGTGCAGGGTGTTGCCTGAGGTCGGCGCCAGCTGGGCCAGAATATAGGCATGATCAAGGCAGCCAATGGTTTTGTTTTGCCAGAATTTAAAACTGACCAGATAACTGATCATGCCATCACCATACTGATACTGCAGCATGTGATACTGCCCTGGTTCGCCAATCAGGCCGAAGACATCACTGTCACCATCCAGGCTGTCATTAGTGATGAAATCGGCTTCGACCTGATGATCATCGTCTGCGAATGAGAAGGTGTCCTGTGCATACAGGACATCGCAGTGGTTAATCAGGTTCATGCCGGTCAGGTCGTCCAGCGTATCGAGGGTTTCGAGTTGGTCATAATCGAAATCATCGTAGCCGCGAATCCGTTCTACTGAAAACAAATCAAACACAGGATCTCTGACGTGGTCGATATCCTTCAGATAGGGGTTATCTGTGCTGACCATCAGATGACCACCGCCAGCGACCCATGTCAGCAGCGCTTCAGCGCGCCGGTCCGATAATGACCCGTAGGCGTCCATCAACATAATGGTGTCATCGACAGGAATCGTGCTGGCAAGATCCGGTTCATCAAAGGTACGAAAATGGTTCACGGAGGCAAAGCCAATATCCTGGGTCTGCAAAAACTGTTCTGCTGCTAGAAATGGCTGTTGTCGGGCTTTGTTGCTGAAGCCGAGATCGTGTTCCGTTTCGATCCACTCCAGGCTCTGATAGAACACAGTCCCGAGTATTAATAAGACAATCGCCAGTATGACCCAGAGCGGAAAGCGGTTATGGCTCATGAGTTTCTCCCTGACGTTGGCCAAAATGAGCGTTCCATTGCGCACATAACTCATTGAACAGCGTGCTTTCTGGTTGCTGGTGCGCGTAGGCTTGAGTCTGCCAGGCCCGGGTCAGAAGAGCGAAGTAAGTACTCAGCTCATGGCCTTCGCGGGTTGTTACCAGGGCCACACAATCCTCTTCGGTGGCACCCCGGCTCAGACGCAGATCATGATGGTTGACCAGACGTGACAGGCTGCCGCGATACAGCAGGGCCAGGGCTTCTCGATAGGCCTGGCCCTGCCATAAAGAAACAGCTTCAGTGACCAGTTCATCGGGGAGTGACTGTTCACGAATGTCGAGTTCAAACAAATGAGTGGGAGCGGCCCCGATGGACTTATCTTTGCGGGCAGGCAGTGAAATAGTCATCAGGGCATCGCGATAGCGATAGAGTACATACAAAATACAGCTGATCAGCAGTCCCCAAAGCAGGAGTTTAAATATCAGTGCAAGGCTCTCCAGGCCGGAGAAGCCGTCAAAGTCAAAATCCGGAGGTGTAGGGTCATCCAGGTCTTTTTCTTTGCTTTGGTGATCATGCAGAAATTTTGGAATGCGACTGGTTTTCAGGGTATGAAAATCCGGGCCTTGCAGAATGGTCTGAATGTCCTCGCGGGCATTCTCAGGAGTCAATTCTGCTGCCTGAGCTGGCTTTGGTGCGGCGCTAAACATGAGAGTAAGTGCTAGCACTGCCATCAACCCAAGGATTCCTGAGGTGTTATGGCGTTCTGGTTTTGGTTGCATACGCTGCGTCATCTGCTGGAACATGAGCTCTAGATCCCAGCCTTCGAGGATGATGCGGCGGTTCAGATACAGTGCAAACCCACCGGCCACATAAAGTGGGCCGATCAGTATTATGGCAATCATTGAGGCGACGAGTTGTAGAAACGCTGCATCCATCAGATATTTCCAGTCAAATTCTATGTTTTGTGGCAGCACCATCATGATCAGGGCAACCAGCGCGAAGCTGGTAAAACTTTCGATGTGAATACCCACTATCGTCAGCCACGAGGCAGCTGTACCTGTTAGCCCCTGATGCAGTACCTGTAGACGCTTCTTACGGGCCGCTCCCTTCTGGCCTTCCAATTGGATGATTGGCAGATCGAAACTACGGCTGGTGCTCAAGCGCCGCCATGTCAGCGAGGCAAACCACTGTATCCGCATCATTTTGGGGGTGTGTCTCAGTGTTTCGCGAATACCAGGCACCTGTCCGAATACCGCCCGACTGAGAAAATACAACTGACTGCGCTCAAACATGGGCTTGAGCCACCAGATCAGCAGGCCGGCATAATATGGTTCTGGCAACAGCCATGCGCTGATACAGGTTATCGGAACAATCCAGATCAGCCACAGCAGATATAGTTGCCACCACCAGCGTCGGACCAGATGAAAGCCCAGGTCGATGGCTTCGTAGCGATCACGCGCCCGCAGGGTGAAGACAATATCAGCGGGACTCATGTTTACTTCTCCCGGCAAGTGTGAAGTAAGCGATCACCAACAGCCACATTGCTGCACCAACGGAGTATTTGACCGTTGCCGGAAGAGTGTGATCCGAAGACCAGAACGCTTCAATAAATGCAGCGATCAGTAACATGATGGTCATACCATAAAGTATTGGTATGCATTCCCGTGCCGCCTGTTTCAGTGCCTCGGCACGGGTTCTGGCTCCAGGTGACAAAAGTGTGAAACCGAGTTTCATGCCGGCGGCGCCGGCGAAAGTGATCGCCGTTACTTCAAAAGCACTATGGGCGATGACAAACGTCCAGAATGTTTCGTTATAGCCGATTTCGGTCAAATGACCGCCGACAACACCAAAAAACACGCCATTGAACAGCAGAAAAAAAATACTGCCGAGAGCAAAGACAATCCCCGTAGCAAAGGTCCGGAAGGCGATACCGATATTGTTTTGGATATAAAAGCCGAACATTTGCAGATCCGTTGAGGACTCCCGTTTCTTACCCAGGGATTCTGAGCTGGGGTCATACATGGATTCATATTCACTCAATTGATGGGAATCGATGACCAGGTAAACCAGATCCGGTTCCACTTGAATAGCGCCGATCAGCAGAATGGCCGGCAAGTACATTAATAGGGTGGCGACCATCACGTAGCGCCATTGTGTGCGGATCGATTGTGGAAACTGAACTGCCAGAAAATGGCTCAGACTCAGCCAGAAATAGCTTGGACGTTTATGCAGCATCTGGTGACCGCGAAGCATCAGATCATTCAGATAGACAATCAGATGCTGCGAGTAACCACGATGACGGGCAATCGCCAGATGCTGACAAAGGCGTCGGTAATGACTGGCAAATTGCCTGAAGGAATCCCGGTGACCCTGCTCGAGGTTTTCCAGCTGGGTGCTGAAACTTTGCCAGAAGGGTTGGTTATGTTGTTCAAATACTTCCTGCTTCACGATGACTCCGTAACGTCCCTGGAGGTGGATGGATCATTTGATTCACCAGGTTTCCGGCCCAGCAGATAATTGGCCATCTGATCGAGTGTTTCGACTGCCTGCTGGTCCTGTTCGTTTAAAACCGGGGTGAGAATATTGGCCAGCTCCTGACGGCGGGCCGAAGACAGTACCTGCGCCCGCTGGGCAAACTGCACCACTGCCTGCTGTTCCGCTGTCGTGAGGGCAAAAGAGGGCGCTTTAACCCCAGAAGTGGTTTCGACCGCAGTATTTTTGACGGTTGTCATTCTGACCACCAGGGTTCCGGCGGCCAGGTCTCCTAATCGTTTGAACTGGCCATTACAGACCATGCTGATCATACCGAGCAGATAGAACATCGGCAGAATATCCGCCGCCCGTAGCAGATTGCGCAACAATGATGAAGAGAAGGTTATTGGGCTGCCATCGTCATGTATGACGTACAGCTTGAACCATTTTTTTCCAGGCGTGGCACCCTTGGTCAGTTCAAAAAATACCGGATAAAACCATTCCAGCAGGAAATAAATCACCAGGGCAATACCGGTCCCTGCTTCGCCCAGAAACGCGAGTATCAGCATGGTCAGAGCAATGACCAGCACGCGAATAAGGAAGTCGGCGGTGTAGGCCAGTGATCTCGACACCACTCCTGCCGGTGTAACGGTAAAATCAACTCCCTCCGGAGTTTCAACTGCAATCGTAGTATCGAGTAGCATCCTGGCCTTGTGTAGATCTGAAAAGAGCATTGCATTTTATCGCGTCAGGCGGAATTTCATAGGTGAACGGGCGGATTTTTTGAACCCTGTGCTGAATTTCTGCCTGACTCCATTGGTTTTGGTTAGCATCATAGGCATTGTCGGAGCCATTTGAAAACTTTGTATAAACATAGCTTACAGGTATTGTTTCTGTGGAGCACAGAATCCATATACCGCGGCGTCCCGAGTGTTCAAGATCGGGACCTTATTGCGTTCTTAAACTTTCCAAGGATACCGTTATGCCAATGTTTCACGATCCTCTGCAGTTGGGGGATTATCAACTGAAAAATCGCATCATCATGGCACCTTTGACTCGCAGCCGGGCAAACAATCCCGGGCGAGTACCGAATGAGCTGATGGTGCAATATTATCGTCAACGCGCCTCTGCCGGCCTGATTCTGTCAGAAGCCACTTCTGTGACGCCTTTGGGCGTTGGATATGCTGATACACCGGGGATCTGGTCTGAAGAGCAGGTTGAAGGATGGAAGAAGGTGACCGATGCCGTGCACGATGCAGATGGTCGTATCTTCATGCAGCTCTGGCATGTTGGTCGGATATCCGATCCTATCTTTCTGTTCGGTGAGTTGCCTGTGGCTCCGTCGGCCATTAAGCCAGCCGGTCATGTCAGTCTGGTACGACCCATCAAAGAATATGTTACTCCCCGTGCGCTGGCGACAGAAGAGGTGAAGAATCTGTCGGTGATCTATCGCAAAGCGGCTGAAAATGCCAAAGCAGCCGGTTTTGATGGCGTGGAAATTCACGCGGCCAACGGTTATTTGATTGACCAGTTTTTACAGGACAGCACCAATCATCGTTCTGATGAATATGGTGGCAGCATCGAGAACCGCAGTCGTCTGTTGTTGGAAATTGTGGACGAAGTGATCGATGTCTGGGGAGCCGGTAAAGTGGGTGTACATCTGGCCCCTCAGGGTGACTCCCATGACATGGGTGACTCAGACCCGGAAGCTTTATTTTCTCACGTGGCCCGGCAACTGAACCAGCGTTCTATTGCTTTTATTTTTGCACGAGAAGCCCAACAGGTGGAAAAACCGATATCGCCGATTATTCGGGAGAATTTTTCTGGCGTATTTGTGGCCAATCAGCAGTTAGATCGTGAGACTGCGGAGCAGTTGTTAATGGATAATAAAGCGGATGCCGTTTCGTTTGGTCAACTGTTTATTGCCAACCCGGATCTGGTAAAACGTTTGCAGCAAAATGGTGAATTCAATCAGCCTCAGCCGGAAACATTTTATGGTGCGGGTGAAAAGGGGTATATCGATTATCCATTTTTGTCCGCCTGACATGTGTTAGTGCAACAGGTGTTCTCGCCAGGCAGATCTTCTGATCTGCCTGATTTCAATAGGTTATCAAGCTTACAATATCAAGATTTACTTGATCATTTAAATTTATCCCTCAAAAAAAACAGCTTCGTTGATTTCTGCCTATAGTTAACGTTGTATGGTGCCTGTCTGGCCATATACAGGCATTCCTTAAAAAATAAAAAAAGAAGGGGTGGGGCATGAATCAGACTCCCGTTGCGATGGATAATGATCATCCGGAAGTCTCTCTGGGACATTTGGTCACCGTGGAACAGGCGGCTGAAATGATCCTGGCTGGTGAAGTGCTTAGTATTGCTGGTGATGAGGACATGTTGCGTCAATTACCACGAGGCTCTTGGATTGGTGGAACAACTGCGTATTTCATGGCTGAAAATGGTGGTGAATGTGAGCCGAAAAAAGTGTTCGTTAATCATCTTCCCGAAGATTGCCGTGACCCCAGGCTATGCATTTACGATAGCAAAAATATCGACCAGATATGCAATGATGCACCCGAAAATGGCTTTACCCTGCTGATTATTCCTGCGCATTCTCTGGTTCACAAACGATTCGCTGAAGATGCCCCTGGGTTTGAGAATATCTACTTGCAACCGCTGATCGGCTGGGTAGCCGGTGTTGATGTGCATGATCTGCTGACGCGGACTGCAAAAGTGGTGTATGGCCCTAGCGGTGAGTTGTATGACGATAAAGCTGTTGCCCTGCATGTGGAAGTGAATGAAGAGCGAATAGTGACAATTGAAACGGTGAATTTGTTTGAACCCGGAGATGGTGATGTATTGTGTTTTCCTGAATCCGGTTTCACTGCCCGTCAGGTCGAAGTTAACGGCCAGTTAACGGATCTGGTCAGTTACCTGCGTGATAACAGGATAGATACTGAGCTCCCCCTGGTTACGAAGTATCGGGATGGCGCCGTTCTCAATGTCGGATTTCAGATAATTGCAGACGACCATGTGAAGTTTTATGCGCCTGTATTCCGTGGTCAGGAATATCGATTAGCACGGAATATAGGTTCCTATTCCCAGGCTTTCGCTGAGCATATTCCCAGCACTTCAGGACAGATCGCCTTCTGCTGTAACTGCATACTGAATTATTATTATGGTGAACTTGAAGGAGTGAGCACTGGCCAAATGCGTGGGCCGATAGTATTTGGTGAGATTGCCTACCAGTTGATAAACCAGAGTATGGTGTATCTGCGAATAATCTGATCTTCCTTTCCCAATGGCCAGAGAGGACTAGTACTTTCACTCGGCTGTTAATATGGCAATTAAAGAGAGCGTTCTGATCTCTTTGATTGGTCCTTTGAGTATTCTGACGATATTGTGCGGGGTATTTTGATTTCTCTGGGCCGGCATAAACAGTGGCCAATAATGATGCGTCCCTGCATCACACTTTAACCAGGCATATAAAGCGCGCCTGGTGAGTTGCTTATCTTTTAAGAGTAAAAGTATAGCTACCGCTACCATTGTATGACATTACCACAAACTGATAATACCCGGCTGGTGCCTGAACATTGATGGCTTCGTTGGAGCTGTAGCTTTCTGACGTTGCGACTGTAACCCAGCTGTTGCCATTCCATTGTTGCAGAGATAAATCAAAGTCGGCATTGTTGGGACCACTCAAAGTAGCAGACAGTATGCCGCCCCCATACTGGAACCAGTTACCGTTTGGCTGGATGTTAGAGTCTCCTGAACCGGATAGCCGACCGGAATATTGTTCACCCTGATTTTGGCCATCGTCTCCAGAATCACCATTGTCTCCGGAGTCACCATTATCATTACCCGGGTCGCCATAAATTTCTGCGACGGCTGCAAAATCGCCATTGGACATTTCTGATACCATTCCCATGGTATAGAGGTCCACGTCATCCTGTTTAGGCACAATGGTTGGCTGGTTATTTTTCGAGAATGCCCAGGCACTATAATGCATGATTGAATAATAATCGTAGTCGCCGACATCGTGCCGGTTACTGGTGCTTATCTTTTTAAAATTATATTCCATGCCTGGCTGAATATTATCCCAGTGAATACTGACATAATTGTCCCGATCACCGCGAGTCTGTTCATGCTCAAATCCCACCGCATGACCAAATTCATGAATGGCAGCAGCCGTGCCGCAGTTATACGCCAAGGTGACGGCCTGAGGACCACCGATTTTACCAACATAGGAACTGCAGCCATCTCCGTTGGTGATCAGCAGATAATCGGCTTCATTGGTGCGTTCTACAAATTTGAGATTGGTGTGGGTGTTCCAGTAGTTGACCGCATTCAAAGCATCCGTTCTGGCTGAGCTGGAGAGGTTGCTATTCAGAACAAATGGCACAATTCCGTCCGGCCATTTGAAGCCGGAAGACGGATAAATGGTCACCGCGCGAGAAGAAGGTTTTGCCGGGGCGGTCGGCTGGTCCTGATCTTCTGCTACCAGCAGACCATGTTGTAACAGGTCTTCTGTGCGACCCAGCATCATGTCACCAACATGTGCGATACCATCGATGTCAACTGCTTTGATTGTCTGACCGTTGGATGTTTGGATTTCCACCATGTTCCGGCCAGTACTGCTATAACCCCAAATGGAATCCTGGCCGTTACCGGAAGCAGTTTCAGAACCTGAATCATTACACGCAGTTACGAAAAGTATCGCGGCGGTGAGTGGTATGATTTTATTCATTTATTGTACCTGTTCTATGTGGATGTTGAGTCGATGTCTTTTTTTGTAAACGTTATCAGCAAATTGCGTTAAGTTTTTATAAATTTGCAAATCAGTTTGGTTTTTATGAACTGGTATACATTGGTGAAAAGACAAATGTGATCTAGAACAAAATATTAGTGGAACGGAGTTGTCAGAGAGTGTGAAAAGGTGCTCAAAACGGAAAATATACGGATAAGTCCATGGCTGAAATATTTTCATAAATTTCACCATCCTGCTTTCGATTGATTCGCTATTCAGATAGAAGGATATGTGCATCATTATGGTGTTGTTTTAGCCCGCATGGGTATTTTATCGATAGAGGTCGAAAAATATTTGAGCTGGAAGATCATACAGATTGCTGTATCTGCTGATGATGGAAGGCAGAAACCTTTATGTTCAAGGGAGACTGATGACAGGAATGGTCCGTTGTAATGAACTTTCATGGATAACTTCTGCGGTCATCTTTTTACTAGCGAATCCTGTTAACTGAACTACTCTCACATATTGAGAATTGACATATTTCGCAACGAAAACCTTAAAACGGATCAGCGAAACCATAGCTTGTGCTGATAGAATAACAAGAGATATGTGGTATGAAATTGAAGTCTATCCAGAGCAAGATCGCAGTAATTGGCGGAGCCTGCCTACTGGTAACGGCCGGGGTATTAGTCTCATTCAGTATATATTCTTCCCTGACAACCCAGAAGCTGGTGTCAGATCAGGCCAGTACCCAGGTGGAAAATGAAGCGCTTGCAGGGTTGCTGAACCTGGCTCATCGATATGTCAATCAGACCTCTGAAAAGCTGAATCGTGGAATTGGTGCCGCACGGACGCTGGCGAATGTTTTTTCGGTATCAAAAAGTAATGTTAATGTTGGAGATTCTCTGATTCTTGGGCGTGATCAGATTAACGGTATCCTGTTGGAAACGCTGAACACCTCACCAGATCTCCATGCAACTTTCACCTATTGGGAGCCAGATGCACTGGACGGTCAGGATGCCTGGTTCATGAATGGTGATCGAGGTAATAATTTTGATACCGGGCGTTTTGCTCCCTACTGGGCTCGCGCCGACGGCTCCATCCAAGTAGTGCCACTACCTGAAATCGAGAGTTCCTCCAAGTATCCTAACGGAGTGTCCAGGAACGACTGGTACATGACTCCCAAAGAGCAGGGTAAAGAAAGCATCTCTGGACCGATTCCGTTTATCGTCAAGGATAAAACCAAGTGGCTGGTGAAGCTGACGGTGCCTATTATCGCCAATGACCAGTTTTATGGTGTGACCGGCGTCGATTATGACCTGTCTTTTTTGCAGAAACTGAGCGAGCAGATTGACCGCGATCTCTATGATGGTCAGGGGGAAGTGGCCATTGTCGGCGAGCTTGGGCTATTGGTGGCTCACAGTAGTCAGCCTGATCAAGTTGGCCAGCCGTTAAAGGATATGCTCGGAGAAGGCTGGGATGTGGTGGAAGTTTTGATGAGTCAGGGAACCGATGATGCCTACCTGGAGCCAGAAAATAGTATGGTACGTGCGGTGGCTCCAATATGGGTGGGGGAAGCTGAAACGAACTGGTCAATCTTTATTCAGATACCGCAAGAAGTAGTATTAAGTGGGGTCAGCGCTCTGGCTCAGGAAATAGAAAACAGCAGTGAACGTAATATTCTTTTTCAAGTGGTTGTCGGAATCGTGATTGCGGCTCTGGCATTAGGTGTTTTGGCGTTGTCGGCCCGTTCCATTGCCAGGCCGTTGAAGCGAGCTGCACAGCTGGCACGAACGATAGAAACTGGTGACTTTTCACAACGGATGGAACATCAGAGCGAAGATGAAGTCGGTCAGTTGGCGGGTGCTTTGGATAATATGGCGGATAGTCTGCAATCGCAGGTGTTGGTCGCGGAGAAAATTTCTCAGGGGGATCTCGCGTTGGCGGTCAAAAAAGCCTCTGAGCATGATCAATTGGGTACGGCACTGGAACGAATGGTAGCCAATCTCAATCAATTGATCAGTCAGATCAAGGATGGTGCATTGACTATCAATAAACGGGCCGGCAACGTGGCGGAAATGAGCCATGAGCTATCCAGCGGTGCCACCCAGTCTGCCTCAGCTGTCACTGAAATCAGTGACACGGTTAACCAGATTACTACGCAAATCAAAAGTAGTGCAGACAATGCCGAAAAAGCCAGTGCTTTGTCTGGTCAGTCCCACCAATCCGCCACGAAGGGAAACCAGCGAATGAGTGATCTGAAGCGGGCTATGCAGGAAATTGAACAATCGGGGCAGGACGTTACTAATATCATCGGCGTTATCGAAACCATTGCAGAACAAACCAATCTGCTGGCGCTTAATGCTGCCATCGAAGCCGCCCGGGCAAGTGAACATGGCCGCGGTTTTGCTGTTGTGGCAGACGAAGTTCGGCAGTTGGCCGGACGTAGTGCAGAAGCCGCGCAGCAGACGACTGCATTGATCAGCCAGTCCGCGGAACGTAGTCGTAATGGTGTCGTGATCACCGATGATACCGCTGCCGCTCTGGAGATCATCGTCAACAGCGCCGCTGAGGTATCGGGTTTGGTATCGGATATCGCCACTGCATCCAGTGAACAGGCCAGTGGTATGGATCAGATTGGCCAGGGTATTCAACAGATCGATGAAGTCACTCGTTATAACAGTGATATTTCAGAAAAATGTGCCAGCGCTGCCAATGAACTTACGGAACAGGCTGCTCAGCTGACTGCACTGGTGGATCAATTCAGAACCCGTTAATGCTTGTCGACGACAGCCTGTTCCTGGGGCAGTCACCACGCCTGATAAAGGATTGTCCATATGGACATTGGCAGTTCCGCGCTTTCACCCTCATTTACGCCAATACACTGAGGTTTTTTCGAGGCCCCTTTGAATTATAGACAGATACTCAAAGCTGGAGAGTTTGTTTACTTTCGGGTGCGAGGAGGACTACCTGGCAGCTGTCGTATGGCCAGCTTTACCAGTTCAACCACTCTGTCAACATCCTCAAGGTTTTCATATTTCAACTCTATCCATTGAGAGTTCATCGACCGTTTGGGATGAAATTTTGAGTTGGTCGGGTGTCTGAGCTGCTGCTGTGAAATAATCTTCCTGGTTAACTTTAAATCAAGTTCAAAATCATTATGAAAGTGGGCAAACTCAATACCATTAAAGAACAGCGACGAACCACCTGCAACCGGTGAAGGTAGGTTCTGCACGCCAAACATCGTTTCAAGTTTGTCAGTCAGGGCATTTTTCAGGTGGTTCATGATTGATCCAACGTATAGTAACTTTATGAATGTACCAGTGGCATACACGAACATATCCTCGTTGGCTGTGCAACAATATCGATGACAATCTGCTTTCCCGTTCACGGCTATAGGAATTTAAGGCAACTCTGAAAAATACCCACAATATGAGGTAATCCGGCCATAATCGATCCATAGGGAAACGCATGATGTTCCAACCCAGTTGTTCAGAGGGAAAGGCCAGGCGAAATGCAAACAGGCCCAGCGTGAAAAGGTTCTGACTGAGATCGACACATATTACCCTGGAATGACATGGAAAAGCCTATCCAGCGTTATTACGCCAAATCCCTCAAACCGTTCCCCTTATCCAGCATGCTCCGGATTCATTGCACGCAATTGTTTTATAGCCTGTGTGATCCCGGGGAGGAAGACTCTTTCCGAATCCATGCGTTGGTTTGCAGGCATCACTGTAGATACCGTTCCAGATGAGACCATTATCCTGAAGTTTCGCCATCTGTCTGAACAACCTGCCTTTAGGTCAAAAGATCTTTAATCGCATTAACCTGCCCTTGTTAAAAAGGAGCTGACGTTCAAGGAAAACACTATCATGGATGCCACGATTATCGCTGCACCAACCTCTGCCAAAAGCCGAGACAAGGAACGGGATCCAGAGATGCACCAGACCATGAAGGACAATAAGTGGCATTTGGTATGAAATGACATATCAGAATAGACAGTGCACTTGGGGTGATTCATAGCCTGACCACTACCCCAGGCAACATCCGCGATATCACAAGGTTATAGGGGACACCCACTTAGCTATGGGGATAGGGGACACCCACTTAGTTATAGGGATAGGGGACACCCACTTAGTTATAGGGGGATAGGGGACACCCACATTGGGGATAGGGGACACCCACTTAGTTATAGGGATAGGGTTATAGGGGACACCCACTTAGTTATGGTTATAGGGGACACCCACATTATTTAACCTTGATTCTGAATTCCAAGAAGGGCATTATTCGATACTGTATATTTATCAGGATGGAGCCATGGCCCGATCAAGGAAATCACAAATATCACTCGATGCCACCTCTTACTATCATTGTATCTCCCGTTGTGTCCGGCGGGCCTTTCTCTGTGGTTTCGATCCACTCACTCAAATCAGCTATGAGCACCGCCGCCAATGGGTCGAAGACCGTCTTTTGTGGTTGGGTGAGATTTTCGCCATTGATATCTGTGCCTATGCCGTTATGACCAACCACGTACATGTGGTACTTCATGTGAATCTCAGGCAAGGTGCACAGTGGTCGATAGAAGAGGTCATTACCCGATGGCATCGTCTCTACAAAGGTGTTCCCTTGAGTCACCGATATCTCAATGGTGATCGTTTGTCTCCTGCGGAACAGAAGATTCTTGTCTTGCAGGCAGAACAATGGCGCGAAACATTAACCTCCATCAGTCGTTTCATGGCTGTATTGAACGAAGGGATTGCCCGGCGAGCCAATCAGGAAGATCAGTGTACCGGCCGTTTCTGGGAAGGTCGCTTTAAATCCCAGGCCTTGTTAGATGAAAAAGCGTTAATAGCTTGCATGGCCTATGTCGACCTCAACCCCATCCGTGTCAACATTGCACCCACGCCAGAAAGTTCGGATCACACCTCGATCCACAGACGCATCCAATCCATCCAGAACAACAGTCAGCAACCGAGTGAGCTCATGCCGTTTGTCACTCATATCAAACAAAAGATGCCGGAAGAAGGCCTGCCTTTTCTGCTCAAAGACTATCTGGAACTGATGGATTGGACCGGGCGAGCCATGCGGGAAGACAAACTGGGCTACATTGACAACCAACAGCCACCGATACTTGCGCGCCTGGATATCTCGGAGGCTCAATGGCATCGTTTGACTCAGCGTTTTGAAAAACAGTTCAAATGTTTTGCCGGTCAAAAGTCATCATTTGAAAGAATTAAAGACTGTTTCAGCCTGAATCGAATGCCCCCCAATTTGTTGGCAGGTTAATCATTAAAATCTATCAAAAAAAGAATACTTGATTCCCGCAAGGAATTTGGTGTGTTTTTAATTCGCTCATAGATTTCAATTTCCTATTATCAGTTCATATTTTCCATTTTATTAGCATCTTAATGGTTCTGTTTGAACCGTTTTTAGTTGTTCAATGCAAAAAATGGTGAACGTTAATCCAATTGACCGAATTGGGTGTCTGCTAAATAACGTCGGTCTCTACCTCTTTTATATGGATGTCCCTGAAACCGTTGCTAACTCCTGATTTGGGTGTCCCATAAAATTAATTGATACGGTGGGTGTCCGCTTAACTAATGCAAAAAATGGTGAACGTTAATCCAATTGACCGAATTGGGTGTCTGCTAAATAACGTCGTCTCTACCTCTTTTATATGGATGTCCCTGAAACCGTTGCTAACTCCTGATTTGGGTGTCCCATAAAATTAATTGTTACGGTGGGTGTCCGCTTAACTACTAACTCTTGAGAATCGTAGAGGCAGACCAGCCAGGTCTGCCGCTGTTTCCTGAGATGATCAGCTGGCATCGCGGTATGGATTGCGAGGATCTTGAGTCCAATTCATGTATGGTTTGTCACTGTCCTGTTTGACCATAGTGATGCAGTTTTCTACCGGACAGGTGATCTGACATAGATTGCAGCCCACACACTCAGCATCAATGATTTCAAATTTGTTGCTGCCATCGGCTTGGGCAACGGCTTTTATGGCTTGATGAGAGGTGTCCTCGCAGCCGATGTAGCAGCGGCCACAGCCGATACATTTTTCATCGTCGATACTGGCTACCACTTTGTAGTTCATGTTCAGATATTTCCAATCAGTGGTATTAGCGATGGCCAGTCCTTGAAAATCAGTTAGTTTTTCATAGCCTTTGCTGTCCATCCAACGACTCAGGCCGTCTTTCATTTCGCTGACGATACGAAAGCCATATATCATTGCAGCCGTACACACCTGAACACAGCCCGCCCCGAGAGAAATAAATTCAGCAGCATCGCGCCAGTTATTGATGCCGCCGATACCGGAAATAGGTAGTCCTTTGGTTTCCGGATCACGTGCAATTTCGCTGACCATGTTCAGGGCAATAGGTTTAACCGCCGGTCCGCAATAACCACCGTGCGTGCTTTTACCGTCGACGATGGGTCGGGCCACCATGTTGTCCAGGTCGATGCTTGTAATGGAGTTGATGGTGTTGATCAGAGATACGGCATCAGCATTACCTTGATGAGCTGCACGGGCGGAAAACCGAATATCAGTAATATTGGGAGTTAGTTTCACGATCACTGGTAATGTGCTGTGTTGCTTGCACCAGCGGGTCACCATTTCGACGTATTCCGGCACCTGTCCAACGGCCGCCCCCATGCCTCGTTCTGGCATGCCATGAGGACAGCCGAAGTTCAATTCCAGGCCGTCGGCGCCGGTCTGTTCAACCTGTTTGACGATTTTTTTCCAGGATTCTTCTTCGCACGGTACCATCAATGAAACCACCAGGGCCCGGTCCGGCCAGCTCTTTTTCACCGCTTCTATTTCTCGAAGATTTACTTCCAGTGTACGATCAGTAATGAGTTCGATGTTATTGAAACCGGCGACGCTACCAAAGCCATCATAGGTGGCGGAATAACGTGAAGAAACGTTGACGGCTGCCGGGTCCTCGCCGAGGGTTTTCCACACCACGCCGCCCCAGCCAGCTTCGAACGCTCGTTCGACGTTATATTGTTTATCAGTCGGCGGGGCAGAGGCCAGCCAGAAAGGGTTGGGGGATTTAATGCCTGCGAATTCAGTCGATAAGTCGGCCATGAGAATACTCCTGAGTGTTGTTTATGCTGTTTGCTGGCATAAGGATTGATGAATCGCCAAAGCGGCCAATTTACCTTGCTGAACCGCTTCCACAGTCAGATCCTGCCCGATTCCGGTGCAGTCTCCCCCAGCGAAAACCTTGTCCATGCTGGTCTTAAAGTGCTCATCAACATGGATTCTGCCGCTCTGTATGACCGGCAGTTCGGCATCATTTGTATCAGGCAGAGAGAGTGTCTGCCCTACAGCTTTGAAGATCGCCTCGCAGCCAATCTGATAATTGATATGGGTGTCCACTAAATGATTCTGGTGCAGTTCGGTGCGACGGAAGGTCATGCCGGTCAAATGGCCATTTTCATCAATGTGGATACTTTCCGGCCGGCTCCAGGTGCGAATGTGAACTTGATGTTGTTTGGCAATCTGTTGTTCATGGTGGGTTGCACCCATGTCTTGTTCGCCACGGCGATATACCAAAGTCACTTCTTCTGCCCCGAGTCGTTTCAACTGGCAAGCGATATCGATAGCAGTATTGCCGGCCCCAATGACAACCGCGCTTTGAGGCACGGATAACTCGCTGAGATCGGTGGCCTGACGCAGAGTTTTGATATAGTCGACAGCATCCATAACCGCAGTATTGTGTTCATGGTCGAGTTGCAGTTGTCGCGTTGCCTGTAAGCCGATGGCCAGAAATACCGCATCAAATTCGGTGACCAGCGTATCCAGCAAAATATCCCGTCCCAGTGCCTTGCCGGTATGTACGCTGATACCACCGATGCCCAGGATAAAGTCCACCTCCTGCTGCGCGTAATTGTCAGTCAGCTTATATCGGGCGATGCCATATTCATTCAGCCCGCCGGCTTTGTCTTCGGCTTCAAATATTTCAATCTCGTGTCCTAACATGGCCAGTCTGTGGGCGCAGCTGAGTCCGGCCGGACCCGCGCCAATGACAGCGATCTTTTTGCCGCTGGCCTCAGCACGTTTAAATGGGTGTCCATGGAAGGAGGCGTGATCGGTGGCGTAGCGTTGCAGCAGGCCAATGAGTACGGGAGCGCATTCGTCCTCTTTGTTACGCACGCAGGATTGTTCGCACAGAATTTCTGTTGGACAGACACGGGCGCAGCTGCCGCCCATGATATTGCTTTCCAGAATAGTCTGGGCTGCACCCTCCACGTTACCGGTATGAAGGCTGGCGATAAAACTGGGGATGTTGATACCCGTTGGGCAGGCCTTGATGCAGGGGGCGTCGTAGCAATAAAGGCAACGGGCACTTTCTATCGTGGCCTGGCGTTCGGTCAGCGGTGGCTGAAGGTCACTGAATAGGGTGTCCAGTGACGGTGGCGATAAGTGGGTGTCCAATGAAGGCGTCTCGGCCGTTGGTCTTGCGGTGTGGGAAGTGGTCATCTCTCGGTTGTCTCCAGATGCTTAATGTCGGGGGATGGCCGGAGCGCCGGCCCTGTATGGGAGTTAGCATTCAATGTGCCATGATTTGACCGTACGGTCAGGAGTTGTGTGTCTGATGTGATAACTGTCTGAAATAAAAGGAAAAACAATTGCAGTCAGATAGGACGGTTTTTTGCATTGATTCATTATGGGAGGGAAAAATTTTGCTTTGGAACAGAGTTCTTTGCACTCTTTTCAGGCATCATAGAACGTTCCATGTGCAGACACTGTTATTTTTCAGGCAGGCTATGAATTCAACCACGCAGACAAAACCCAAACGCCCACGCAGAAGTCTCGCAAAAATTCGCAAAGACAATTCCGATCAGATCCTTTTGGTTGCCGAACGTATTTTTGGTGAACGCGGTTTCAGTGGTACCACGATTTCCGCCATCGCCGAGGAGGCGGGATTGCCTAAAGCCAATGTGTTGTATTACTTCCGCAGCAAAGAAGCGCTTTATAAAGGCGTTTTGAATAAGCTGCTGAGTATCTGGCTGGTGAGTATGGGGGATATGAATGCCGAGCAACACCCGCGCGAAGCGCTCAGAAATTACATTCTCAAGAAAGTCCGTCAATCCAAGGAGCACCCACATGCCTCGCGTATCTTCGCAGCGGAAATTCTGCATGGCGCGCCCTATTTGAAAGCGGAGCTGGAAACCGTACTCAAAGAACAGTTTCAGCAGACCTGTCAGGTATTTAGAGAATGGATTGCCAAACAATGGATGGACCCGATCAGTCCTGAACATCTGCTGTTTATGCTCTGGTCGTCCACCCAGGCTTATGCGGATTTCAGTGTGCAGAGCTGTATTCTGTTGGAGAAAAAAGAGCTCAGCAATGATGATTTTGAAGCCGGTATCGAGTTGTTAACCCGGCTGGTTCTGAAGGGGTGTGGTATCAGTCAGGTATGAGTCGGGCTGTGCGCCTGCACAGCCCTTCAGTATCAAATGGAAATATCCAGATTGAAGTAACGGTTGGCGTTGTGGAAGCAGATATCGCTGACCATTCTGGACAGCAGGGCTTTATCATTCGGTGCTTCGCCGTCTCTGACCCAATGCCCCAACATACGGCAGAGGATGCGCCGGAAGTATTCGTGCCGGGTGTACGACAAAAAGCTGCGCGAGTCCGTCAGCATGCCAACAAAGCGGCTCAGTAGTCCCAGTTGGGCGAGTTGCTGCAGCTGGCGCTCCATGCCGTCTTTCTGGTCATTGAACCACCAGCCGGATCCAAACTGCACTTTTCCCACCGTTTTGTCGCCCTGGAAGTTGCCGCACATGGTTGCCAGCATTTCGTTATCACTAGGATTCAGACAATAAAGGATGGTTCTTGGCAGTTGTCCACTGATTGCCTGGGCATCCAGCAGACGTGACAGCGCTTCAGCATAAGGGCGGTCATTGATGGAATCGAAACCGGTATTGGCACCCAGAGAAGCGAACATGGCACCGTTGTTGTTGCGCAGTGCACCAATGTGGTATTGCTGCGCCCAGCCCAGTTGATGGTAGCGTTTGCCCAGATACACCAGTACTGCGGCCTGGAAGGCAGCCTGTTGGTCGGCATTGGGTTTTTGGCCGGCCAGACGGGCCTGCAGGATGCGGTCGAGTTCTGCTTCGGTTGCTTCACCGTAAACCATATTGTCAAGGCCATGATCCGCCACACAGCAGCCATGGCTGGCAAAATGTTCAAGGCGCTGATCAAGCGCCTGACAGAGCGATTGGAAGCTGCTGATATCTGTACCGCTGACATTGGATAGTGTTTCGATGTAGGTCGTATAGTCTTCTGCCTGCATCAGGAAACAGCGGTCCGGACGCCAGCTCGGCAGTACCTTGATGGCAAAACCGTCTTCAGCAATTTTCCGGTGAGCGCTCAGGTCATCAATGGGATCGTCAGTGGTGCCCACCATACGCACGTTCATCTGCTCCATAATGCCGCGTGCGCGGAAGTTATCCTGGGTCAGCAATTCATTGGCCCGTTGCCAAACGGACTCGGCGGTATCACCATTCAGTTCAACATCGGTTATGCCGAACGGGCGGCGCATTTCCAGGTGAGTCCAGTGATAGATAGGGTTTCCCAGCGTATAGGGAACTGTCTCGGCAAAGGCCTGAAATTTATCCCGGTCGGATGCATTACCGGTGATTTTGGCCTCGTCAATGCCGTTGGTGCGCAGTGCACGCCATTTATAGTGATCACCGCCCAGCCATATTTCGGTCAGGTTGCGAAAGCGGATGTTATCGGCAATTTCATGCGCTGGCAGGTGACAGTGGTAGTCAATGATGGGCATATCTTTTGCCACATCATGATAAAGGAATTCGGCGGTATCGGTGTCGAGCAGGAACGATTCGGTTAGGAAATTACTCATTCGCTGATTGCTCCATGGTTGTAAGGGTCTGTTGCAGCAACTCCTCCAGGCCAAGCCGGCTGAAGAGTTCCAATTGTCTTTCGATATCCTGACTCAGCGCCTGTTTGAATGCCGCCGACAGTGACGCGAATACCGGCAGAGCCAGAAATTCGGTGACCAGTGCGGTGACTGGCAGGTCGGGCTGATGCAGTGCCAACAGGGTTTGCGCCATTGGATCCTGAAGTTCAAATGGCTGGTCCTGAAGATCGTGGCTGCGAGTATACAGTAGCCAGGCAGTTAGCCCCAGACTGACGCAATGCGGGAACTGACCCTGATCAAACAGCTGCTGAGCACCCTGCAGCCAGCGTTGTGGAATCTTCTGACTGCCGTCCATGGCAATCTGATAAGTACGGTGTTTCAGACTGGTATTTTCGAATCGTGTGATCAGGTCATTGGCATAGCCGGGCAGATCCACCTCGGCGTTGATTGCCCCGAGGGTCGGCTGTGCCTCTTTGAGCATGTAATAATGAATCAGCTTGCGCAGTGGTGGATGGGTCATGGCTTCAGAGACAAACTGAAAACCACTCAAATAACCGAGATAGGCCAATAACGAGTGACTGCCATTCAGCATTCGCAACTTCATAGCCTCAAACGGCGCCACATCCTGAGTTAACAGGACACCCACTTTATCGAGTTCTGGTCGGCCCTGACAAAACTGATCTTCAATCACCCATTGGCTGAAGGCTTCACATACCACACCGGCAGCGTCCTGCTGACCACAGGCCGCAGTCAGTTGGGCGCTTGATTCAGTGGTCATGGCCGGAACAATGCGGTCGACCATGCAGGAGGGAAAACTGACAGACTCTCGTATCCATTCGGCCAAAGACGGATCCAGTCGCTCGGCCAGCCCACAGACCATCTGTTCGGCACAGCGACCGTTATGGGGCATGTTGTCGCAACTTAGAATCGTCAGCCCCGGCAATCCCAGGCGCCGGCGTTCACTTAGGCCACGAACCAGAATACCGGCGGCTGATATGGGCCGCTCCGGGTGCTGAAGGTCGTGGGCGATACCCGGGTCTGTGTCCTTAAAAGCCAGCGTGGCCGGATCGATACCGTAGCCTTTTTCGGTAATGGTCAGTGTGATGATGTGGGTGTCCACTGAGGCGATGCGTTCCACCAGTTTCCAGCTGTGTTCTTCGCCTGCGGCATAGAGAACGGTTTGAATGGCGGTAATTTCCCGTAAAACTGCCTGCTCGCTGCTGGTACATTCGAGGACATGGTAGTGGCCGTTTTGTTGCTCCAGTTGTTCAACAATGGTCCGGTTGGAGCGGATATTGGCTGCGCAGATCTGCCAGCCGCCGTGTTCATTCAGATAACGCTGGATGTACACGGCCAGATGGGCGCGCATGAACGCGCCCAGGCCAATGTGAACAATGGTTTTTTCAGGAGTGGAGTGTTGATAGGTACTGGGGATATGCGTCAGTTGCATGAGTTACCAATTCCAGAGTGTGCCATCTTCCAGGCGGTTGACCGGCAGGCACGCCCGTTGGTAGGGGAGTTTGGCTGCCAGTGTTTCATCGATATCGACACCATGGCCAGGCTTGTCTCCCGGAGTGAAAAAGCCTGACTTAAATGAGTAATCCACAGAGAACAATTCCATGGTCTGCTCATTGTGCGCCATATGTTCCTGAATACCAAAATTGGGTACCCAGTAATCAAAATGCAGGGCCGTTCCCATGCCCACCGGTGAAATATCTGTGGCCCCGTGACTGCCGGTGCGGACATGATTCAGCGCGGCCAGATCTGCAATTCTGCGCATATGGGTGATACCACCAGTATGGGTGACAGAACAGCGGATATAATCGATCAGTTGTTCCTGAATTAACTGTTGGCAGTCGTAAATACGGTTGAAGACTTCGCCCACGGCCAGCGGGGTGGTGGTGTGCTGACGGATCAGCCGGAAGGAGTTCTGATTTTCTGCCGGTACTGCATCTTCCAGCCAGAACAGGTGATAAGGCTCGCAGTCCTTGCCGAGTCGGGCCGCTTCAATAGGCGTCAGCCGGTGGTGGATATCGTGAAGAACGTGCAGTTTATCGCCAAAACGGTCACGCACGGCCTGAAACAGTTTGGGCACAAAACTCAGGTATTTTTCCGTAGACCAGACGGATTCTGAGGGTAGGGCTGAATCGGCTGGCTCGTAAGGTTTGCCGTCTTTGGGAACGCCGTAAGTGCTGGCAATGCCGGGTATACCACATTGAACCCGCACGGCTTTGTAACCGAGGTCCACGTAACGTGCTACTTCATCGAGGGTGGCGGCAATGTCCTCTCCGGTGGCATGGGCGTACACCATAATGCCATCGCGACTGCGGCCGCCGAGTAATTGATACAATGGCAATCCGGCCACTTTGGCTTTGATATCCCAAAGCGCCATATCCACTGCTGCAATTGCGGTCATAGTCACTGGGCCACCGCGCCAGTAAGCGCCACGATACAGGTACTGCCAGATATCCTCGATCCGCTGCGGATCTTTATCGATCAGACAGGGAACCACATAATCCTCAAGGTAAGAAACGACGGATTTTTCACGACCATTCAAGGTGCCGTCGCCAATTCCGTAAACCCCTTCATCGGTGATCAGTTTAAGGGTGACAAAATTGCGGCCAGGGCAACTTACAATCACTTTGGCATCTACGATTTTCATAATTTAATTCCGATTTATCAGGCGACCGGAAACTGGTCGCTCAGTGTTGTTAGGGCAACCGTTACATCAATAGATTCGGCAAAAACAGCACCACGTGCGGGAACAAAGCCAGTATTGCAACCATCAGTAATATCACCAGAATGAAGGGCAGAGATTCGATCACGTAGCGGTCGGTTGGGCATTTGAGAATGCCGCAGACGGAATACATGGCCACGCCGACCGGAGGTGTCATGCCACCAAGGGTGACCACGATCATCATCAAAATGCCGAAGTGCACCGGGTCGATACCGAGTACCTGAATCATGGGTACAAAGATAGGCGTCAGCAGCAGCACGCTGACGGTGGCTTCCATTACCATGCCAACCAGAACCAGAAAGCCCAGAATCAGCAGCAACATCAGGTCTGGATTGGAGGTCACTCCGTTCATGGTTTCAGCAATACTTTGTGGCAGGCGTTCAAACACAATCGCATACCCCACCAAAGCCGATAGCATGATGATCAGCATGATCATGCCGATGTCATTAATGCTTTCATGCAGTGCTGAGATGATTTTTTTCACCGTCAGAGTCCGATAGGCGAAAAAGCCCACCAATACCGAATACACCACCGCGAAAGCACCCGCCTCTGAAGGAGTGAAAATGCCGAAGCGGATGGTGATCACCAGCATCAGCGGAAACAACAGCGCCCATTTGGCATCCTTCATTCCACGCCAGACCTCCCCAGCGGTAGGACGACGACTGGCTTCCGGTTGATAGCCCCGACGTTTGGCGATGACCCAGGCGGAGAACATCAACAGCGCCATCATCAGAAAGCCCGGGAATATGCCGGCAATGAACAGTTTTGCGATAGAAACATTACCGATATAGCCGTACAGGATCAGGCCGATACTCGGTGGAATCGTTGAGGTAATCAGTGATGATACAGCGATGACGCCGGCAGTATATCCAGGAGACAACCCGGATTTGATCATCGAAGGTCCGAGCACTCTGGCTTCCATACAGGCATCAGCCACAGCCGATCCGGATACCCCGCCCATCAGCGTACTCAGAACAATGGAGACGTGAGCCAGGCCACCGGAAATCCATGACACCAGAGTCTTGGAAAAGCCGATCAAATGATCGGAGATACCCGTACGGTTCATCATATGACCGGCCAGCACAAAGAATGGCACCGCCAGTAATGGAAAGCTTTGGCTGGCTGAGGCAATTTTCTGCACCGAAATGGTCAATGGCAGATAATCGGACATCAAAAAGTAACTCAGGCCGGCAATACCGATACTGAAGGCCAGTGGCATTTCCAGCAACAGCAGCACTACAAACAGAACTACGACAAGGGTCATTGCGTTACCTCCTGAGGAGCTTCTGTTTTGTGACCGATCAATACCAGAAATTTCCGGACGATGATGCTCAGGCACGAGAGTGTCATGAGTGCGGATCCCACTGGAACTGCGACCGTTACCCATGCATAACTGATGGCACTGTCACCGAAACGACGTTCGACATTCAACCAGGTCAGTTTGGCGCCGTTGTAAATCAACACCAGCAGGAAGGCGATGACCAGTAGATATAACAGTAGATCCAGTGCCGCTTTTGCCCGTACCGGCAAATGTCGGGTAATCACATCCACACCGACATGGCCGCCATTACGCAAGGCCTGATTGGCACCCAGTATGCAGACCCAGATAAACAGAATCTGGGACATATCCACCGACCAGATCACCGGATGACCCAGCCAGCGCATGGTTGCCGCAATGAACACCAGCAACACAATCAGCGCCAGGAATATCATCGCAACATATTCTTCAAATTTGATCAGAAACTTCATCAACGCCACCTGTTGGAACATAAACGACCCGCGTATTGCCGGACAGCAATTATCCGGCAATCAGTGATATCGAAACCGGTCTTACTGACCCAGTACCTGCATCACCTGTTCGCGTTCTTTCTGCAGATTGAGAGTTTGATACACACTTTCTGTGGCTTTCACGAAAGGGGTTATATCCACCTCTGAAATCGTGACGCCTTCTTTGGTCATCAGGTTTTCGTAGTCGGTCAGTTTGGCCTGAGTCAGCTCGGTGGCGTAGTCGCCTGCTGACAAAGCCTCTTCTTTAACGATGGCCTGATACTCTGCCGGCAGGCTGTCGAACCACTGGCTGCTGCCCACGAGTCCGGAAATCAGTTGGATATGTCCGGTTTTGGTGATGTGGCTGATCACCTCATAAAGGCGGGAACCATATACGGCAGGCATTTGCGCCTCTGCACCATCAATTACATGTTGTTGCAGGCCGGTATACACTTCGGTCCAGCCCAGTGGCGTAGGGGTTGCACCCATTGCTTTGATGGTTTCCAGCCAGACCGGGGCACCGGGTGTGCGCATGCGAATGCCTTTCAGGTCGGCCGGTTGGGTGATGGGTTTGTTGGTTAGCAGATGGCGGCTGCCCTGCCACCAGTTAAATGACAGAATTTCCAGACCGGCTTTTTGGCGCAAATCGTTGGCCCAGCCGTTGAACAAATCAGACGTCACCAGCTTATCGAGCTTGCTGATATCCGTCACGATATAGGGTGCCCCCAGCACCGACAGTGATGGCGTGAACACACCCAGACGACCTGTATCAACCAATACTGCAACGTTCGCCCCGGCGCGTGCCTGTTCCAGTACATCCTCGTCTTTACCGAGCTGAGAACCGGTGAACAGTCGCAATTCCACTTTACCATCGGTACGGGATTCGACACGCTGTTTCATGCGCTCCAGGCCTTTATACATCGGGTCATCCTGAGTTAGCGCAATATTGATATTAAGAGAATACTGGGCTGCCATTGCTGAAACAGCGATAAGAGTGCTACCAAACAGCACGGATAAATTTGCAATCCACTTCTTTTTGTTAATCATGGCTTGGTCTCCAAGGTCTGAGCATCCAATCGACTGACCAGGACCGGATGCTGTTACTATGTTGTTTTTGTTTTGCTTGCTCAGGCTTAGGGCTGGCTGAAAGGTCTTGTCCGATCTTATCGCATCAGCCGGGCAGGTATGACGGAATACCCACCGGTAATTCACCCTACGTATTTAGCCTGACGGGTATGTTATCGAATTAAAATTTTGATTACCATACTAGTATGGTAGTTAATGAGCGCCATTAAGGCTGCGGGAGGAATATTGCGTAAGTTTTCTGATATAAGTCATTTGCCCAAAGCGCAGCAGATCTATATAAGGTTGCGCCATGACATCGTCACCCTGACTCTGAAGCCGGGTCAGACGCTGTCGGAAAAAGAAATAGCCGACCGTTTCGATGTCAGCCGCCAGCCGGTACGGGAAGCCATGATTAAACTGTCAGAGGTTGGTTTGCTGAAAGTTGTGCCCCAAAAAGGCAGCTTTGTCGTGAAAATATCCCGAACCGAAGTAGAAGCATCCAGTTTTATTCGTCGGTCGCTGGAAGCCGCCATTGTACGGGAAGCCTGCCACAAAATTTCCAAGGCCTGTCTGATTCACCTGAACATGCTGCTGGAAAAGCAACAAGATGCCTGTGATCGGGATCATTTTGAAGACTTTCTATTGCTCGATGAAGAGTTTCATTACTCCATCGCCGAGGATATCGGTTTGATCCGCGCATGGTCGGTGATTGAATCCCAGAAAGCGCAAATGGACCGGGTACGTTTTCTGAGTCTGCCGCATGCCTCGCCAATTCCTCAACTGATCGAACAGCATACGGCGATCGTGCGAGCCCTGGAAGCCGGTTCAGAGGAACAGGCCGAAGCGGCCATGCAATCACATTTGTCCAGTATTCATCAGGTCATCGATGAGCTGGAACAGCAGTATCTGGATTATTTCCAACAGTAATCCTATTTACGGCAGCCTCGTGCGCCTTACGCATTATGGTTGCGGCCTATCGGGTGCAGGCTGTTCAGACCATTGTAAGAGAAAGTTCACAACCTCCCGCCGGATGTCGTCGGTCATTTCATGGCCGACATCCGGATACAGCACAAAACGGGTATTACTGATGCCTTCATGGGCAAAAATATCCTCGACCACCCGAAAACGTTGCTGCATCGAACGCCCAAAGGTCTTAAACACCACTTCCTCGTCCTCGACATCAAAACTGTCCCGATAAGTGACAGAGTCGTTGTTGTCCCTGGCACCGAGAAACACCAGCCGGTGAACCTGTGCAAACGCCTGTTGATCAAAAGGTCGGCCGGTCATTTCAGCGTAATCGCTGACTCCCAGAGGATACCGCAGGGCTTGATGATCCCACTGCTGCACCGGTGACATAGGCAGGCCGCCCGGAGCACCGATGACTGCGGCTTTGACTTGTTCAGGGTGCAGATAACTGAAACGATCCACAAACATGCCTGATGCTGAAAAACCGGCCATCAGTACCCTCTCTGGCAGCACTATCGACAGCTCATTGCTTAGCTTTTGCCTGGCGTTATTGATCATGGCGATCAATTGCAGGTCGAGGCGTTTTATCGGTTTCAGGGTGTTGTTTTGAAAGTGTTCGCCATCCTTGTTCCACAATAGCGGGATTTCCGTGCCAGGTTTCATATCACTCAAGTGACTGATCTGAGTAACCCGAAAACCATCATGCCTGTCATCTTCCGGATTAACGATGGTGCCCGTTGAATCTTTGTACAGATTGCTAAATATAAAGCCGTTGTCACGGGGTAACTCCATCAGATTGAATGGTCTGTCAGGATTGAAGCCCGATGCAAACACCAGCGTCATATCCAGATCCGCAACCTGCTCGAAATGTGTCTGTGGTTTGAAGTCAGCCGCTTCACAGCGATAGATCATGTTGTCCTGAACAACGAACAAATGGTCGAGAGAATAGCTGATGTAGTTATCATGGTTTTGTGTCAGCCAATTACCCTGCCAGTGAATGGTGATGGCGGTTTTGTCAGTTTGGCTGATCAGTATCGAATCACGGTCCAGTGCATGGGTATAGTATTTCCAGCCGCCATGAAGATCCGAAAAACGTGGGAATACCGGTGTCAGCAGAATGAATGGCAGATTCTGATCCTCTACTGCCTGTGCAACCGGACGCAGTTGATTTTCTGCTGCGGCAAAATGAACCGAGAAATCATCTGAGCTGGACCCGGTATTGTTCGGTAGTACCAGAATATCCGCAGGCTGTTGGAAGGAACGGACGTGATCTGGAATATACAATAGATAAGGCCAGTAAAATTGTTGCTCCGGCCTGGCGTCTATTACCTGCAGGTTATTCTCAAAACTGCCTGAGTTAGTTGGGCGCATATCGAGCGAGCTGCAAGTGACCGTTGCAATCGTCATCATGACAAGTATGGCTAATGTACGAATATTAAAGCGGAATGGTCGACATAACTGTCTGAGCGTCCCTATGGTTTTGGACATTTCAGAATCCTTTTTGCACATGAGAATACAACAACTACAAGAGCGTAAATGGTTTGCATTTGCCTTAACATCAGGTAATAAGTACATGCATGGTAAAAAGGTTTTATATATAAAAAATGATCTGGATTAGCTTTCTCTTAAATGGTCGACGAAAGAATGATAAAAACCCCTATGTATGAATAGAAATTGAAAAAACTTTCGTATTTTACAGTGTGTGGAGGTTACAGCAGGCTTGTTGGAGAGACTGTCTTGAATAGGCAATTATCTGCACATCGCTTCACAATATGAATTGCAATTCAGAGCATAAGACTTTCAAAGAATCGTGTAGGTACAACATCAGCAAGGGTAATAGCGAAATTGTCCATGACACATTAAAACAGAGTGATCGAATGATTAAGATTGTTAATACGGATTTTATGGTGTTTGTTAATGTGATAATAAAAATAATGTGTGTTTCGGTAACGACTTAACGCTGGGAAATATCCCGTAAAAACAACCAGTGCCTTAAAAATAATATAACTCTCGATGTTTTTTGGGTATGAAATATCAAAATAGTATTATTGGAGAATCATCATGGATGACGAAAAAGCATTTTATCTTGACTAAGTAAAAAGAACTGTGTTGATCTAATGGATATCTATTAGTAAAAATATCCTTATTTGGTGTCATACTAATTAATGAGAATAATCCGGTTGCTGATACCAGGGCAATTGATTAATTTTGCATCGGTAACGCAGTAACGGAAGACTCATCAGAATGAACACCACCGACGCATCCAACACCGGTGCCGCCAAAAAAAACGACCCATTCGAACTTCTTAATAATCCAAATCCTGCCCAGATTTCCATATATTTTTCAGATATGACAGGCTATTTTTAGTCATGATTTTCATGGATGGAGCCGGGAGTCGACCATTTGGAGCAACGACTTTTGTTCATATTAATAGGCAAAAACAATACCTTTTTCATGTAATTTTTTGTTGTGATTTGAACTCGTTTGTCGCAATTTCTCATGGGCTTGAGCGTCTTAATTTGAGGATCTTCATCAGTTCGTTGGACACACATCCTCAAGCGAATGAATATTTCAGAGTACCGAGTCATCATCAATCATCCGTACCCGGTATACCACCACAACCATCTACGGACATGTGTCAAATTTTATGACACAAGCGAACAGGTTTTTCCACTATTTTGGGGAATATACGGGGTGATGTGTCAATACAGTTGACCTGTGGATACGACCAGTCTTGAGCGATTGAGGGAGATTGCAAACAATCTCCGTATTGCGTTAACAGGCAGAGCCGGGAATAAAACATGGAACAAATGACAGACCTGAAAGCCATACTTCATTCCAAACGGGCAAATATCTACTACCTGGAAAAATGCCGGGTGATGCAGAAAGACGGTCGGGTGCTATATCTGACCGAAGCCAAAAACGAGAATCAGTATTGGAACATTCCAATTGCCAACACCACCTGCCTGTTACTGGGTACCGGCACTTCCATCACCCAGGCCGCTATGAGAATGCTTGCTCAGGCCGGTGTGCTGGTTGGCTTCTGTGGCGGAGGTGGCACGCCACTGCTAATGGCCAACGAGATCGAATGGCTCACCCCGCAAAGCGAATACCGGCCGACAGAATACCTGCAAGGCTGGATGCAATTCTGGTTTGATGATCACAAACGCTTGCAGGCGGCCAGGCAATTCCAGTACGCCAGAATCCGTTTTTTACGTCAGGTATGGCGTAAAGACCGCGATCTCAAAACCGAAGGTTTTGACAGTAGCCACAGCGACATCGAACAGGCACTCAACCATTTTGAACAGAAAATTCAAAGTGTCCGTAAAGTTAGCGACCTGCTACAGACCGAAGCCTTGCTGACCAAACAACTCTACAAATTTGCCGCCCGCCATACCGGTTATGGTGACTTCACCCGCGAGCGGGAAGCTGTGGATATCGCCAACACTTTTCTGAATCATGGTAACTATCTCGCCTACGGACTCGCCGCCACCGCCCTCTGGGTACTTGGCATTCCCCATGGTTTTGCGGTGATGCACGGAAAAACCCGCAGAGGCGCGCTGGTGTTTGATATTGCCGATCTGATCAAAGATGCCCTGATTTTGCCCTGGGCCTTCATCTGCGCCAAAGAAAACATGAGCGAGCAAGAGTTCCGGCAACAATGTCTGCAGGCCTTTACCGACCACAAAGCCCTGGAACACATGTTTAACGAAACCAAAAACGTTGCCCTGACAACAGAATGGCAGGAATCACAATCATGATGGTAACGTTCATCTCCCAATGCGAAAAAAAATCCCTCATCCGCACCCGCAGAGTGCTCGACGCCTTTGCCGACCGCATCGGCGACAACACCTGGCAGACCGTGATCACTCAGGAAGGACTCCTGGCCGTCAAAAAACTATTGCGAAAAAGCGCGAGTAAAAATACTGCCGTAAGCTGCCATTGGATACGTTCACGCTCGCGCAGTGAATTGGTTTGGGTGGTGGGTAATAAAGATAAATTTGATCCTCAGGGCCGGGTGCCGGTGAACAGCACTCAGGTTCAGCGAACCTATCGAGATGATCTGGCCGATTGGCACTATCTGCCGCTGATTCAATCACTGGCCTCTCTCGCAGCACTGCTGCATGATTGGGGTAAAGCCAGTGCCCGGTTTCAGCAAAAACTGGCACCGGATTATCGTGGCCCGGCGGCAGATGCTCTAAGACATGAATGGATCTCCTGTCTGTTGTTAAAAGCCCTGATTAATCAGTGCCCGTCAGAGTCTGATGACGGCTGGCTTACCCGGCTGGCCAATGGCGATATTGATGAACAGGCGCTACGCCAGACTGACCTATGCTGCCTCACAGCACCGCTGTCCGAATTACCGCCAATCGCCCAACTGGTTGCCTGGTTGATCGTTACCCACCATAGAATGCCATTACCCAGAGAACCTTATGCTCAATTGTCGAATGATTGGGCAGGAGAGGCTGCAGATAAACTGGAGCAGGTACTAGGGTCTATCAACAGAGATTGGGGTTACTGGAATGAAAATGTTCGGGATACTTTTAAGGATTGCCTGACCTTTCCGCAAGGGCTGGTGACTAATTCCACACCCTGGATCAAGACCATCAAGCGCTGGGCCGGCAAACTGTTGCAACAGCAGACAAACATTGACCGTATTATGGAAGATGGCAGCTACCGGCTGATTCTGCATCATGCTCGTCTGTGCCTGATGTTGGGCGATCACTATTTCTCATCACTGACTCCGGATAAAACCGGTGTCTGGAATAATACCACCGGTATGATTGCCAACACCCAGAAAGACGGCCAGCCCAAACAGGCGCTGGATCAACACCTTCTCGGGGTCTACAAACAGGCCAAACACAATGCCAGCAGACTCCCGCAATTGGAACGTGGTCTGCCGGTGACAGACAATACAACGGCACTCAAAAAAAGCAGTGGTGGCAATTATAAGTGGCAGGATACTGCTGCCCGAAAAATACGGGAATGGACCACTCAGCATAAACATCTGAAACACGGTTTTTTTGCCGTTAATATGGCCAGTACCGGCAGCGGCAAGACCTTCGCCAATGCCAAAATTATGCTGGCGTTGTCAGATGATAACGCCAGTCTCCGTTACATTCTGGCGCTCGGACTCAGAACCCTGACCTTGCAGACTGGTGATGAATACCGCCAACGGATTTTTCAAAACAGCGATGGCAGTGATCTCGCGGTATTGATTGGATCGAAAGCCATTGCTGATCTTCACAGCGATGCCCAGCAGCCAGATACCAATTACGCCGATGACAGTGAAAGAGGGTCGGAATCCCAGCAATCCCTGCTGGATAAAGATCAGCAAATTGACTACGACGGCGGTATCCCGGAAGACGGACTGGACACTGTTTTGCCGAATGCAAAGAGTCGACAGTTACTCTATGCCCCTATATTGACCTGCACCATTGATCACATCATGGCAGCGACTGAAACTACCCGGGGTGGTCGCTACATCCTGCCGTGTTTGCGCTTGATGTCCTCTGATCTGGTGATCGATGAAGTGGATGATTTTACCGGTGCTGATGCCATCGCCATTGGCCGGCTCATTCATCTGGCTGGCATGTTGGGTCGCAAAGTCATGATCTCATCAGCCACTATTCCGCCATCACTGGCTGAAGGATATTTCCAATGTTACCGTCAGGGCTGGCAACTGTTTGCTCAGACCCGCAATGCCAGCGCTACAGTGGGATGTGCCTGGATCGATGAATTCAACACCCATGTACAGGATAACGATGGGCAGCAGAACACACTGGCTTGCCAGCAATACGCTCAGGCTCATGATGTGTTTATCCAAAAGCGCATTCATGAACTGAACCTGCGACCGGTGAGACGCAAAGCCGACATTATAAAAATAGCGTCTTTACCCAATCAGCAGGATGATGCAAAGCAAATAGCCTACTTTAACCACATCATCCAGGCGGTGGAAAACAAACACCATCATCATTGCCAGGCAGACCCTGACACCGGCATAAATGTTTCTTTCGGCGTGATCCGAATGGCCAATATCACGCCCTGTATCGAGCTCACCCGTTATCTGCTGGATTATCAAACAACCGCAGGGATCGAATTCAGAGTGATGGCCTATCACAGCCAACAAGTATTGTTATTGCGGCATGAGCAGGAACGTCATCTCGATGCTGTCTTAAAAAGAAAAGAACCGACGGGTGAACCGCCGGTCGCATTTCACAATCCCGTTATTCGTTCTCACTTGAATGCGTTGGCCAGTCAGCCTCATCCACCGCAGCATCTGCTATTCATTCTGGTAGCAACGCCGGTAGAAGAAGTTGGACGTGACCACGACTTTGACTGGGCCATTGTCGAGCCTTCTTCTTACCGCTCCATTGTGCAGTTGGCAGGTCGGGTGATGCGTCACCGCGAGTATGATGTACAGCACCCCAATGTCGGCATCCTGCAATACAACTGGAAAACCATCGAGCGGGGCGAAAAAGCATACGCCTGTTATTTCACCCATCCTGGTTATGAATTTAAGGGCAAGATTCTGTCCAATGGAAAACTCCGATGTGCATCCTGTGCAACCCATGACCTCAGCACGCTGATTAACGAAAGCGTAGTGACAGAACGCCTGGATGCCATTCCAAGAATTACCGAGACACCTCTTGCAGGATTTGGTCTGGCCCGGCTGGAGCATCTCGTGACTGCACACTGGCTGAAAAATTACGAAGCAAAAGGTCCGGAAACCTTACAGGGGTATGTGAACCAACATTGGTACCTGACTGCTTTGCCGCAGGCCTTAAACCGTTTTCGACAAAGCCGGCCGAGTATTCATCTTTATCGGTGCTTTGACCATCGGCAAAACAGCTACTTTACCACTCGTGACGAACAAGGCGAGGCGGTTTACACCACCCATGGTGAACTCGCAAACCAGGATGATTTTTACCGAATCACTGCATTGTCATTATCGGCATCCGCACAGCAACGGCTGTGGCTGGTACGTGATTATCACGCGTCCTTGCAGCATCAATCCACACGGAGAGATATCAGTTTAAACAGCGCTTCACTCACCTACGGTGAGGTGGTCATCCAAGAACCCTACGAAAATACCGAAAGTCCAGACTATTCCTACAATGATCAACTTGGCCTGTTTAAGGTCAAAAGGAGGTGAATATGCCAGACCCGGCGATTCAGGAATTTTTTAATAAACGACAGGAAGACTGGCTCAAGAAAACTCTTAAGCCAACTATGACAGCTGAAGAAATCAGCGACAACGAACGCTTATGTGCTGAAAAGTTTTCCAAGGCACAATGGCTGCCGGATGCCGCTAAACGGGCCGGACAAATTAACATTGCCAGCCACCCCTGTACCTTTAGCCATCCGAGTGCGCGAAAAAATAAAAATGGCTATGTAACCTCCATCATTGCAGAGGCACCGGGCAGTGCCGATGGCTTTGTCAGAACCGGTAACGTGAATACCGAACACGATGCCCTTGGCAATGCTGCCGCTATTGATGTGTACAAGTTTCTGACTCTGACAATGGAAGATGGTCAGACGCTCATAGAACACATTCGTAATGACAGCAACCTGGCCAGAGAACTGCTAACCGTTGAATCAGACAGCTATGACAATCTGAAAACCGGATTCATGGCCATGGTCACCAACGATGCCACCAGCGTGACCAGTTCCAAGATCAAACAGGTTTACTTCCCCATTGATGATGGTCAATACCACCTGCTTTCAGTGCTGAGTCACTCCGGACTGATCTATGAATTACGCAATAGAATTGATCGGCTGCGTTTTTCTGAAGAGATCAAGAGTCTTAGAGAAAAAAGGCGAAACAATGAATACTCCGAGCAGGGTTACGCTGAAATCTACGATATCACCACCATCGGATTCGGAGGCACCAAACCACAAAATATCAGCGTTCTGAATAACCAATATGGCGGTAAGGCACGGCTGCTGTTATCGGTCCCACCGCATCTCGAAAAACGGGATATTCACTTTCCCGTTCGAAACTTTTTCATCAACTCCATTCGTTACTACGACATCCAGGAACCTTTGCAAAAACTGCATGGCATCTTTCGCACCGGGCTGGATGGCGATATTCCCCGCCGTAATCTTGAAAGCGGTCGTGATCATCGCATAGAAGACATTCTCGAAACGGTTATTAACCGGATGGTGGCGATACGCACGGTTGCCTCAGAGCAGTATCGTGCCGACACCAGCCAGCTGGAACAGCACCAGAAAATCTGGTTGTGCGATGAATACCGGCAAATACGCGCCGAGCAGGATCAATGGTTACAACAACTGTGTGAGGAGATTGCCGAATGGATTGCCAAAGCCTATCAGAAAGTAATTAAAAAACCGGTCACCCTGGGTATGGAAGAACGGGACTACATCCGGCAAATGATACTGGTTAATAAGGAGTGGTTGAGATGAACGAAAAATTTCTGTTGATGCCTCATCTGCAGGTACAAAATGCCAATGCTCTTTCCAGTCCGTTTACCATTGGTTTTCCTGCCATGACTGCCTGGCTCGGTGCCGTGCACGCCATGGAACGCAAACTGATTGAAAATAACCCAGTGTTACGTTTTAACGGTGTTGGTGTGGTATCCCACCAGTTTGATCTGCAAACCTATCGTGGGCCGGGGGATTATGAATACTCCATAATCGGTACTGCCAACCCGCTTGATAAAACTGGTGCCCGGTCGGCTTTTATCGAAGAGCCACGCTGTCACCTGGAAGTCAGTCTGGTTATCGCCTATGACGGTATCGAAAAACAGGATGAGACAACCTTTCTTGATCAGGTCCATCACCTGTTGATCAGTCAGTTGAAAATAGCTGGTGGTGACATCCTTCGCACTCAGGCTCCCAAAGTTTTCAGAGATTTCGATCTACTGAAAAACCGCCTGATGCCGGGTTATGCCCTGATAGAACGCAGAGATCTGATGATCAATGCCATGGAGCAGGGACGGGATGCCTTTGACGCCCTGTTGGATTTTCTCTCTGTTCATCATCAAAGCGAACAAATTCAGGACAATAATGAAACCACTATAAGCTGGCGTAGCCAGCGGAAGACAACCGGAGAAGACGGCAAACGCGGCTGGATCGTTCCCATCGCAACCGGATTTCACGCTATCAGTGAATTGGCTGAAGCCAAAAATCAGCGTGACCCGGCTACCCCGCATCGCTTTGTCGAATCCCTCGTCACTCTGGGTGAGTTTGTTATGGCCCACAAAATGGACTCATCCGAACAACTGTTGTGGCACTACCATCACGACATCACAAAAAATCTTTATCTCTGTCAGCAACAGCGGACAGATCCCCAAACCCTATTATCAGAAGATGGCTTTTAACGCTTGATCAAGGAGAAAACCAATGGCTAAAAATGACAACACCGCATCTGTTCTGGCATTCGAAAAAAAACTGGTTCCCTCAGATGGATACATGTACGGCACCACCTGGGAAAACCGTGAATCCGTTGAACCGCTAAAACTGAAAGAAAAGTCAGTCCGCGGAACCATCTCCAACCGACTGAAATCCACCATTCAAAACGACCCGGCCAAACTCAATAAAGAAGTTGAAAAAGCCAACCTGCAAACTGTAGATGCCTGTGCGCTCGAACCAGAACAGGATACTCTGAAGCTGCACTTCACACTGAAAGTGCTTGGAGAAATTCATCGCCCGTCAGCTTGTAACAATGCCCTGTTCAAACAAAGTTATTCACAGGCTGCAAAAGCTTATATCGCAAAAGAAGGCTTTAAAGAGTTATCCCGCCGTTATGCTCTGAATATCGCCAATGGCCGGTTTTTATGGCGCAACCGTATCGGTGCAGAAGCCATTGAAGTCAACGTAAAAGCTTTAAACAAAAGTGCCGAGCAACAATGGCAGTTTGATGCCACGCAATACAATCCACGCGACATGAGCATCACTAATCCGGACATCGACAGCCTGGCTGAACGCATTGCCAGTGCCCTGGCCAGTGATGACGACTTTCTCATGCTCGAAATTACTTGCTACGCCAAAGTCGGTAAATCCCAGGATGTCTATCCGAGCGAAGAACTGGTATTGGATAAAGGCAAAGGCAACAAAAGCAAAGTGCTTTATTCTGTTGATGGCATCGCTGCCATGCACTCACAAAAAATAGGAAATGCACTTAGAACCATCGATACCTGGTATCCGGAATTTGATGACCCTGAACAGTCCGTGGGGCCAATAGCGATTGAGCCTTATGGCGCTGTGACCAATCTTGGAAAAGCCTATCGTACCCCAAAAGACAAACAGGATTTCTACACCTTTTTCGATAGCTGGGCACGTGGCGGCGAATTGAGTCGAATCGAAGACGAACACTATGTTATGGCAGTGCTGGTTCGTGGTGGTGTATTTGGCGAGAGCGACAAATAAGAGGGGATTATGGATCATTACATCGACATCAAACTGATGCCTGATCCGGAGTTTCCGCTACCAGTGCTCATGAATTCGCTTTACAGTAAATTTCACAAAGCACTGTGCGATATACGCGCAACCCGGATAGGTGTCAGCTTCCCTAGTCATCAAAAAAGCCTGGGCAATCTTTTGCGTCTGCATGCTACTGCTGCAGAACTGGACACCCTTATGAGCCGAAACTGGATAGGTGCCATGATCGGTTATTGCCAGATCAGCAATATACTCCCGGTACCACCAGGTGTTGGCTATCGAACGGTCTCTCGCAGACAGCCCAACATGACTTCAGCCAAACTGAGACGATTGCTGAAAAAAGGCAAAATCACTCAAGCGGAAGTAAACGGTTATGTTGCTAAAATGAATGGCAGCACACTTGATAACCCATACCTGGAACTAACCAGTGCATCCAGCGGGCACAAATACCTGCGATTCATTCAATTGGGACCGATAACCGATACTTCTGTCGCAGGTGAATTTGATCAGTTTGGGCTTTCCAAAACCGCTACCATTCCCTGGTTTACAGATAGTTAATTACACAACCTGAAACACTCATCCAACACGAGCTGATAGATACACAACAGCACCCTCAAAAGCAGAAATGGAACCACCCGTTTCTGCTTTTTTTATCGTTATAAAAACAGCCATATTAACGATGGCATCCACCTATAAACTGCAATACCATAAAGCCCGGAATTGGATGAAAATACCAATCTTTTTGGCTCCTTAAAAAACTGTTTGAAAATCAATAAGTTACAAAATCGCTTAAAAACATTGGTTAAAACCCCAAAAATTGCCTAAGTGATTGTTGTAACTGAATTTTTGAGGTTTATACTTCAGTTCACTGCCGCACAGGCAGCTTAGAAAGACATCAGGAAATTGGGCAGAGAAAAAGGATCGTTCACTGCCGCACAGGCAGCTTAGAAACATGGGCGTGGCATCACTGGCTGGCGCTGCTATGTTCACTGCCGCACAGGCAGCTTAGAAATTTCGAGTCTACTATCCACGTCATTTCTTTCTGTTCACTGCCGCACAGGCAGCTTAGAAAGCTTCAATCTCCATCACATCGCGTGGCATGCTGTTCACTGCCGCACAGGCAGCTTAGAAATTTCCAATTGAACCCCAGCTCATAAGGAGAACGTTCACTGCCGCACAGGCAGCTTAGAAATGTGAGGGCATCGGAAAGACCTAACTTACCTAGTTCACTGCCGCACAGGCAGCTTAGAAATGTCAAGGAAACAGTCAAAGCACAGAAATCGTGTTCACTGCCGCACAGGCAGCTTAGAAAATAAAATAAACGCTGCAATAGCAGCGCCCCCAGTTCACTGCCGCACAGGCAGCTTAGAAATCAATGCTAAAGCGGCGAGCACAACGCCCACCGTTCACTGCCGCACAGGCAGCTTAGAAAAGTGCCGGCTTAATTTTGGGCAGGACTTCTTTGTTCACTGCCGCACAGGCAGCTTAGAAAACAGCACTCAGAGCAGCAATATTCTGAAACACGTTCACTGCCGCACAGGCAGCTTAGAAAATTCAGACCATCCTCCTGTTGTCCGTGTACGAGTTCACTGCCGCACAGGCAGCTTAGAAATGACTCGCTCAAGAAATTCAATTACAGTCTTTGTTCACTGCCGCACAGGCAGCTTAGAAAACGGCAAAAAATCGTTTTACCGTTACGCAAATGTTCACTGCTGCACAGGCAGCTTAGAAAAGACGGGCTGAGTGTCGGCGGTTCCCTCGACCGTTCACTGCCGCACAGGCAGCTTAGAAATTTTGGCAATTGTATCTCCCGTGGCGCTAACAGTTCACTGCCGCACAGGCAGCTTAGAAAGTACACTATGTATACCTTGGCTCCCGCGTTTCGTTCACTGCCGCACAGGCAGCTTAGAAAATCATCACCAACAAGATGTCTGTGCTTAGTATGTTCACTGCCGCACAGGCAGCTTAGAAAATCAGCTAATGTTCTGTCAGCCTCGTTCACTGCCGCCCAAGCAGCAATAAAAACCTGAAAAACCTCTGCGCCAGGTTTTTTGTTTTCATGATTATTATTTATTCATGCAGTATAAAACCGGTTGTTTGGTTTTTTGTGGTAGTCAGTATAGTTTCTTGTTCGGTTGTTGATAAAAGCCCGGATTTATTCCGGGCTTTTTGGTTTTTGGGGTTTAATTTTCCGGTAGTGCGAGCAGTGAGCGGCACAGGCTGAGTATGAGGGTTTGGCCGATGAGGGCTTCTTCGTCCATACCGTTGAAGGAGGGATGGTCGTAGAGGCCGAGTTGGGCCTGCATAAACGAGAGTATAGCGCTAACCTGACTGCAGGCGTCGCGGCGGGTGTAGGCCAGGCCAAAGGCTCTGAAATCGGGCAGGTGATGGATTTGTCCGTGTTCGTCGCGAACGCTCAGGCAGCGGTGACACAGCAGTTCTTTCGTTTGGGCTTCGGATAATTGAATAGATGACATGAAGTTTTCCGTGAACATGTGAAAAACAATGCCCCTCAATCCGGTGCTAAGCGGAACTGGGGGCAGGCCGAAACGGGTTAGCACTACCGCTCTTCACGGAAAGCGGCCCAGCCGAAGCTGGCCCGCCCGGCCTGCCAAAACAGACAGGCGTGCGTAAGCACCAGTACAAAAAAAGACGCGGATGCGCCTTGATGTACCGCCGTGAAGAGTTTTCAGGGTGCTAATCCCGGCGCTGGTTTTTTGCCAGCGCGGCGCAACAGTAACCCGAAGTCTGTGGCGAGTAAAGCCCCCAGGGGCACTGGTAGTCAGGTATCCAAGAGGTAGACGTTGGCGGTTCTTTTGATTCATTGGGTATGGATTGGTAAGTACTGCCAGCGCGCGTTTATCCGGAAAGGCGTAATGCCGTTATTCATCTGGTCGGGGTAGCGGCATGATGCCAAGAGGCGCCAGTATTAATCGTCAGCCATGTGTGCCTGGAGAGATGAGTATGTTGCTCACAGTATTGCTCAATATGTCAGGGTAGCCTGTTTGGTTTCCGGGCGAAATCCACCTCAAGTAAGTTGAGATTCAAGTCTTGTGTTGTCGTGACGTATTAATTCATGCCGGCCGGATTGGCGCGCTGACTCTGTGCTCGCTTGATGCATTCATCAATATTTTCACATTTTAAGCTGTACATCACACTTATGCTGATTTTCCTGTGACTAAAGTATGATGACTCTTTTTGTGATACCTACCATATTGTGCGTTACATTCTGTTTTTCATAATAAATATATAAATTTCCGTCTATCTGAGGTGTTTCTGAATGATGTAGTTGAGGCGTTGATCATTCAGTATTTGTATCACATTTTTATACATGTTTTACGGTGTCCGGTGGGGTTAATCGACGGTCTAAGAAAACAGGATGTTGCGTTGCTAAGAGTCATAAGTATTGACGGTAAGTTATAACAACAATAATGGAAACTATGAATAACGACCTGCGTCGCCAGTGCGGCCCTAAAATCTGTTTAAACCGGTGATTTATACCTTATAAGTTTCTGATTTTATGCCACGGTTATTGATCCGTGGGGTAACCCAAGAGCACTCTAAACGGATTGGTCACAGATTTTTTCCTTATTCTGGCTTTCTCACCGACATTATTCAGAGATTCCAATGACTACAATCACAAGCGAGGTTTTCATGAACCACAAATATTGGCTGTTGGGCATGGCGACATTACTGTCGTCGTTTTTGATGGCTCAGTCGAATGAGAAGGCCGTTGCAGTTCCGCCGGGTATTCATCAATTGGAGTGGGAAGCGCACCGGGATGATGTGCCCCCGAGACAATTTTTGCCGCAATCATTGGTTAAACCAAAAACGGCAAAGCCGGTGGATTTGATTCCAAAAGTCAGAGTCACTGATAAAGAGGTATTTGGGTATTTGCCGTATTGGGCCTATGACAGCTATCCGGGATTAAATTATGACCTGTTGACGACCATTGCTTACTTTGGTGTGGAGATTGATGGCAGTGGGACGATTGTGAGCCGTCATCATTGGCCGGCGGCCGAGTTGATTGATCGGGCTCACCGTGAAGGTGTCAGGGTGGTGTTAACGGTTATTTTGTTTAATGGTTCTGAGATTACCCGTCTGTTGGCGTCGTCGGAAAACCGCCAGAGGTTAATCGATAATCTGTTGGTAGCTGTGAAAGATGCTAATGCCGATGGGGTCAGTATTGATTTTGAGGGGGTTCCTTCGGCTGATCATCAAAAGGAAAATTTGGTGTCGTTCATGTCTGATTTGAGTGCGGCGTTTCATGAACAGATCAAAGAGTCTATGGTGACGATGTTTACACCTGCGGTCGATTGGCGACATGTATTTGATTATGACGCGCTGGCACAGGTGACCGATGGGCTGATTATGCAGGGGTATGATTTTCATTGGCGAACCTCCAAAACTGCCGGGCCATCGGCACCTCTGACCGGAACCCGTTGGGGAGCGTTGAATGTAACCAATACGGTAGACGATTATCTGGATAAGACTTCTGCGAATACCGAAAAACTGATTCTCAGTGTGCCGTTCTTTGGTTATGAGTGGAAAACCGAGGATGATCAGTTTGAGTCACCCACGCAAGCTGCGGGAACGTCAATTCCGTACCATATTGCGCATCCCAATAGTGAGGTGTATGGCCGCCTGTGGGACAGTGAATCGCAGACGCCCTGGTATAAATATTGGGATCATGAATGGTTTCAGGGGTGGTTTGATAATGGCCAGAGCCTGAAGCTCAAGTATGATCTGATTAATAATATGCGGCTGCAAGGCGCGGCTATTTGGGCGTTGACATATGATGGTCAGCGACCGGAGTTACAGCAGGCTTTAAAGGATGCATTTGGAACCTCACTGCCGCCGCTATCTCCAGCTAACTTTTATTTGCGGAGTATTCATTCCGGGGTGGAGATAACAGTTGATGCGATGAATGATGCCGAGGGATATAAGGTGTATTTCAGTCTGGATGGCGTGCATTTCGATGAAGGTCATTATTTTACTCATGCTTCAAATCGATATCATTGGTTGGTGCCGGATTACGTGGGTTACTTTAAAGTGACAGCGGTGAATGGTTATGGAGAAAGTCAGCCAACAGAGATTCTGGCGGCCAATCCTTCACTGGCTAGTGCTCCTGTATTGGTGGTTTACGGAGCGGAACGTGTAAAGGGTTACGATTTTGCCGATAAGATTGTGCGCCATGTTGCCAGTGCTCTTGAGCTGAATAATGTTTCCTTTGATATGGCGACAAATGATGCCATTGAAGGCGGGCATATCAGTTTGCAGGATTATCAGGCGGTTATCTGGATAAACGCTAACGAAAGTACTGGTACCGATAGTTTTAATGCAATGGAGCAGCGTACTGTGAAGGATTACTTGCAGATGGGGGGTAATCTGTTTGTGTCCGGTTCTGATATTGGTTTCGATTTACAGGCCAAGGGGAGTACGGCTGATCAATCTTTTTATCACGACTTTTTAAAAGCTGTATATGTTCGTGACAGCGTTTCTGTGTATACCGTTGCGGGGGTTTCCGGCAGCGTGTTTGAGCAGCATGATCGTGTGACGTTTGATGATGGTTTTCATGGTACCTATGATGTGAATTCCGCTGATGTGATCAGTCCTGTTGATGGTGCAAGCTTATGTATGCGCGATGAGGCGACCGATGCAGATGTGGCAGAGGGTGTTTGTGTTCAATACCAGGGGGTGTTTGGAGATGGCAGTCGGGAAGGCCGACTGGTGTACCTGACGGTACCCTTTGAGACTGTTTATTCGCGCGATTCCCGCCAAGCATTGATGACAGATGTACTGGATTATTTTGGCTTGTGTTCTGCGGCAAATCGCTGGTGTCATGCTCCCTGGTGGAAGCAGTTCGTTCGTTCCGGACAAAAGCGCATCGCCGATTGATGCGCTGGCGGGAGGTCGTTCTGATTACGCCTCGGCGACGATCAGGCTGCCTGGCGAAAGATCCTGCAGTGTCTGTTGCAGGCGTGAGCGGGCCTGTTCGGTATCGCCATTCTGAAGGGCATCACCAACCTGACTCAGCGCATTCGCCAGGGATGTGCTCTCACTACTACCATTTTCATTGAGTGTGGTAACCAGGGAACCGTAGGATGACTGGGCGCTCTCGGTGTTGTTGGATTCCAGTGCTTTGATCAGTTTGGTGAGCTCGCTACTGGAATCTTCGCTGAGTAAGGGTGATGCAGCAGGTTTGGTGGATGTCGTTGGTGGCGTTTCGGTAAACGTGTCCGCTGCATTTTGCAGGCTGCTCAGGTCCTTGCTTTCCAGACCATTTGCGACTGCTGCCAGAAACTGACCGACGGGATCATTATCATTGCCAGTGTTGGCCGGGAGAGATGTTTTGAGATTTTCGTAGGTGTTTTGAATGCGGTTGAGATCACCGCTATCAATGGCTTTGGTCAGTGTTTGTAACTGGCCGCTAAGGCTTTGATCGCTTTTGGGCTGAGTCTGTTGTTGTAACGAATGGGAGAGAGAGGAGCCTGGAGCCTGAGAAGGGGAAATACTCATGATGAAATCTCCTGCGCATACCAGCATTTGAGGGGGTGACCGCCGATGCCTGATAAATATCGGTTATTGCGGTCTCACGCTGTAGATATGGGGGTGTTTTTTCTGATTGCAGGGAGTTGTCCCTGGATTAACGGTTTAGAATTGTAATTCCAGGGGTATCATTCTGACTGGGAATGCGTTTTTATCTGTGTATCCGAAGATAATGGGTTATTTCCACCTCCCGGGTTCTGGTCATTTAGCCATGGTTGCCATAAGCAGGGCTGTTCAAACGGTGTTAGCGGAGCTACGCTTGAGTCACATCTCTTGATATGGCTGTTGTTCCCGTAAAGGCACATGGGTGTCCGCTGTTGTGTGGCAGACGTTCTGGTGGGATTTGTGAGATTAAATAGGCTCGTATGCATCTTAGGTCCATACTGATGCATTCCAGCACCACGACTAACCTGACAAGTTCATTGCCAGGTTAATAAATTGATTGAGTCACCGAAGGAGTATTTTTAATGGTTAAGCCTGAACAACCGATCAAGTTCTATCAGCATCCAATATCCGGTCATTGTCATCGGGTGGAAATGTTGTTGTCTATGCTGGATTTACCGTATGAGTCGATTCTGGTCGACCTGCTTAAAGGCGAACACAAACAGCCGGAGTTTCTGGCATTGAACCCATATGGTCAGGTGCCGGTGATCGATGATGCCGGTTTCGTACAAATGGATTCCAATGCGATTCTGGTTTATCTCGCCAGTCGCTACGATGATGGTACCTGGTTGCCGCGTGATCCTCAGGGCGCCGCGCATGTGCAGCGCTGGTTATCTCTGGCGGCCGGCCCATTGGCCTATGGCCCATCAACGGCGCGGAGGATGGTGGTGTTTAAATCGGATGCTGACCTCACTCCGGCAAAAACGGAAGCAGAAAGATTGCTGACATTTATGGAAGCAGAACTGCATTCACGGGCTTTTTTAACCGGGGAAACTGCGAATATTGCTGATCTGGCAATGTACTCTTATGTGGCTCAGGCTCCGGAAGGCTATATCTCTCTGGAGCCTTACGAGGCGATCAGAGCCTGGTTGCAACGGGTTGAGCAATTGCCTGGTTTTGTGCCCATGCAGACGATCGCTATCGGATTGCGGGCC
>NZ_JBNKSF010000011.1:0-144777 GCF_050297175.1 Gynuella sp. | reverse complement strand
CCATAAACAACGTGCGCTCAAGAAGGATTTAAAATTAGATCACCTTCCCGAACCTCCACTGATGCCCTTCAGTGGCCGTCAGCAGGATTCCATTCACACAGCCCTTCCGTTTACCCGAGAAGACTATTTTGAGTTAATCGACACCACCGGGCGATGTCTGCGACAGGACAAACGGGGTGCCATCAATCCTGATACCGAAAAACTGATTAGTCGGCTGGGTATCGATCCAAATCAATGGCTGAAACATGTTCAAAGTTATGGCCGGTCTTATGGGGATTGTGCTGGTTCGCGGGTTTCGTTATTGCAGTATGCGGATCGATTCAAACGGCGGTGGAGTAAAGGACAAAAAGTATCTTTAGAGCACTATCTTAAGACTGGTTAATTTTTTTTTCGGCTGATACGCTCGCAAGTGAGCAGGTTGAATATGGGCGCCTCTATCTGTGAGGGTTTTAACTGTGTTATATGGAAGTTTGAACGGACTCGAATACTCCCCTATAACAGGTCGCTGTATAACCCTGAAGGTTGAATGATCATGGACTGATAGCAATAAAAAGGACACGTACTTGTCCCCAGCATTTAATCCAACCAGCTCTTAGTAATGTCCGTAGTTTTTGATTCGTTTTTCTCTGGTCGGACGATTGATACAAATTTTTAGGGAGTCTGATAACTCAAGAAAGAGTGCGGTCACCATTCACTATAATCTTACCGCCAATTGCGTATCACTTCCCGTGCATGATTTTTCCAGGCTGTATTAGGCGGCCTCTGAAAAATAGGCATAGTTTTGATGCAGGTGAGGAAGCACCACTCGCAACACAGCAATGTACTGACGTAAATGAGGATGTGAGACTGGTGTTGACAACGTCCTGTGCGAAATAGGCCATTTTTCAGAGGTTCCTTAGCTTCAATTCAACGCCGTGGCGATAAGCTTACTGGTCGAGAGTCTTTTCGGTAAATTCGGGTTCCTGGTCCGTTCTAACGACTTTTGGATAGATTCTAAAGGCTGAAATGCTATCCAATGTGCGAACTACCTGATCATCCGAAATCCCATGCGCTACTGGTAGATTAAGGCATTTCCTCGTAGAGCCGTCTACGATCGTCAGACATTTGATGCGCCTGACAACAGATAGCGAATCCATGACCAAACCCATAGATCAGGTATGGTGGGCAACAATAGAGACCGACGATTCACCATGACGCCTTTCCGCCGTTTGCATTTACGGACGGCTAAACCAGCTTCGACTATTTTGTGATTCACTTCTATGCCTTCTCGGCGCAATAACTGATGCTCCTGTCGATAACCTAACCGACGGCATTCCCGTGCGGTGGCCTTGATATGCTCTTTCGGTGCTCACTTTTCTGGGGAGTTCTGAGACTGATAATGCATCGTCGCGTGAGATAACTCGACGAGTGAACTGGCCCTGTGTTGGGGATCGTTGTCTTCGACAATATGATGCGCATGGGTTGGCGCGTTAATCGGCGTATTCGCACCTTTGTAAAGTGAAAACTGCGAAGCTAATGCAGAAGTTGGCGCAAGGTTAATTAGGGCTCTGCCAGCAACGGCGGATTGGGTTGTAAGGTTAATACGGCTCTACGATTTATGTCTTACTGTTCTCGTAAGAGCAGATTTGGTACGCTGTGGAAGCGCTACCACAGCGAGCAGTATAAATACAATAATTGAACTTAAAAACCACTCCAAAAAATGATAATAATTATGAGAATATTTACATTATTACTCCTTATTGCCGCAAGTCTAACCAGTTTAAGCGCTTATGCAGAAGACGGTTACGACCTATGGCTCCGATATCAAACCCTTCCTAAAAGTTATGCCAAAGAAGTGAACCGAACGATCAAAAGCTTGGTGCCTGGCGATGTAAGTAACCCAACCCGAGCACTTGCTATTGAGGAGCTACAAACCGGGTTTAGCAAAATGTTAGGTAAACCATTACCAACCAAAAGCAACGCTAGCAAAGCCAGTCTGATGCTGCTGACCAGCAAAGCATTAGCACAAACGTCTAATGATGTAGACACCGCCAGGCTTACCGAGTTGGGCGATGAAGGCTACCTGATCACTCAAGCCAAAATTAATAAAAAACCGGTAACGTTGATAGCAGCCAACAGCGAGCAAGGTCTACTGTATGGCGCATTTGAGCTGTTACAACAAATGCAGTTACAAACCAGCCTTAAAGAGCTGAACCGTTCATCATCTCCTAAGATACAGCGACGGGTACTAGACCACTGGGATAACTTAGATGGTAGTGTAGAGCGAGGCTATGCCGGCTCTTCTATTTGGGACTGGTGGGAGTTGCCCGGCGTTACAAACCCTCGCTACAAAGATTACGCTCGGGCAAATGCAGCACTAGGTATTAACGGCACAGTATTAAACAACGTTAACTCTAAAGCCATCTCGCTCGACCACCGCTACATTGAAAAAACTGCCGCGCTGGCTGATGTATTCCGTCCCTATGGCATTAAAGTTTATTTATCGGCCCGTTTTAACGCACCAATGGAATTGGATGGCTTCGAAAACGCCGATCCACAAAACCCAAAAGTGCGCCAATGGTGGAAAGATAAAGCTAAAGAGATTTATCAAATCATCCCCAATTTTGGCGGCTTTCTGGTAAAAGCCAATTCTGAAGGCCAACCCGGTCCTGGCGATTATGGTCGCTCTCACGCCGAGGGCGCAAATATGCTGGCCGAGGCATTAGAGCCTTACGGCGGCATTGTTATGTGGCGTGCGTTTGTGTACTCCGAGCACGATGCTGAAGATCGCGGTAAGCAAGCTTACAACGAGTTCAAACCGTTGGACGGCAAATTTAAAGACAATGTTCTACTGCAAGTTAAGAACGGTGCGATCGACTTCCAGCCACGCGAGCCCTACCATCCTCTGTTTGGTGCTATGCCGAATACACCATTGATGATGGAGTTTCAAATCACTAAAGAGTATCTGGGTTTCGCGACTCATATAGCTTACCTCGCGCCGCTCTATCAAGAAGTGCTAGAAGCAGATACCTTTGTTAAAGGAAAAGGCTCCACTGTCGCCAAAGTTATTGATGGCAGTCTTGATAGCCACAAATTAACCGGTATTGCCGGTGTCGCTAATATCGGTCATCACCGCAATTGGAGCGGATCTATTTTTAACCAAGCCAACTGGTATGCTTATGGCCGCCTAGCGTGGGACCCATACACCGATTCGCAAGCTATTGGTCGTGACTGGTTAGCCCTGACTTTTACCAATGAAGAGAAATTTGTAGAGCCCGCACTGGGAATAATGATGCGCTCACGTGAAGCAGTAGTGGATTACATGACCCCATTAGGCTTAGCCCATTTAATGGCCACTGGCCATCACTATGGCCCTGGCCCTTGGGTAAGCGATCTTCCCCGTCCAGAATGGAACCCGGCTTACTACCACAAAGCGGATAAAAATGGTATTGGCTTTGACCGCACCAAAACTGGCAGCAACGCTTTATCTCAATACCCTAAAGAAGTCGCCCAGAGCTTCGCTGATCCCAAAAATATGGACGAGAAATTTTTGCTGTGGTTTCACCACTTACCGTGGGACTTCAAACTGCAGTCAGGCAAAACATTGTGGCGAGGTTTGATTGAACACTACGACCACGGAGTAGAAGAAGCCAAAGCCATGCAGCAAACCTGGCAAAGCTTAAAACCCTATGTGGACCAAGAGCGCTTTACAGACACCGCGCAACGCCTACAAATTCAGGTAGATGAAGCCCAATGGTGGCGCGATGCCTGCCTGGCTTATTTCAGTGAGGTGTCTGGCAAAGCTATACCGAAAGATATAACTCCGCCAAAACACGATTTGCAATACTACATTAAACTCAGTTACCCATATGCTCCAGGCAACTAAGGCTGGATGTCAATTTCAAACGAACTGACCGGTAAACCGGACTGCCCATACAAGTGGCACTCCGGCGCATCGGCCCAACAGTAACGCACGCGCGTTGCATTGGTCATTTGCGACAATGCAACGTGCAGTTCCCCACCGCGCACGGTTGCATTTACTCGCTTACAAGAATCCGCGCACAACTCCACGTAGTTAAGCTGACTGCTGCCCTTAACTTGCAACGTTTCATCCGCCGGGTCGAACATCACCACAACATCGCCATCTTTTGCTTCCGCTTTTACAGGGTAGATTCCATTAGTGATAGCTTCTTTTTCGCCCATTAGCGCTAAAGCAACATCAGCTGTGCGCTTGCCCACTATGCTCTTGTTTTTTGGGTGGATATCGGCAGGGTTGCCTTGATCGATAGTAATTACCAGACCAGCATTTTTGTCGTTTGCAACCGCTTGCCATTGGCCCTGACGCAATTGCGCCCAATCGGATTCCGCTGCACTGCTCGCGCTAGGATTACCATAACCAGGTAGCTGTATAACAATAAATGGCAGGTTTTTGCCAAAATCATCCCGCCAGTTATGAATGAGCGCTTGCATTAAGCCTGCGTATTCCCCGGCCCGGCCTGTGTTGGATTCGCCTTGGTACCAGGCTGCACCACGGATATGTAACCCTTTAAGCGGCGCGATCATAGAGTTGTATAAGCCGCTCAAACCATTGATGCTTTGCCAAGGTGCATTGCGCGAGTAGCCATAACTTTCTGGCACTCGGCTGGCTCGCCAGCCTTCACCCAACGGAATACGTTTGCCATCACTGAGGGTTAAGGCTATATGATCGGCCGGGCCGACCAAGCCGCCATCACCATAGGTGCTGGTGATATTAATCATTAACAGGTTCTCGCCTGCCTTCAGCACGCCGGGTTCTACATCGTAAGTTCGCTCAGTACCCCAGCCAAATTCGGTACCAACGATCTGACCGTTCAACCAGGTGAGGTCCACCTCATCAATCCCACCAATTGAGAGCCTGCCGCCAAGTTTTGCTTCGGCTTCTGTTAAACTAAAGTTGTTGCGATACCAAACTAGCCCGTTGAAATCTTCAAACCCCTTCCAGGTTCGCCAGCTGGCTGGCTCTGGCACATCAAACCAAGTTTGTGTTAACGGGGTTTTCCAGGGTTGGGTCTGGTGTTGCCACCAATCTTGCCACTGGTCCGCGTATTGCTGCTGCGCTTGCTTAGGGTCATCAACAAAGGTGCTCAGCAGCTTTAAGTCATTATCAAAACCACCTACCTCTTTAAGCTCTTTAGCGCTGATCCAAGCTTCTATCTGCGATCCGCCCCAAGATGAATTAATCAACCCAATGGGCACATCCAATGTTTTTTCCATCTCTTCGCCTAAGTAGGCACACACAGCGGAAAACTCTGCCAAATTAGTGGTGGTAGCAGGCTGCCATTGAGCCTTTTTAGCCAGCTCCTTTTCAGGCGCGGCGTCATAATCACGTTCAACAGTCATTATGCGAATACGTTCAGGAGCATCTTTGCCCTCCCAAGGTAGGTCGCCAGTGGCGTCTTTAATGCGAAATGCCATATTGGACTGACCAGAGCAAAGCCATACATCGCCAAGCATTATGTTGCTCACCGTGCTGGTGTTGTTTCCGTCCGCTAGCTTCAGCTGATAAGGACCTCCCGCTTTTAAGGGTTTTAGCTTGGTTCGCCAGGTACCGTTGCGGCCTACTTTTACTTTTTTTGTCGTGCCAGCAAAGCTTAACTGGAACTTTTCCCCTGGCTCGCCACGCCCCCAAAAAACCAGAGGTTCATCGCGTTGTAAAACCATGTTGTCATTAAAAACAGAGGCTGGTTCGAAGGCAAAAGCAGGTGCGGCAAAAGCTGAAAGGCTTACGGCAGCAGCAAGTACTCCTGCGTTGAAAGATTTATTCATGTGTATCTCGCTTTTTTATGGTTGTAATTGGTAATACACACAAAATTGTACCGAAAGGAGCTGCCCGAAAGAACCATAGAACACACAAAGAGGTAATTAATTAAGAATTGGGGAGGCGCTGATTTTCTCACCCTAATAGCTTCCAGTCTTGAATATTTTCAGAGCACACCGATTTCAGGCGCAGATTTGTCTGTTCTTTCATCCTATTTTTATCGAATTTTTGGGTTACCCGGAATTCCATGCACACCGGTACTGAACCGAATTGAAACAATTAAAAAGGGCATCCATGCGATTGAAATTCATACTCACTTCCACTCACAATCGCCACCATGACCAAACCCCGTAACGAACAAGTCTCTTTGGAAGAAATGTCTTTTGATCACTGCATGGGGTGCTGGTTGCAGATGTACAGCCGTGGGAGTGACCAACCGTTGATTGATGCTCGAGAGACGATGTTGCCGGTTGAGCTGCAAGCTGTCTCGGTAACCATCACCCATGGCGAGTACAACAATGTTCCATCAGTTGCGTTATGCTGGGCGAGAACGAAACCATTACCCGGATGGCCGATGAAAAAGGCAATTGCAAAGGCCGGTTCTGGGAGGGGCGATTCAAATCTCAGACCTATTGGATGAAGGTGCGTTGTTGACCTGTATGGCTTATGTGGACCTGAACCTGGTGCGGGCAGGGATGGTGGAGGGGTTGGTCGACAGTGACTTTACCTCTGTTTAGCAACCATATTCGATTATGCCACATACAAAATCACCCTATCCAAAACTAAGCAGCAATTATCCAAACCTATCCATAAACAACACGTGCTCAAGAAAGATTTAAAATTAGATCTCTTTTCCGAATCACCACTGACGCCCTTCAGTGGCTGTCAGCAGGATTTCATTTGCACAGCCCTTCCCGTTCACCCGAGAAGACTATTTCGATTTGATTGATACCATCGGATAGTGTGTGCGATATGACAAACGGGGTGTCATACATCCTGATACCGAAAAACTGATTAGCCGGCAGGCCCTAGATCAATGGCTGAAACATGTGGAACTTTATGGCCGGTCTTATGGAGATTGTGCGGGCTCACGGGTTTCGTGATTACAGTATGCGGATCGATTTGAACGGCGATGGAGTAAAGGGCAAAAAATATCTTCAGAGCATTATCTTAAGACTGGTTAACATTTTTCGGCTGTTACGTTCGCAAGTGAGCAGGTTGGAAAACGATGAATATAGTTGCCTCTATCTCCGAGAGTTTTAACTGTATCATAGGAAGGTTTGAACTGACTCAAATATCCTGATAACAGGTCGCTATGATCCTGAAAGTCGAATGGTTATGGGTTGATCGATGGTTTTCCGGCTTGAACGGTATTATCCTGCGGGAAAGCTTTTTTGTTGCTCTGATATGAATTCTGTTGCGAATAAAAACAAATAAAAAGGCATCCATTAATTTGAAATCTGGGTTAAGTTAGCTGGAACAATATATATCAACATCATCATTTTCATAATGAAGTCAGGTTTAAACCTTTGCCAATATCCAACGCATATGCCAAGAAGCTTCTGCAATTTGGTCGGAACAGGAATAATTTTCCTTGTAATTTCAGTCGCGTTCCTGCGGCAGTGGGGTGAGGAAAATTTAGAGAGTATATCTACAATCTGTCCGATATAATCCAAAAATGGTGCTCTGAAAAGCCACTGCCTGACTCGGTAGACAGGATCGAAACTATTGCAAACAAAGAGCAACAGTTAATAAGGACACTATAAAATACGCCTCGTATCTTAGTTGTTTTCTCTTATCTGTTGGTATTGTCATATGGTTATGATGATGGTTCTCCGACGGGTACTTGCGGAGATCTCCGTTATTCCTCAGTGGAAATTGAAATTACCGATATTCAGTTCCGAGCATTGGTGTAGTCGGAGTTCAGGGGTTATCCCTCTGAGTTATATGGTATATAGAAGGAGACCCGGTAGACTTTGATTCTCTGGTTATTTCGCTGGAAGCTATCATCTGGAATACAGTTCTCAATAGCCCTGCCAAGCTGTTTCAGAAAGCCTGCGTAACAGAACTGACGCAGGTGAGCTTGCAAATAACCGGTTAAAGAGCCGGTCCTGTATTTTCCGTTATTCAGAGGCGCATACACCAGTTCAATCAGCATTCTTACACGGACAGAAAAGATAACGGATATTATTATCACATCATCAAATGGCTTTAATGATAGCTACCTACTCGCAGCTCATTAAACTCATTTTTTGAGGTGATCTATGTCCCCTCAAAGATTGAGTGCTCTCAATATAATAATGGAAATATGACATACTTCTCGGTAGAGCAATATCTCGATCAGGAAGATGTTCAAGTGTCGTGGATCATACAGATCTGATTAAAGACGACCCCTCAGTATCTCTATAGCCAAAAGCTCTATATCGCAATCACCCTGAACAATGGCTGGGTTTTTAATCTCGAAAAACCGATGATCAATTTTAATTGGTAGTGTCGTGTTTGTATTTGTGTGGATGGTCGCTAAATCTTGTGAAACCGAAATAAAAGGAAATAAAAAGGACATCCATAAATTTGCTGAAGGTCGAGTGATTATGGGCTGGTTGATGGGCTCTCTGGCTTAAGCATTTGAAGGGTATTATTCTGCGGGAAAGCTTTGTTGTTCTGATATGAATTCTTATGTGAACTTTGGTTGTCTCCACAATGAGAATTCTGTCCAGAAGCTATATTTTGCTGTCCTTAGAATTGAAAGAATAGAGCCTGCATTAAGCGTAAACAATAAAAAAACATCGATGATGCCTAGTCAACGATCCAATGATAGACTTCTGTTGAGTAATGGGTGATGAGATGCGTTTTTGTAAAGGCGCTTTGAGTCGTAGATGATTTCTAAGGGGGTGACTGAAAAATAGGGATAGTTTTGATGCAGGCTAGGAATCACCACTCGCAACATTGCAGTTTATTAGCGTAAATGAGAATGAGAATGAGAGAGAGTGCGCTTTCGGACGAAGCTGACAACTTCCTGCGCGAAACTAGGCCATTTTTCGGAGCTTCCCTAAGGTGTGTTGTTGGTTAGATGACAGTAAGGTTCAATAATTTTCAAAAAGTAGAAATGTTGCTCAAGCATGGTAGGGTGCGGGCGGCAACACAGTTTTTATATGAACAATTGGAGAAGTATCCAGATCGTATCGAACCTGTTCTCCAGCTGGGAGCATTTTATCGCAGGCGGAAAAAATTTGATTTAGCCAGGATAATCTATGAAAGGAGTCTTAGGAAGTTTCCAAAATCTCCCGCATTATTGTCAAACTACGGCAATTTATTAACCGATTTAAAAGAGTTTGACTTAGCCGAAATATACCTTTTGCAAGCACACAAAATCCATGGTGGCCAGGATATTGTGCGAAATTTAGCACTTCATTACTTTCATCGGGGAAAACCTACCGAGGCTTTGGAGTTATTCGAGTCATTGTTGGCGAATGACCCTCATAATGCAGACTATCATTGGCATCATGCACTTTGTTTACTGCATCTTAAACGTTTTGGAGAGGGTTGGGAGGCATATGAGTGGAGAACTCAGTTATATCCTAACCTTTATCCTGTTCGAAAGTATAAAAGGTGGCGAGGAGAAAACCTATTTGGCAAAGTCATATATGTAACCTTGGAGCAAGGATTGGGTGATACATTGAATTTTCTTCGCTTTGTTCCTTTGTTGCATAAACTCGGTGCGACTGTGTATCTGGAATCTAAGCCTGTGTTTGAGGAGTTGTTTAGATGTATCCCAAATGTTTGTCTTGTTGATGCTGATGAAGTAATAGAGCCCGTTGATTATTATGTACCTATAATGAGCCTACCTTATAGGCTTGGGTTAACGACTGAGAAGCAAATTTTTGAGTTAGATCAGCCGTTAGCCTTAAAAGGTCGCACTAATTTTAGTTTTCCGTCAGTGGATAAAAAGAAAATTGGATTAATATGGGCTGGGAAAAAGACCCCCAAGGATCGCTCCTGCGAACTTTCCCACTTTAGTTTTCTATTCTGCAATCCAGATATTCAGGTGTATAGCTTTCAGTTTGATGGCCGTAAGTCCGATATCGAAAAGAATGGTTATGAGAATTTCGTTATAGACCTCTCTGCTCATTTATATAATTTTTATGAAACGGCTCTTCTCTTAAAAGAAATGGACTGTGTTATTACAGTCGATACGTCGGGTGCACATCTGGCCGGTTTAGTTGGTGTGCCCGTTAAGCTTATGCTCTTACATTATTCCGATTGGCGCTGGTTTGAAGGTAAAACCAGTCCATGGTATCCGGCTATGACTCTTTTTCGACAGCATCAACCGAATGATTGGTCTCAGGCTGTTTTTAATCTGCAGCAAGATTTGGATATGAGATAGGTCAGTCCTTTCTTACTAACGATGATTTTTCGCCTGGTTTTTTATGATGTCGGGCTAACAGCTTAAAAAGCCAGACTGCTCTATCCGTACTCTTAAGATATACCCGCATGCGCCTGTTATTTCGGGCCACAAATGTATTAATAGGTAAATCCACCGCGGACAACCGGTACTAGGGTCAAAATTCCGTGCGAATTTGTCCGTGGTATACAGTTGTTTTCAAAACGACTCATTTAATTAACACACTACCAAATTGAAACCGGACATGAGTGACTAGACTGCTAACCAGCGTTTCTTAACTGTGGCTGTATTAACGCTGTGTCTTTAGCCGATGAGGAAGTCTCTTATGAGCTCGCTGTTCAGAACAATGCTGCTGCTGCTGTTGGCAGGTAGTTTGGTTGCCTGTAACTCCAGTTCTTCCGGATCAGGTACTGATTCGAATGACTTGGATGTTTCTGTAGATGATGATGGTAGTGATGTGCAATCTGTCCGGATTTCCGGTGCAGTGTCTTTATCCAGTGACCTGGCCGGAGCCAGTAAACCAGGGTATATCCTACAAAAACAAATGGCTGCTGCTCCTAAAATGAAAGCGGCTGGCGATGGTTATGGTTACCAGGTTGCCAATAAACCAATGATATCCGGTTTGCTTGACAACTCTCCGCTGCTGGCGGTTGGGGATGCGCTTGCCAATGCCTATGTTTATCTCTATGACGCAAATCATCCTGAGTGGCTATCGCCGGTGGCTCAGGATCTTACCGACAGCACCGGTGGATATGACTTCTCCAGCTATGGGTGTACGGATCGTGTCAGCATTTCTCAGTGTAGCACCAGCGCGGCGGCAAATGGTGATGCCTATGTCGAAGGGGACCCATTGCCGGCCGGGACTTATACGATGCTGGTATATAAACCTTCTACATTCGATCCGGTTGCCGGTGTGACCAGTGATCCAATCGTTGCTGTGCTTCCCGCATTTAAAGCAGAGGATGAAACGGTCACTGTGGATGATATGCAGGCAGAGGTCAGTGATGCGACTCCCAGAGTCGTTACCATGTTTGGAGCATCAAAAAATACTGATGGCACCTCTACGTGGGGTTCTGCCGCGTTGGAGTTGCCACAAAATACTGCGATTCAAATCAGCTTTGACATGGCGATGAGCCGTAGCAGTGTCCAGAATATTGTGGTGGAGGATGGTAATGGTGACGTCAGTGGCAAATGGTCTTTGTCGGCTGACTGGACTGCCGCCACTTTTGAACCGGATTCTGAGCTTTCCAGCGGGCCTCATACTGTGACCGTACCGGAGGGGGTTGCCAATGTATACAGCAACACTCTGGGGTACGAAGCGGTCGGAACTTTCTATGCCACGACGGTGGACAGTACTGCCCCGACAGTGACATTGAACAGTCCTGCTGGCAGTACGGATGTCAGTGTCAACAGTGCTATTCGTATTCGAGCAGATGAGCCTCTTAAGCTGGGTAAACTTAAACTGAATTCTGAGCCATCCGTGGGGGACTTCCCCGGCGTGATGAGTGTTGGCAGTGATGATGGTTATCTGTATGAATTTGTTCTCACCGAGGCTTTAAAACTGGGCACTGCCTATAGCTATACCATTTCTGGTATTCAGGATATGGCTGGTAACAGTGCTGTAGATATAACCGGTGCTTTTTCGACAGTTGCTGCAACTGAAGCCGACGGTGTCGATGATAGTGCCACCGAAGAGACTCAGGCCGCTCAGGTTGCAATAGCGGATATTTTTGCCAAATGGATACGCGGGGTAAACGAGCGTAATCTGGCCCAGATACAGTCGGTTTTGTCCGGTAGTTTTGTCTTCGAATACAGTGTCCAGGCGGAAGGCGGTTTTATGGATGAAGATATCAACCGTAACGGCCGGCTGAGCCAGGCAGAGTTTATGAACCTGATGGAAAATGCGATTAAACATTGGGAGTTCTGTGATACTACCATGAGTGGCGTGATTGGCTCTTATGATGACGATGAAGTCACGGTGATCAACCATGTCGTCAACATTGTTAGCAGCTCTAAAGGTAACTTTGAATTCACCCTGTCGTTCGAAAGTACCGATGGCAGCCAGGATTGTTCTGGTGGTCCGGAAGAGACCATGTATGCAACAGTCAAACTGAATAATGGTGTGTGGAAAATCTCCCGTATGTCAGAAGGTTTCGATCATCGCGGAACGGACCTTGAAAGTTTTGAATTACTGGAAGCAGTGTTGTCTGAAGAAGCCAACAACGCAGCCGGATATGTGGATATCACCAATGGCAGTACATTGACTTCCACTCCTTCTGAAACTGATCCCCTGACCTTTCGATTTGAACCGGCTACTGGTACCAGCAGCTATGTTCTTCTGCTTGCCAATGTCAGAGATCCCAGCGAGCTTGGTTTTGCTATGGTGATTAACGCCAGTAATCTGGAATCGTTCCCTGGCAGCACGAGTAAAAAGTCCTTCACCGTTCCGGAAGCACAAGGCTTGCCTCAGGGCGCTGTGGATGTGAGTGATTTGTTTGGTTTTGACACCGGTGATGAAGAATCCGGTCAGCAAGGCAAAGATTGGGGTATCGAGAACGAAGGGGAAGTATTTGTCTGGGAAATCATTGGCATGGGATCTTTAACTGCTGCCGATTTCTCCTCTACCACCAACCCTGTCGATGTAACCGATGTTATTCGTGATATCTCATCTGTCAGTGCAGTCAAGAAATTCAAAAACCCGGGCGAACGGAAATATCTAACCTATATGGCCTCTGCCGATGGTTCTGAGTTGACGTTTAATGAGTATCAGAATGGTTATGATGCCGGTAGTGCTGACCAGTTGAGCGTTACGGTGACCACTCCCAATGTTGAAGAGGCTCTGCAGAAAGGTGGTCGACTGTCTATGGGAAGTGACAGTGGTTACGAGGAGTATATGCTGACATTCAGTGACAACGGCAATGGGACTGCATCGGCCGCAGTGACGCTCGATTTGTTCCAGGGCTGGAACTGGGTGGACTTTGATGATGGTGTCGATTTGTATGGTTTCTTCCAGGTACAAACCCTTGGTGGGATTGCGCCTGCGGTTACTGTTTATAGCGTCGATGTCTATGATGTCGATGACAGTTTCCTCGATACCCTGACACTGGATGAGTGGAACTTTGCCGATGCTGGTTCCGGAGCGACTGGTGTTCAGGTCACCTGGCAGTTTGATATCAACAATGCCGATCTGATGAGTATGCTCAGCTTGCTGTGTAATAACAATGGCGCTGGTCGTGCCGATATTCACATCAATGTCTGGAATGAATCCGGTGCCTATGACAATGTCAGTTACTGTGAAAACAGTTCAGCGTTCACTATCAGTGGTGACCTGCTGACATATAACGATATTCTGGATGTTTTTAAGGGCGATAACTGGGTTAACCTGAACCTGAACGGTGATGATGGTATGGGAAGCTGGTTCAATACCTCGGCCAGTTTCGGTGTGTATACCGATACCGGTGCGGAATTTGTACCTGATGTCGTGATTAACGCGCCAACGACTGTCGATGCCAGTACACAGGACGTGATTGAGTTGCAAATGACCGGAGACTGGGGGCAGGGTTCAGATTGGAATGGAACTGCCGCGACAACCAATACCGACACCGTCACCATATCCGGCCTGTTTGCTGATCCTGGATTCGATCCTGTTCCAAAATATCACGCCGGTACCGATGGTGCCTGGAGTGAAGGGGATATCAGTGTCGATTCTCTTGATAACAGTTTTAGTTTTGACATCACTGTTTATCAGGGCTGGAACTGGATTTCCATCGAAGACGGCAATGGCAATTGGTATAACATTAATATCTATACCGAAAATGGCGCCACGATACCGAAACCTGAAATTGTTGCCGTCAATGGATCAGAACCGGTCGATAATTTTGGTCAGTTGATCGCGAGTGTTACAGCCTGTACTGCTACCGTGGAAGGAAACGCGCCGGCTAATGCCAAGCGCTTATGGATCGACTGGAATGGCTCCAACAATGAGGATTATTACTGGGAAAACCAGGAAGTGATTCTGGATGGCAGCGGCACAGAACTACAGACATTCAGTGCTACTTTCCAGGTGATTGGTGGCAACAATGCCTACAACTTCATCAATGTTTATGATGAGGTAAACAATACCTGGGTCGGTGTGGAAGTCCAGACCTCTGATACCATTTGTAGCTATACCGCACCGCTGTTGACCATCACCGGTGTCGAAGATGGAAATGGCGTCAGCCTGTCTGACTTGGGCGATGGTTATAGTAATAGTGGATCGGCTACGACTGCGACGACCGCCACTATTTCTGGTACCTCGACCATTCCTGGTAAGAATATCAAACTCAGTACCGGAACCTGTGGCAGTAATGATGAAATCGTGGTGCAGTCCACGACCACCGCCAATGGTTCTGGCAGCTATAACTGGGAAGCTACCGTTAATCTGTACGATTACGATGCCCAGAACCCCAGTGAGAACTACCAGTGGGTTGATATTTCTGATGGACAGAACTGGCAGAACATTACCATTAAGTCAGACAGCAATGTGATTGGCAGTTCTCCGCTATCACTGCAGTTACCAAACGGCTTGGTGGACAATACGTTTGAGTTCAGTTGTGCATATGCTGAGTGGGATGGCACCGGTTTGGGTACTGAGCTAACGTCAGTGACGATCAATGGCATGACCGAAGGCACTCAAAATGGTCACGGTGAATACTGGGCTGGCAATCGCTGGGGAACATTTGAAATCGAAGGTGGGCAGTTCAGCTTCGAAGTGGAGCTCTACGATGGTGACAACTGGATTAATGTGAACGATGCCGATCACAATTGGTATGACGTTCAGATCCGCACCAGTAACGGTAATTTGCCGCCACAGTATATCTATATCACCAGTCCTGATCATGATAGTGAAAATACCGAAGGCAGTGTGACTGTTCAGGGTGATTTCGGTAGTACCGACTTCCTGCCCGATAACCTCAGTGGATATATCGATTACTGGAATCCGGATACTCAGTCGTCCATGTATCTCTATTTCGATTCCAACCTTCAGTCGGTCAACGAATGGGGGGATATGCCCATGACCTACGACAAGGAAGCCGGGACCTTCAGTTTCATATTTGACCTGCCGGGTAACGCAGAGAATGTGCGTATAGAGGTCAATGGTTGTGGAAGCGATGGTTGCCATGGTCATACCATTTGGATCAATACCAATGAGGCGCCGAACGAACATTTCTACAAACCCGGGTCAGCGGGTAGTGGATCGGCAGGTGCTTATGATCGCCGTAAGCTGCACGCTTACCACCGTCATTAATGACCATTGGACGTGGCGCGGTTATCGCGCCACGTCTGCATATTTATCTCAGACCGCGCAGGCGGTCTGATGTGGGAGTACTGAAATGCAAAACCAGTCTATTGCCATAATACCTACTTGCATCTCTGCTGTGGATGCCCTGAAGTCGCGATCGCGAGTTGTATTATGGCAGTGTGCTGTGTCTTTGCTGATGCTGGGACTGGCGCTCTCTGCTGTTGCCGGGCCGTTTGTCAAACCGGACTCTCCGCTGACGGTTTCAATAGAGATCGAACCACTTCTGCAGAGTTCCGAATATCGTTTTAATGTTTTGGTTATGTCCGGCTTGCCGGAAGACGTGGAAATAGTGATGACCGTTGCGGTGCCGGACCAAATGCTGGTGTTGAGTGGTGTTACTGAATGGCAGGGGTTGTTGGCTGCTAATGAGAGCCATACTCTGGTATTCAGCGGGCAGATACCGTCAGGTAGTCAACAGGTTATTTCTGCCAATGCGGTGGCTGCAACGGTATCTGGTATCCGGATGACTGCAATCGACAGCCGTCCGTTGCCAGGCCAGCCCACCATTCGTTCCAGTGTTGTGGCTCATCATGACCGGTATGAACAGCGCTTTGGGCAGACTATTCTGACGATCTCTCTGGACCATTAACTTATGAAGTTGTTAGATGGGTTGCTTTTGGCCGGACTGATTCTGTTGGCAGGCTGTCAGGAAAGTGCCTCTGGTACGGACTCCGGTTCTCAGTCACAAGCGGACATTGATAGCAGTGCCAAGCCGGAGGGTGTCCAGGTGGTTCTGACGGGCAGAATCGAATACCAGGATCGAATCTATGGCAGTTCCGGTTTTGTGAACGGCAATACACCGTTCAAACCGGCGCGTCGGGTGGTACTGGATCTGATTGACAAAGAGGATCAGCTGTTAGCAACGACGTTAACGGATGACAACGGATTTTATGAATTTCCCGATATAACTACGGCGGATTATTCGTTGCGGGTTCTGGCACAGACCGAAACCGAATCCGGCCATGTCATTTCTGTTCATAACCACAGTGGCAGTCAGTATGCCGTCAGCCAGAGCATCACGGTAACAGCGGAAAGCAGCCAAGCAGATATTCGCATGATGCTCGATGATCGCGTCGCCGGTATCTTTAATATGATGGATGTCATGCTGTCTGGTTACAACTTCGTAGCCGCATATTCTGGCGATACGGTTGCCATGCAGGATTTAAAACTGTTTTGGCAGTATGGCAACCGAACCGGGACCTACACTTGTTTTTCTCAGACTGGCGGCAGCTGTACTCAGGGTGCCGGTATATATGTGCTGAGTGATCCTACGGGTGATACGGATGATTTTGATGATGATGTGCTGTGGCATGAATTTGCCCATTACTGTGAATATTCTCTGGGGTTGAGTGAATCTCCAGGGGGGTATCATACTTTGTCCAGCAATGACCTGGATTTACGCCTGACCTGGAGCGAGGGACATGCCAGTTATCTGCAGATTGCGATCAAAAACTGGCTTCGCGAGAACGACCCGCAGCGCCTGTCGATTCCCGGTTATCTGGAAACCAGTTATTACGTTGACAATAATAATCAGGCCGGTTACCCGGCACTGGTGGTAAATTATGCGAGTCTCAGTGGCTCCGCTTATCGTTATGCCAGTAACGAAGCAGCGGTTTCCAGAGTATTGTGGCTGTTATTACAGCGTGCCGATGTTGCATCCATTTGGGAGTCATTTTCTGTTTATCTGACGGTCAATGACAGTGCTGATAATCTTGAAGCGTTCTGGGACGGACTGCTTCAGGCGCAGTCGCCTTCATCAATACAGCTCAGTCAGTGGCAGGCTGCACTGGCAGACCGGAGTATCTTCTATCAGCAGGATGCTTATGAACCCGATAATGATAGCTTGTCAGCAGCGCTGTTGAACTGTCATTTTTCCGGTCAGACCTTACCCTGGAGCTGTGTCAGTGGACGCCAGCATTATCTGTACCGTAATGATCAACTGCCGGATCAGGATATGATTGCGGTTCAGCTTAGTGGCGGTCACCGTTACCGGATTTTTACCCATGAGTTACGTAATGGTGCCGATACCCTGATCACGCTGCTTGATCAGAGTGGCAATGTGCTTATTGATGCAGACAGCCATCCCATCCGCAATGATGATGCAACAGACTGCGAACTGGCGCCGCAAGGTTGTTATCCCCTGCATGATGGGTCTCACTTTCGTTCAGAGGTGCTTTATTCTCCATCATTTAACGAGACGGTATACGTGAAAATCGAAACTACCGATGCAGTTTATCTGGACCCTTCCCTCTATGGCTATATCGGTCGCTATGGTAGTTATCAACTTTCTGTTGAGATGGTGGAGTGAAGGCCGCCTGGATGGTTGCGGTATCAAACTGGCGACCGTCGCTTATTATGACTCGAATAACCGGCAGTCCAGGCGATTAACCACTATTTTTTCCAATCAGTAACAGCCCTTCTGTAATACTAAAGCCTCATAGCGAAATTTCACTGAACGAGTGGATTTCGCTATTTTTTTGCGTACAATCCCTGAAAAGGTTACATAACAACAACAGAATGCCGGGCCAAAGCTTTGTGATGGCAGATCTCTGCTACGATGAATTAAAACCAGACCTGTCAGGAGCAGATTGGTCTGGTCATTGGTGAAGGTGCGGGGGAATCAATGGAGTTTCAATCAGCGAGCGAAATCATGGATAGATTGCTCCACGACATTCCGCACACATCAATATATGGAAAATTGCCGGAAATTGGCAAATGACTTTCGGATCGTTCAGGACAGGCGGTTTGCATGTCAAGGTTAATAGGGTGCTTCTGAGTCGTGTTGGCAATACAGATCATTATTCAGAAGTTCCATAGGTTCAAAATACCAGAAACGAGGCTGAGTTATGGCGGAAATGGTTCAAGTTGGCGGCTTGAAAGTCGCAAAGGTGCTGTACGATTTTATCAATGAGCAGGCGATTCCCGGTACTGGCGTTGATGCGGTCAGGTTCTGGACCGAACTCGAAACCGTGGTCGAAGACTTAACGCCCAAAAACAAAACCTTGCTGGAAAAGCGTGACGAATTACAGTCAAAAATAGATGCGTATCATCAGCAACATGACAGTGTTGATTTATCCGCATATAAAAACTTTCTCGAAGAGATCGGCTATCTGCTTCCGGAAGTGGATGACTTCCATATCTGTACCGAAAATGTTGATCCTGAAGTTGCGGTTATGGCCGGTCCGCAGCTAGTGGTTCCAGTAATGAATGCCCGGTTTGCATTGAATGCAGCCAATGCCCGTTGGGGGAGTCTGTATGATGCGTTATACGGAACGGATGTAATTTCTGAGAATGGTGGAGCAGAAAAAGGCACTACCTATAACCCGGTAAGAGGCGCGCGTGTCATCGAATTTGGCCGGTCCTTTCTGGACCAGGCTGTGCCATTATCCTCCGGCAGTCATAATGATGCCCGGGCTTACCACATTGAAGATGAAAATTTATTGGTCACCCTGGTGGATGGTGTCACTGTGGATCTGAAAGACCCGCGGAAATTTGTAGGGTATGTGGGGGCTGTTGATCATCCGGTGGCGATATTGCTGCGGAACAACGGGCTGCATTTTGAAATTCAGATTGATCCATCGAGTCCGATAGGCGCTAGTGATCCAGCAGGTATCAAAGATATTCTTATGGAAGCGGCGCTGACCACGATTCAGGATTGTGAAGATTCCATAGCCGCAGTCGATGCTGATGATAAAGTCGTGGTGTATCGTAATTGGCTGGGATTAATGAATGGTGATCTGCAGGATACCTTCGACAAGGGTGGGCGGATGATGACCCGAGTATTACACCCTGATCGCGAATATACTGCTGCCGATGGACGGACGATTAGATTACCGGGACGCAGTCTGATGTTTGTGCGCAATGTCGGTCATCTGATGGCCATTGATGCGGTGATGGATAAGCATGGCCGGGAAATTCCCGAGGGCATATTGGATGCCATGGTTACTTCATTGATTGCCATGCATGATATCAAAGGGCTCGGTAAATATCGCAACTCCAAAACCCGCAGCATCTACATTGTTAAACCTAAAATGCACGGTCCCGAAGAAGTGGCGTTTACTAATGAGCTGTTTGGCAGAGTTGAAGATGTGTTGGAATTGCCAAGGTTCACCATTAAGGTTGGCATCATGGATGAGGAGCGTCGCACCACGGTGAATTTGAAAGCCTGTATTCGCGCTGCCAGAGATCGGGTGGTGTTTATCAATACCGGATTTCTGGACCGTACCGGCGACGAAATTCACACAAGCATGCAGGCTGGCCCGATGATTCGCAAGACGTTGATGAAACAACAGCCCTGGATCAAAGCCTATGAAGACTGGAATGTGGATATCGGTCTGGCTACCGGTCTGAAGGGAAGGGCTCAGATCGGTAAAGGCATGTGGCCGATTCCTGATGAAATGTGTCAGATGCTGGAAACCAAAGTGGCTCATCCGCAGGCGGGTGCAAATTGCGCCTGGGTTCCATCGCCCACGGCGGCAACGCTGCATGCCCTTCATTATCATCAGGTCAATGTGGCGGCGAAGCAAGAGGCAATAAAAGATCGTCAACGGGCCTCTCTGGATGACATTCTGACCATTCCTGTGCTTAGTGATGTATCAGGTTTGTCCGCTGAAAACATCCAGCAGGAACTCGATAACAACGCTCAGGGGATTCTGGGTTATGTGGTGCGTTGGGTTGATCAAGGGATTGGTTGTTCAAAAGTGCCTGATATCAATGATGTTGGCTTGATGGAGGATCGCGCCACCCTGAGAATTTCCAGCCAGCATATGGCTAACTGGTTATATCACGGTGTCTGTAGTGAAGAACAGGTGATTGCCACCATGAAACGCATGGCTGCAGTGGTAGACCGGCAGAATGCGCAAGATCCTGCCTATCGGCCAATGGCACCTGATTTTGAAGCCAGTTATGCATTTCAGGCGGCCTGCGATCTGGTGCTGAAAGGTAAAGACCAGCCCAGTGGTTATACCGAACCATTGCTGCATGCCTATCGCCGCAAAGTAAAGGCTGGTTGAGGGGGTGTGCTGTCTATGATGGCGAAAAAATTATATGGGCGCTTACCAAAGAGGTCGTGCTGACCTCTTTGGTTGTTGTCTGGCAAGCTATTGATTTTAACGCCATATTCACAACGTCCGTCGAACATCAACAACCTGCTAGTCATTCCGGCAACAAACGTTGCCATACATGGTGGATCTGAATTATTTCAACACAGGATAATCACTGGAAGTGCCAAAATCCCAGATAGTTGTACTCCAGCCAGAATACAAACCGGATGCACACTCACCCGGTGCGGTAGGGCATTTTAAGATTCGGGTATTATAACCCGTCTCCTCGCCTGCACTGGTTGACTTGCCGCTGCGTAGAGTATCCCAGAAGCTAGCTGAGACGTTGGTCATGTCAGTTCCGAAATAGTCTCCCAGGGAGTCGATACGTCCGATCAGCCCACCAGTATCGGACTGACCATTCACTTGTCCGATAGAGTAAGTGTTACTGACATAGATACTCAGATAAGCCTCATCAATGTAGCCAATGAGGCCTCCGACCATGGCGGTACCGGTGACTTTGCCATACGCGAAGCTGTCGGTAACGTTGGTGACGACGTCCGGCCAGGACGATGAAAAAGAATGTATGTGGCCCATTAATCCGCCGACGGATCGGGAACCGCTGACCTGACCGGTTGCATAATTCTGATAAGTATCGATTGAGCTGGCATTGGCAATCAAAATCAGGCCTATCAGGCCGCCGACATTTCTGCGCGCTCCATTGACGTTACCATGGGCTGAGTTGTGAGCGATGACAACGCTTGGGAAATTGCCATCTGACTCCACGTAGCCGATCAGGCCACCGAGATTTCCGTCACCATCAACAGCGGCTGTGGAAATGTTATCCAGTACATTGGCTGAGGCATTGTATTGATTTGCGATCAGGCCTCCGATCATACCACCAACATTTAGAGTACCGGTGATGGTTCCGGAGATACTGTTAGAGGTCATGGAAGTTTTGTCACCCCAGTTATATTGCTGTGTGACATTGATATGGCCGGCCAGGCCGCCGACATAATTGTCACCGCTGATAAGTGCAGACACCTGATTGTCTGATATCGAGGCTGTCAACCCGGTAAAACTGTTAAGGTCTGGGCCATTGATGTAACCCACCACACCGGCCACCCGATCGCGACCGTTTACTTTACCGCTCAGTTGGTTACCGGTAACGATAAGTTGATGAACATCATAATTAGCCATTGAACGAAGACTGCCCATCAGCAGACCGACATTATTGCCACCAGAGACATTGCCGGAAATGATGTTATGCTCTAAAGCAAACGTGTATATCTGTTCATCGTCCAGAGACAGCAGGCTGCCAACCAACACTCCGGTATTATTGTTACCGGCCACAGAGACATTTCTATTGGATCCCTCAATGGTTAGATCGTAGATTCTCCCGTTGCCCATAGCAGCAAACAATCCGATATTGTCCTCGCCGGTACGATTAATATAGAGGTTGTAAAGGGTGTGATGATGACCATTGAATTCGGCGTTGAATGGCGCTTCTGCAGAGCCTATCGGATCCCAGCCTGCACCATTGTTCCAATACAAATCATCGCTGGTAATACCATTGTCGTTGGTATCAAAATTCAGGTCCTTTGTCAGCTCGTAACCGAAACAGCCACCACTTGGGCAACCACTGCTGTCTGTGTTGCCGGAGGCGTCGGTCATACCCGTACCCTCGAGATTGTAACGGATCTTATAAAGATCTTGCAGAGTGTTGATGTCAACCAAGCCATTACTGTTGCTGTCAACGATGGCCTGAGTGCCGGTGGAAGCCAGGGCCAAAATACAAAATATCCCAGCGTATCGGAGATGGAAGAGGTTATCGAGATATGTACTCATAGTTTGATTCCTTGGTATAAAATCCTTGGATGATGAAATCCACCTGAGCAATAACATTCGAACGTTCAGGTGATTTCCTGACAGGAAGGGTTATGGCCCATCGGTTGGTTATGCCGCGTGTCATAACACTCCAATATTTATAATATTTGGACTTTCTAATTTAAGTATCCTTATTTAGTCGGGTACATTTGATAAAGGTATACGACTGTTAATCTGGATCAATGTTTTGTCAGAATAGTACATCGTCATCATATTTTTTGGTTCTGACAGAAACGGTGCTTAAGGAAAGGCGGGATAATTTGTTTATAAAATCAACAGGGATATGTGTTGGATGGTTAGGGGGGCATTCGTTATTGGCTAATAACCGATGTCAGGTTTATGCAACGGTGTCCATATCCGGTGCAGCGATATAATTATCGGGGAGAGGCTCTTTTTCGCCGTAAACAAACTGACCATATAAGCGATTCTTACTATTAGGGTCTATAAATATGCGCGTGCTGGAAATAACTGCGTGTTGATATACAGAACAGAGAAGCATTGCTGCTGCATCTCCGTCAGATCTGCATAGCAGGTTCATAGGGCAGTTCAATACTGGTAATGATTTTGTCCCACAGTTTTCTGAATAACCCGCTTTCATAAGTGCTTAGATGTTTGAGCTGATCAATGTTCTCGCCACAGGCAGTATACATTTTCTGTAGATGATGATTTTCTACAGCGAGTAGCGGTTTTAATGACAGATGATCATCTGATTCTGCCAATGTCTGTTGATAAATCCGATATAACCAACAGGCCCTGAGCTCAATGATCAGAGATACCCAGTTGTAGGCGGAGGATGGACCGACGACATTTGAGATACCTGCATCCAGGCGGCCGAAGTACATCAGTGCTGGAACTCTGGCCATGGTATTGTCGTCCCTCCAACCTTCCATATCATACCCGGCTGCACGTTGTGGTTGGCGTTTGAAGAAACTGGCATGTTGCACTTCTCCAGCCAGGTGTTTGAGTATGTCTTCGCTCATTCGTTGTGGTTTAACTGCTTGAATGGCTGTTGTTTTACGGCTGCCCATATGTTCGAGCATAGCGAGCATATTTAAAAATCGCGCATGCTGGGTACTGTCCATGATCAACTGCTGTAAAAACTGCTTGACGGGGAATTCAAATATTTTGTTGGCAGACATCATTCCGGAGATAGTCAGCGGATCTTGTAATACAGTCATAGATACTTTCCAGTTCATTTTCATTGATACAGTAAGGTGACATTACATATACGCAGTTACTGAGAGATCTCAGTAGAATGTTTTGGTTGAGATAAAAACGATAAAGCTGCGGTCCAATGACAGATAATTGGAACCTGATCTGAAATTTCCCGCGCCGGGGTAGTATTGTAATTGCCGTAAGGCATATTCATTGCGGCTGTGAATGCGGGGCACGCGCTCCAGAATCGGTGCGTGTTCGTAGGCAAGCAGCTTGCCAGTGTGCTCGGAGACCGTTATGAGTTGATTGGCAATGAGTAATACTCCAGTTGTGTGTCTATCTTCGCTGTACAGGTACAGATCGGACCCGTTGGTAACTTTGATTGAATCCGTAGACAAGACATATTGGGGTATTAGATACCATTTTATTGAGCGGAAATGGGAGAAAATTTTATCGCACATGGATGATGTTATTTTGTCTGTCTTTTGGAAATCGCTTGACCAGAATTCTCGAAAGCAGGTCATATTCTTTATATGTCATTTAGACAAAAGTCATAAATATTAAATCCGGTATGAAAACAGCGCTGCAATGTTCAAAAAGTTAGCATAGATATTAAAAATAGAAATGGTTTTTATCCTGTTTAGAAAGCACCGCTCGCAAAAGCACAGTTTACTGGTGTAAATGAGGATTAAAGAGAATGTCACCTTTGGATGGTGCTGACAAAGTCCTGCGCGAAAATGGGCCATTTTTAAGTGACTCCTTAGGTCCTTAAGTACGGGAATATAGCTTGTCAGGTTAACATCAGAGTACGTTTTAATGGTATGTGGATTATCTGAATGCTTCTCACCAATTAGCAGTAGAATCAGTATTTTAGTGTTTCTTTTTTTTTAAAACACTTCAATCGATAACCATATGGGATTGATCATTTTCAGCCCGCTTCGGGCACATGAAATTATGAATAAATTCCATCGTTTGAATACGACAATTTGCAGCAGATTGTGGGTGAGTGCTAGTAATAATCAACCCGCTTCTTTAATCGTCAATCGTCCTCGGCTGACTGGTGCACCCAATGCTTTGGGGGGGGAGACTATTTTTCGGTGAGGTGATAAAGGTTAGGAAAGCGTATAGCTTCCCGGAAAAGGACTACTCATGTAGTGCCTTGAATAAAACCTATATTAAACAAGCACCTCAAGATGTCCACAGCAACGCGCAGCTCGCAGACAATGGTCATTCCCTTGTCAAAAACCGGAACGAAGCGGTGGGCGTCTTGAGGGCTTCTCGAAGAGTGGGACGCCGTTTGCTGAACTTAACGTAGAGTTGCGAAGTGAATTCGGCGGCCCATTTAAATATCCGTTTTATTTGAGACACGACACTGGACAGGACTGTGCGCTGTTTGATCATTTCAGATCTTCGAATACCATGGCAGTTGGAACGTGATATCAGCAGTACATGATTCGCCAAAACAAGGTTTTCTTACCGCCATGACAATACGCAACATAATGCTCCTGTCCGGCTAATAATTGGGAGTCTTCTGAGGTGAATGGTAAACCCAATTCCAATGCTTCGCATACGGCTCTGATCAATCTGAATGATCACACAGGCTCAGACAATCATTGAGAGACATATAAGGTTTTTCATACCCCAAAAGGAGGAGAACTAAACGCATCCGGGCATCAGTGCTGATCATCGGATATGATCATGGGCAATACGATCGCAGCCCATATACGGAAGGCGGACAGGAGTCCGCCTTGGAACACATTTTCTGGGAATCAGGCGTCCAAAGTTTCCTTCGTCACGGATGTTTCCTCGGCTTTAACGTCACCTGCCATGGTTAATATGGCATTCAATAACACCGAGCAGCCTGCTTCACACTCTTCTTTAGTGGTGCTTTCAATTTCATTGTGGCTGATACCATCCAAGCAAGGGGTAAAAATCATGCTGGTCGGTGCGAAGTCTGATACATAACAGGCATCGTGGCCGGCACCAGCAATGATGTCCATATAACTATAGCCCAGTGCTTCGGCTGAACTGCGAACCGCAGAAATACATTCGCTGTCAAATGGAATGGGTGCGTAATACCAGATTTGCTTGAGATCAATATCGCTGCCGCTGGTGGCTGTCAGTTCCGCGACCGCTGCTTGCAGTTCTGTGCCCATTGCGGTCAGTTGATCATCTTCAGGATGGCGTAAGTCAATACTGAAGGAAATCTGGCCGGGAATGGTATTGCGTGAATTGGGTGACACCTGCATAAAGCCAACGGTACCGCAACCGGGTTTATGCGCCTTGGCAATTTCCTCGACTTTCAGTACCAGTTGCGATGCGGTGATCAATGCATCTTTGCGCAAATGCATCGGTGTCGTGCCGGCATGGGACTCGCGGCCATTGATCACAACGTCGTACCAGCGTTGTCCCTGGCCGCCGGTGACTACGCCGATTTGTTTGTCTTCCGCTTCCAGATAAGGACCCTGCTCGATATGAGTTTCGAAAAAGGCATGGTATTGCCGTCCTGTGACAGGTGTATCACCTGCAAATCCGATCCGTTCCAATTCATCTCCAAGGCGGATACCTTCGACATCGGTTTTGTCGAGAATCTCTTGCAGAGTGAAGCGGCCGGATACGACACCTGATCCCATCATGGCGGGCGCAAAGCGCGAACCTTCTTCATTTGTCCAGACGGAAATTTCAATCGGATGACGGGTTTTGATGCCCAGGTCATTCATACGTCGCACCACTTCAAGGCCAGACAGAACACCAAAGACTCCATCGAATTTACCGCCGGAAGGTTGGGTATCCAGATGGCTGCCGGTACCTACCGGGGCGAGGTTAGGATCCTCTCCGGGACGAGTAGCCATAATGTTGCCGATTTGATCAATCTTGACAGTGCAGCCCGCTTCCTCGGCCCATTTTATGTAGAGTTCCCGGCCCTGTTTATCGAGGTCTGTCAGTGCCAGACGGCGACATCCGCCTTTTTCTGTCGCACCGATTTTGGCCATTTCCATCAGGCTGTCCCACAGTCGATCACCATTCACTTTTAACGCTTTCATATGTCACCTGCTGTTATCGGAGGGTGGCTGCCATCAATGACATGACAGAACCACGTGTCTGAAAGGTATGTTGTTGATGCAATGATCTGACCAGTCGGACAGGAGTTGTTAAAAAAATAATTAACTATTTGTTTTATAACTAAAAAGTTAGGGTGCGTTTTTGTCGATCAACAAAGGTATTGCCATAACCAATTGATCTTTTGCACTGAAATGGAAAGCTCTGGCCCCGACTGTGTGCACATAGTCTGTTCTGATTTTCCGGAATATCCAATGCATGGTCTGCGGATTATTTTGCTGACTCTGTAAAAAAATCTTTATAAACAAACGGTTATAAATTTTTTACACAACTCCTGTCCGATTGGTCAATCTATTGCATTGAAGCAAGGCATTCTTACAAAACATTTATACGGTGCATCAGATGTCTTCCCCGTATTCGGGTCAGGCAATTGTCGCCGTCAATGATTAAGAGGGCAGGTAAATGGGTATTTTGATTAAAGGCGGTAAAGTCGTAAATGCCGATCAGACGGTTAATGCTGATGTGTATTGTGAAGACGGAAAAATTCTGGCGGTTGGTGCCGAGTTGGAAGTGCCTGCCGGTACTGAAGTTGTTGATGCATCCGGTCAATATGTCATGCCGGGCGGAATTGATCCGCATACTCACATGCAACTGCCTTTTATGGGAACGGTGGCCAGTGAAGATTTTTATACCGGCACCGCGGCCGGACTTGCGGGCGGCACCACGACCATTATCGATTTTGTGATTCCAGACCCACAACAACCTCTCATGGACGCCTATCAGATCTGGCGTGAATGGGCATCACGCTCGGTTTCTGATTATTCGTTTCATGTTGCCGTCACCTGGTGGGATGAATCTGTTTATCAGGATATGGGGCGGTTGGTTAATGAAGAAGGTGTTAATTCCTTCAAGCATTTTATGGCCTATAAAAATGCCATTATGGCTGAAGATGAAACTCTGGTGAACAGTTTTAACCGCTGCCTGGAGCTTGGTGCCATGCCAACAGTTCATGCCGAAAACGGCGAATTGGTGTATCACTTACAGCGTAAATTGTTGGCCATGGGTATAACCGGACCAGAAGCACACCCGCAGTCGCGACCGACAGAAGTTGAAGGTGAGGCCGCTAACCGGGCGATTCGAATAGCCCAATCCCTGGGGGTGCCTCTGTACATGGTACATGTATCCTGTAAAGAGGCCGTGGATGAAATTGCCCGTGCCCGACACGAAGGTCAACGAGTATATGGTGAAGTGCTGGCCGGTCACCTGGAATTGGATGACAGTGTTTATCGGCACGAAGACTGGGGCTTTGCCGCGGCTCATGTTATGAGCCCACCGTTCCGTCCTCAAGGGCATCAGCAAGTACTATGGAAAGCATTGCAGGGGGGAACTTTACAGACGACAGCCACTGATCATTGTTGTTTTTGTGCTGATCAGAAGGCGTTCGGCAAAGATGACTTTTCCAAAATTCCAAATGGCACCGCCGGTGTTGAAGACCGGATGATGGTGCTCTGGGATGCCGGGGTTAATTCCGGGCGATTGTCGGTGAATGAGTTTGTCAAAGTTACGTCCACCAATGCGGCACAGATTTTCAATATTTATCCGCGTAAGGGTTGCATTACGGTAGGAGCGGATGCTGACATGGTAATCTGGGATCCGGCCAAAAGTCACACCATATCGGCCAGTACGCATCATCAGAATGTGGATTTCAATATTTTCGAAGGCAGAACCGTTACCGGGGCTCCGAGCCACACCATCAGTCAGGGAAATCTGGTTTACAAAGACGGCGAGTTGCGCGTGCAGGAAGGTGCGGGTAAGTACATTAAGCGACCGGCCTTTCCGTCCATTTACGATGCCGTTAAGAAATACAATGACATGATGAAACCAACTGCTGTTGAGCGGGGCTGATCACGACGAATACCGGTTCGGAAGGCATATTGGATACTTCGATAATCAGATGATCGATATACGAATTGAGACGCGCGATGTACGCAGAAAATATAGAGATGCATAAACATAATGAGGTTCCTGTGGAGACGAAGTCTGGCCGGTTAATGATTGGTGTCAGGAATCTTTCGTTGATCTTTAACACCAACGATGGCCCGGTCAATGCGCTGTCAGATATCAATCTGGATATACATGAAGGGGACTTTGTCTCTTTTATTGGTCCATCTGGTTGTGGCAAGACCACTCTGTTACGGGTTATTGCTGATCTCGAACACCCTACTACCGGTACCATTGAGGTCGATGGAACATCGCCGGAAGATGCCCGGCTTAATCGAATGTACGGTTATGTTTTCCAGGCTCCCGCGTTGTTCCCTTGGCGCACTATTGCGGATAACTGTGCGTTGCCGATGGAGATTTCCGCCCAGCCCAAAGCCCGTCAACAGAAACAGATTGATAAGTATTTGCAGATGGTTGGGTTGCAGAACTTCCATAAGAAATACCCTTGGCAGCTCTCTGGAGGTATGCAGCAACGTGCGTCAATTGCCAGAGCACTGTGTATTGAACCAGAGTTATTGTTAATGGATGAACCATTTGGGGCGCTGGACGAAATAACCCGTGATCATTTGAATATGGAGTTATTACGGATCTGGCAGGAAACCCATAAGACCGTCGTTTTTGTGACCCACTCCATCCCGGAAGCTGTATTGCTATCGACCCATATCGTAGTGATGTCTCCCAGGCCGGGAAGGATCACTAAGGTGATTAAGAGTTCATTGCCTCGCAAGAAAAGTCTGCAACTGCGTGATTCTGATGATTTCCATGCGTTAGCGGCAGAAATCAGAGCCGCGCTGGCAACCGATCATCAAATTGACTAGCGGGGGAGTTATGTCGGGTCAATGGTATAAACAACAATGGCTGGCAGTGGTCACTATCTTTATCTTGTTAACGATTGTTTGGTATTTGGCAGCGTTGATACTGAATGGTAATCAATTGATCAAAAACAAGGAGCGTCGCCAGCAATCGTGGACTTACAGTCAGATCCTTTCTGAGGCTTACGCGATCAAACGTCCTTCTTTGCCTGCCCCGCATCAGGTACTGGCGGAGATCTACAAAAGTGTATTTCAGACCAGAATCACCTCCAAAAGATCTTTGCTCTATCATGCGCAGATCACTTTGAACTCCACCTTGCTGGGGTTTGTACTGGGCTCTCTTCTGGGAATAACGATCGCTATTGGTATTGTTCACAACAGGACTCTGGAGGCCAGCCTAATGCCCTGGGTGATTGCCTCGCAAACGATACCTATTCTGGCGATTGCACCTATCGTGGTTGTGGTACTGGGCGCAATTAATCTGACCGGATTGATTCCCAAGGCGCTTATTTCCATGTATCTCTCGTTTTTTCCAGTCACGATAGGAATGGTTAAGGGTCTCAGGGCAGCAGATAAAATGCATATGGAACTAATGATGACATATAACGCCAGTGCCCGGCAGGTTTTCTGGAAGCTGCGTTGGTTTGCTGCGCAACCGTATTTGTTTGCCAGCTTAAAAGTTGCCATTGCCTCGTCACTGGTGGGTGCCATTGTCGGTGAGTTGCCCACAGGTGCACAGGGGGGACTGGGGTCACGGCTGCTCAGTGGTTCGTACTATGGTCAGACAGTACAGATATGGTCGGCGCTGTTGATGTCCGCTTTGCTTGGATCACTATTGGTCTGGTTAGTAGGCTTTACCGAAAAGCGAGTGCTGGCGAGAAGAGGGGAGAAGTAATGGTATCTACGATCAGGCAAATGGCTGCAGTGATACTGATTGCTTTGCAGGTATTTTTCGTCGTGACGTTGGAAAACGGATTTTATAATCGCCACATGGGCTTGTTGGTTGTGTTGATCCTGGCTCTGTTGTTGTCATGGTTTTTGTTGTCCGGATTAACCCGTATGAATGATATTGGCGGGTTTTTGTCTAAAGTATCAAAATTGTCTGTACCGTTGATTTTCGCATTTATGTTGTTACTGGTCTGGCAGTCCCTGATATGCGGCTTTGATGTGCCATTGGTGCTATTACCTGCACCAACATTGATCGTAACCGCGGCCTGGAACAACTTGCCGTTATTATGGGCAGACTTCCAGCAAACCTATCTGAAAGCAGTTGTGGCCGGTTATGTGATTGGCTGCGGATCTGGATTTCTGGCGGCCAGGCTGGCAGTGCGCAGTCGTTTTTTGCAGAACGGTTTATTGCCGTTTGGGAACTTCATGTCTTCTATTCCCATTGTTGGTATTGCCCCGGTTATGGTGATGTGGTTTGGTTTTGATTGGCCTTCAAAAGCTGCAGTGGTCGTAATTATGACTTTTTTTCCAATGCTGATTAATACTGTTGCCGGATTACAATCGGTCGACCCTCTACATGCTGATTTGATGCGTACTTATGCGGCAAAAAAGAGCCATATCTTTTTTAAAAATCAACTGCCCCAGGCAATGCCATTTATTTTTAATGCCCTCAAGCTGAATTCAACGTTGGCACTAATTGGCGCTATTGTTGCTGAGTTTTTTGGTACTCCGATTGTTGGCATGGGATTCAGAATTTCCACTGAGGTGGGACGTATGAATATGGATATGGTATGGGCCACGATCCTTGTAGCTGCATTGGCAGGTTCTGCCAGTTATGGTTTGCTTTCATTGTTAGAGAGGGTGATAACTTTCTGGCATCCGTCGATACGCGGAGTAAAGCATTAATTCTGGTCAGGTATGAAAAGCCTGTGCAGGGGAACGCATCAGAAAACGACTACCGATGCAGTTTATCATTGAGCTTGTTGAGAGGAAGAGATAATGAAAAATAATCTGGTTTCGTTTGTGGCCGGCATGGTCTTGATGGCATCCAGTGCAGTGACGCTGGCAGCGGATAAATTGACCCTGCAACTTAAATGGGTCACACAGGCGCAGTTTGCTGGATATTATGTGGCATTGGACAAAGGTTTTTATAAAGATGAAGGGCTGGATCTCACCATTAAACCGGGAGGCCCGGATATTGCGCCGGCTCAGGTGCTCGCGGGTGGAGGTGCAGATGTTATTGTGGATTGGTTGCCCTCGGCCCTGGCGACTCGTGAAAAGGGATTGCCGATGGTCAACATTGCTCAGATTTACGGTAAATCCGGCATGATGCTGACTTGTCTGAAATCCAGCGGTATCGAAACACCGAAAGATTTCGCTGGCAAAACCCTGGGTGTTTGGTTCTATGGTAACGAATATCCCTTCTTGAGCTGGATGTCGAAATTGGGTTATGCAACTGATGGCAGTGCAAATGGCGTTAAAGTGTTGAAGCAGGGGTTCAATGTTGACCCGTTGTTCCAGGGCCAGGCTGACTGTGTTTCCACCATGACCTATAACGAGTACTGGCAGGTACTTGATGGTGGGATGACACCCGATGAGTTAACACTGTTCAAGTATGAAGATGAAGGGGTGGCCACTTTGGAAGATGGATTGTATGTATTGCAGAAGTCTTTGGATGATCCGGCGATGGTGACCAAGCTGGCGAAGTTCCTGAAAGCCTCTATCAAGGGGTGGGAGTGGGCAAAAGCGAATCCAAAGGACGCTGCGTTGATGGTGTTGGAGCATGACGATACCGGAGCCCAGACTGAAGAGCATCAGATTCGGATGATGGGAGAGGTGGCCAAACTGTTAAGTACCAGCAATAAAGGTATCGGCTATCTTGACCCGGCAGCCTATCAGCGCACGGTGGACGTACTGCTGGGCAGCGCATCCACGCCAGTGATCACGAAGCAGCCGGAAGGTGCGTACAGCCACGTCGTATTTGATAAAGCGATGGCAATGTAATGCTGTCGGTTGATCTTTAGTGATTCATGATATGTCTGGAATGAGTGGACCTTGTTTTGGACCTAAGAGAGCATGGATGCTGTGTTTGAGCTTGTAGAGATGTTTTGATGGTGGGGCTGATATAATTTCTTTCCCCAGTCGAGTTGTATGTCTTTTGGGATCACCCAATCCGGTCACTGCATTCAGTGAGGCAGTGGCTGGTTTCAATCGCTATCGAAATGAATACATTAACCAAACCGGTGATCTGATCTGATGAGGATAAAATCGTAGTGTCCTTTCACCTGTTATGAAAATATGCCTCTCCAAAAAAGAGGTGCGTATGAACGATCCCACTGAACCCCGTGTATTGTATGACGTACGTGATTACATTGCTTATGTGTCGCTGAACCGGGCAGACAAACACAACGGTCTGGATATGCCAATGATGCTGGCGATCATTGCCACTGCGCGACGTATTCGAAAAGACCGGAATATCCGGGCGGTGGTATTGTCCGGTGAAGGTCCATCATTTTGCGCCGGCCTGGACTTTCGCGCTGTCAGTCAAAATCCTTCGATGGTCCCCAGGTTTTTTTTGAAGTGGCCGTGGCGAAAACAGAATCCGGCTCAACAGGTTGCTCATTGCTGGCGTGATCTGCCAATACCGGTTATATGTGTTCTCCAGGGTAACTGCTTTGGCGCCGGCATGCAGATCGCGCTGGCCTGTGACTATCGTATTGCAGCACCAACGGCCAATCTGGCCATTATGGAAATGAAGTGGGGATTAATTCCCGACATGAGCGGGATGGTGACGCTGTCGCGTCTGACCCGTATCGATATCGCCCAGGAATTGACCATGACCGGTCGGCAGTTTCCCGCTGCAGAGGCATTGCAATATGGGCTGGTGAGTCGTTTGTCTGAACAGCCTATGGCAGATGCGCAGTCACTGGCAGAACAGATTGCCCAACAGTCCCCTGATGCCGTGGCAGCAGCGAAATATCTGTATCGGAAGACCTGGAAAGCAGATACCTGGAAAGCGTTGCGTTGGGAGCGCTGGGTGCAGTTTCGACTGCTGGGAAGGCGTAATCAGATGATTGCCATGAAAAATGGTTTGGCAAAAGATCAGCCGAAAAAACCATTTGGGCAGCGTCGATCATTTTTATGACCCGGCTATAAAAAAGGGAACCCGTTGGTTCCCTATGATCGCTTAACCTTTCAGTTTGGCTAGCAGAATTTCGTTGACCTGGGCTGGATTTGCCTGGCCTTTGGAAGCTTTCATGACCTGGCCGACAAAGAATCCAAACAGCTTGTCCTTGCCACTGCGGTATTGTTCAACCTGACCGGGATTGGCGGCAATGACTTCATCGATCATTTTTTCGATGGCACCAGAGTCAGATACCTGTTTCAGGCCTTTACTGTCGATGATCTCATCGGCGCTGCCTTCACCGTTCCACATGGCTTCAAACACCGTTTTGGCGATTTTGCCGGAAATGGTATTGTCCAGGATTCGCTGCAGCAGGCCAGCAAGCAGATCAGCGCTGACAGGGCAGGTCTCGATTTCCAGACTGTCTTTGTTCAGATGCTTGGACAGGTCTCCCATAATCCAGTTGGCTGACAGTTTGGCTTCGCCGGTTTTTTGAGCAACAGTCTCAAAATAGTCGGCCATGGCCCGGGTGCTGGAAAGTACCATGGCATCATATTCCGGCAGACCATATTCGCTCATAAAGCGGTGCTGCTTGGCATCGGGCAGTTCCGGTAAGGTACCTTTGATGGCATTGATGAATTCATCATCGATTTCCACCGGTAGCAGATCTGGTTCCGGGAAATAGCGATAATCGTTGGCCACTTCTTTGGAGCGCATGCTGCGGGTTTCATCTTTGTCTGCGTCATACAGCCGCGTTTCCTGAGTGATCTTGCCACCTTCCTCAAGAATATCGATATGTCGCTGTACTTCGTGATTGATGGCTTTTTCGACAAACCGGAATGAGTTGACGTTTTTGATTTCACAACGGGTGCCAAACTCGGTTTGTCCTTTGGGTCTCAGGGAAACGTTGCAGTCACAGCGCATGGAACCTTCGGCCATGTTGCCATCGGAAATACCGAGATAGGTTATGATGCTATGAATTTTTTTCAGATAAGCGACCGCTTCTTTGGCGCTACGCATATCTGGTTCTGAGACGATTTCCAACAGTGGCGTGCCGGCCCGGTTCAGGTCGATACCGCTGTAGCCATCAAAATCCTCATGCAGGGATTTGCCAGCATCCTCTTCGAGATGCGCACGGGTGACCCCAACGCGTTTCGTGCTGCCATCCTCGAGCACGATATCAACATGACCTTTACCCACGATCGGATAATCCATCTGGGTAATCTGATAACCTTTTGGCAGATCGGGGTAGAAATAGTTTTTCCGGTCAAAGACCGATTTCCGGCCGATCTCGGCATCGATGGATAAACCAAATGCTACAGCTTTTTTTAGTGCTCCAGCATTAAACACCGGTAGTGTACCCGGCATGGCCAGATCCACCAGACTTGCCTGTGTGTTAGGCTCAGCACCAAACTGAATGCTGGAGCCGGAAAAGATTTTTGATTGGGTCGAAAGCTGAACGTGCACTTCCAGACCGATTACAATTTCCCATTCCATCCAGATATTCCTCTTACACCGCTTTCTGTTTATGCCAGTCAGTTGCCAGCTGGAACTGATGACCTATGTTAAGCAGGCGGGCTTCATCAAAGTAGTTACCGATTACCTGCAGACCGACTGGCATGTTATTTACAAAGCCACAGGGAATGCTCATGCCTGGCAAGCCGGCCAGATTCACTGACAGGGTGTAAATATCCTCCAGATACATGGAGACCGGGTCATTGTTTTTGGCACCGAGCTCCCAGGCGGGTGAAGGGGTCGCCGGTCCCATGATGACATCCACCTCAGCCAGGGCCGCGACGTAATCATCTTTGATGAGCCGACGCAGCTGCTGGGCTTTACGATAATAGGCATCATAGTAACCAGCACTCAGCGCATAGGTACCAATCATGATACGACGCTGGACTTCTGCACCAAAACCTTCAGCCCGCGAGCGGGTAAACATATCCTGCAGATCCTGTGGATCTTTGCAGCGGTAGCCGTAGCGTACTCCGTCAAAACGTGACAGGTTGGTGGATGCTTCTGCCGGGGCGATGATGTAGTACGACGGAATTGACAGCTCGGTTCTGGGCAGGCTGACTTCCTTGATGGTGGCACCAAGCTTTTCAAACTCTTTAACCGCTGCGTGAATCAGGGTGGCAATTTCGTTATTCAATGCTGCCCCGAAGAACTCCTTGGGCAGGCCGATTCGCAGCCCGGTCAGAGGTTGATCCAGGTTAGCGGTGTAATCTGGCACAGGGCGGTTTACCGAAGTGGAGTCTCTGGTATCGAACCCCGCCATGACATTCAGCATGATGGCTGCATCTTCTGCGGTTTGGGTCATAGGGCCGGCCTGATCCAGAGACGAACCGTAGGCGACCATGCCCCAGCGTGATACCCGGCCATACGTGGGTTTGATGCCGGTGATACCACAAAAGGCTGCCGGCTGGCGGATGGAGCCACCGGTGTCTGTGCCGGTGGCTGCCACCGCCATGCCTGTGGCCACTGCTACAGCAGATCCGCCGGAAGATCCGCCGGGTATTTTGTTAGTGTCCCAGGGGTTGCGGGTTGGACCGTAATAACTGGACTCCGTGGATGACCCCATGGCGAACTCATCCATATTGGTTTTGCCCAGCACCACCGCACCGGCCTGATTAAATTTTTCCGCCACGGTGGAATTATAAGGCGCGACAAAGTTATCCAGCATTTTTGAGCCGCAGGACGTTTTTACGCCCTGTGTACAAAACAGATCTTTGTGTGCAATCGGGATCCCTGTGAGTTGCTGATGATTACCTGTGGCGATCAGAGCATCGGCTTCTTTTGCCTGTGCCAGTGCCTGTTCCTCGGTCACGGTAATAAATGCGTTGTATTGTGCATCGGCCGACTGAATGTTCTGTAAATAACTTTTTGTCAGCTCGGTGCTGGAAAATTCTTTGTTCTTGAGCCCTTCGCTCAGTCGGGCAAGAGTTTGCTCTGTCATCTTTATATTCCTGAGATATGACTGCGTATCATTCAATGACTTTGGGCACCAGATACAGACCGGCTTCGGTCAGTGGTGCAACTTTCTGGTAGTCGTCACGATGATTGGATTCAGTGATTTCATCGGCCCGCAGACGCTGTGTGGCGTCCAGGGGGTTGGCCAACGGTTCAACGTTTGACGTATCAACGGCCTGCATTTGGTCGACAAGTTCGAGAATGTTGGAAAGCGTCTCGGTATAACCGTCGATCTGCTGATCTTCGATTCTGAGTCGCGCTAACTGAGCGATGTTGATTACATCAGAGCGTTCTAAGCTCATTAGGTTTCTCCCGCAGATAATGTTTCAATACCACCGTGAAGGATCACTTGAAGAGGGCGTGTATTTTATTTGGTGATATTATATTGGGTCATAAGCTCTGTAATTCCAGCGTCAATGTCTGAGCACACAATAACGACAAAAGCACTGAAGGGCGGCGAGATTAGCACATTTCCGGCTTGCCCAAAATCCCCGCCGTTGATACATTGCCAACCAGTTTTTCATATTTGACCACAGATTATGGTAACCATTAGATGTTCAAGAAAATAAGAGGTCTGTTTTCATCCGATCTTTCAATCGATCTAGGCACAGCAAATACCCTGATTTACGTTAGAGACAAAGATATCGTTTTAAATGAGCCGTCGGTCGTTGCTGTGCGGATGCAGGGGAATCAACGTTCAGTTGCCGCAGTGGGTCACGAGGCAAAACGTATGCTGGGTCGAACGCCTGGTTCCATTACCGCCATCCGACCAATGAAGGACGGTGTCATCGCCGACTTCCAGGTCACTGAAAAAATGCTCCAGCATTTTATTGCCAAGGTACATGAAAATACCTGGTTTGCTCCAAGCCCAAGGGTGCTGATCTGTGTGCCCTGTAAATCCACTCAGGTTGAACGTAAAGCCATTAAGGAATCAGCCTATGGAGCGGGTGCCCGCGAAGTGTATTTGATCGAAGAGCCAATGGCTGCGGCAATTGGTGCTGGTCTGCCGGTGGAAGAAGCCCGCGGTTCGATGGTGGTCGACATCGGTGGCGGTACGACTGAAATCGCAATTATCTCTCTCAACGGTATTGTTTATGCTGAATCGGTCCGTGTTGGTGGTGACCGTTTCGACGAAGCGATTGTGTCCTATATCCGCAGAAACTATGGCAGCCTGATCGGTGATGCAACCGCCGAACGGATCAAAATTGAAATCGCCTGTGCTTATCCCGGTACTGAGATTCGCGAAATTGACGTTCGCGGACGCAATCTTGCCGAAGGTATTCCCCGCAGCTTCACTTTGAACAGTAGTGAAGTGTTGGAGGCGTTACAGGAATCACTCTCTGCTATCGTTCAGGCCGTCAAAAGTGCACTTGAACAGACGCCCCCGGAACTGGCCGCTGATATCGCTGAGCGCGGTATGGTGCTGACCGGTGGCGGCGCGATGTTGCGTGATATCGATAAACTGCTGAGCGAAGAAACAGGATTACCTGTCATCATTGCTGATGATCCATTGACCTGTGTTGCCAGAGGTGGCGGTCGGGCGTTGGAAATGATGGATGATAAAGTTTTTGATTTTGTTGCAGACTGAATAAGTCTTCGGTGGCAGACTTCTGCCGCCTGACAAAGCAATGACCATCATCCGGAGGACCCGTTGAAGTCTATTTTTTCCCATGGCCCTCATTTAGGCTATCGGTTTTTATTTGCCTTGCTTCTTTCCGGGATGTTGATGTTTGCTGATCTGCGTATTCCGCAGACCGACAAGCTGAAGCAGATCCTTGGATATCCGTTAACACCGATTTTGTGGATTGCCAATGTGCCCTCAGAAGCAGTGGACTGGAGTTCCAGTACTCTGGCTTCCAGGGAAAAACTGATGATCGAGAATGAGAGCCTGAAAGCACAGGTATTGATGCTGCAGCGCAAGACTCAGCAATTACCGATCATTCAGGCTGAAAACCGTCGTCTCCGGGAGCTGGTGAATGCGTCAGAACAGGTAAGTGAGCGGATTCTGGCGGCCCAGTTGATCGGGCTGGATACCGATGCTTTTTCCCATCAGGTGATTATTAATAAAGGTTCCGAGGATGGTGTTTTTGTCGGTCAGCCGGTACTCGATGCGACTGGATTGATGGGGCAGGTCATTCAGATCGATACCTACACCAGCCGTGTTCTGCTGATTGCCGATGCCAACCATGCCGTTCCCGTGGAAGTGAACCGTAATGGTCTTCGCGGGGTGGTTTCGGGAACCGGGGATCTGAGTCAGTTGGAGCTTATCTATGTGCCCGACACTGCAGATATCCAGGTCGGTGATTTATTGGTCACATCCGGCTTGGGTGGGCGCTTTCCCCAGGGATATCCGGTTGCGGTCGTCGATAGTGTGGAACACGATCCCGGCGAACCATTTGCCATTATTAAAGCTAAGCCCAGCGCCCATCTGAATCGCAGCAAACATGTGTTGCTGGTATTTAACGGGGCTGAGAAAAAGTTCGAAGCTAACCAATCAAGTGACAGTGATGCCACCCAATGAGCAGTGAAAACCCAAAACCGCAAAACCTGTTGATCATTGTTCTGACAGTTGTCATCGCCTTTATTCTCGATATCGTTCCGATACCAGATACTATTGCCTTCCTGCGTCCCGAGTGGACATACCTGGTGACTCTTTACTGGGTGCTGGCGCTGCCTTATCGGGTGGGCATCTTTACCGCCTGGGTCATTGGTCTGATTCTGGATCTGCTGGAAGCCAATCTGTTGGGACTACAGGCCTTCACGCTGTCGTTAAGTGCCTATCTAATTTCCTTGTTGCATCAGCGCATGCGCTTATACCCGCTCTATCAACAGGCCATGGTGATTTTCCTGATTATTGGTCTGCACTTGTCGCTGTTACACTGGATCAAAGGTCAGCTGAGTGTGGTCAGCAGTGGCTATTCCTTTTTAATTCCCTCTGTGAGCAGTGCCGTTATCTGGCCGTTTGTTGCTCTGGTAATGTTATCCGTTCAAAGACGATTCCGAGTACAGTAAGCATGACATTAATATTGGCATCTGCCTCGCCAAGGCGTAAACAACTTTTAAAACAGATTGGAGTCAGGTTTGAAGTCTGTCCAGCTGATATTGATGAGACTGTGCTGCCGGAAGAGTCTCCGACTGATTATGTGAAACGAATGAGTGAGCAGAAAGCCAGGGTGATCCTGAATTCTGACACTGGTCGTGATGCGGTGGTCATTGGTTCCGATACCACGGTTGTCTGTGATCAGCATATTTTTGGCAAACCGGAGTCCGAACAGGATGCCATTGCCATGCTGACCAAACTTTCCGGGCGGGAGCATGAGGTACTGTCCGGTATATGTGTTATGAATACTGACAGGGAACATTATGGGCTGAGCCGTACCAGGGTATGGTTTAAAACTATCAGTATTGAGCAGATGAAACGATACTGGCAAAGTGGTGAGCCCTGCGATAAGGCAGGGTCTTATGGGATTCAGGGGTTTGGATCGGCGTTCATTGACCGGATTGAAGGTAGTTTCTCAGGTGTAATGGGGTTGCCTCTGGAAGTGATGACTGAACTTTTGAAACAGTTCAATGTTGAAATCTGGCAGGATATCGAATGAACTCAGAAATCTTGGTTAACGTAACGCCGATGGAAACCAGGGTTGCGATTGTGGAAAACGGTGCTGTTCAGGAAGTTTATATAGAGCGCAGCCAGAATCGCGGCATTGTCGGAAATATTTATCGCGGCAAGGTGGTCCGGGTACTCCCGGGCATGCAGGCGGCATTTGTGGATATCGGCCTCGAACGAGCAGCCTTTATTCATGCTTCTGATATTGAGATCTCCCATCCCCGTCTTCAGGATGAACATCAAACTTCCGACAACAAAAACGTCTTGCCTATTTTTCAGCTGGTGCGTGAAGGCGAACCCATCACCGTACAAGTCATCAAAGATCCCATCGGCACCAAAGGTGCCCGATTGACCACCCAGTTATCCATTCCTTCGCGCTATCTGGTGTACGTACCGGACTCCGATCACATTGGGGTCAGTCAGCGTATTGAGGGGGAAAGCGAGCGTGAGCGCTTACGGGAACTGGTGAATGGCTGTAAGGATGAAGTTGGCATCGAGAAAGGTGGCTTCATTTTACGCACGGCAGCGGAGTCCATTGGTGAGACCGAAATTCGCAAGGATATGGACTACCTGCGTCGTCTCTGGCGGGTGCTTGAGGAGCGCATCAAAAGCGAAAAAGCGCCGCAGATTGTTTATGAAGATCTGCCTCTCCACTTGCGCATTACCCGGGATCTGATTCGTTCTGACGTGGATAAAATACGCATCGATTCTCGTGAAAACTTTCAGAATACGCTCGATTTCGTACGCAAATATACGCCGGAAGTCGAACCTATCCTTGAATACTATCCGGGCGAACGGCCGGTATTCGATTTGTTCAATGTGGAAGAAGATATCCGCCGCGCCCTGTCGCGTAAGGTTGAGCTCAAGTCCGGAGGCTACCTGATTATCGATCAGACCGAAGCCATGACCACGATCGATGTAAATACCGGGGCGTTTGTCGGGCACCGGAATCTTGAGGAAACCATCTTTAAGACCAATCTTGAATCCGTGACCGCAATTGTCAGGCAGTTACGCATGCGTAACCTTGGCGGCATCATCATTATTGATTTTATCGACATGGAAGATACCGAGCATCGGCGTCAAGTGTTACGGATGCTGGAAAAACTGTTGGAAAAAGATCATGCCAAGACCAAGGTCACAGGGGTATCAGAGCTCGGGCTGGTGGAAATGACCCGTAAACGTACCCGCGAAAGTCTGGAACATATGTTGACGGAATATTGCCAGGTATGTGACGGCCGGGGACGCATTAAAACTGCGCAAACGGTTTGCTATGAGATTTTTCGTGAAATCCTGCGTGAGGTGAGAGCCTACGATACCAAAAGCTATATGGTGCTGGCAGCCCAGACAGTGGTGGACCGTTTGCTTGATGAAGAGTCGGCTGCAGTGGCGGATCTTGAAGAGTTTATCAGGAAGCCGATTCATTTCCGGGTTGAGCCCATGTACAGTCAGGAACAGTTTGATGTGGTACTGCAGTAATAACCAGCAGTATCTTGTAGATAGATTTTAAATAAGATTGCAATAAAGCGCTCGGATAGTCTTTGAAAGTCTCCTAAAATGCCGGTCTACTTTCGACATCGGTATCAGGTTCTTGCGTTTATCTGTTTTATTTCGTGGTTACATGGTCCAGCTTTGGCAACTGCTGGCACTGTTGTTGGTGATCCTGGCCGTTTATGTTGTGTTAGGACGGCAATTACTGCCGCTGATCAATAACAAGAAGGATCAGATTGCAGAGATTATTTCCAGCCGGATTGGTTATCCAGTATCCATTGGCGAGTTGCATGGCACGCTGTCCGGATTCAGTCCGTCCCTCTCGGCCAGCCAGGTCAGTATCGGCTCAGTCCTGTTTGTCGATCATATGCGCTTTGATTTATCCATTTTGCCGACCCTGGCCGAAGGCCGGCCGATTGCCAAGTTCGTCAGTATTTCCGGTGTGCAGATGGAGATGCGACAGAAAACCGAATCTTCCGGCTGGTCTATCGGAGACTGGCAGTTATCCCGCAAACAAAGTACCGAACCTGTTTCTCTCGGACGTTTCCTGAAAGATATCAAGCCTCTGTTTGACAATGAACAGATCTATCTCAGTGATATTCAACTGAATCTGCAGTTTGCGGCTCAGCGTGCCATGAGTATCGAGCTGTCGGAATTGCAGGCCATTTCTGTTGGTAACGAAAAGACTCTTAACTTTATCGGCCGATTGGGTGCCGATAGTCCCCAATCTGGTTTTCAGGGGGCTGCCCGGTTCTGGAATTGGGATCAGGATCAGCCCGATGCGGACATTTATTTTGATCAGGAGGATTTCGATTGGGCACCATGGATGTCAGTCAGGAACACAGGTACTCAGTGGGATGTATTCCGTTCACAGTCCAATTATCGGATTTTGTTGAAAGCCGGCAAGCTGGATTCCGTACATGGCCGGATCAAAGTACCACAATTGGCTCTGAGTCAGGAAAACCGTCACTTAGAACTGCGGAATGTAGAATCCGATCTGACCGTGGAATTCGGTGGAAATCGGACCCAGGCGTGGCTGAGCGGGCTGACATTTCAATTCCAGAATAACACCTGGAAACCCAGTAAACATTACCTTTTCTGGAATGGTGAATCGCTGGAAATCAACAGCAACCGGCTGGATGTTGACGTGTTGGCCAATCTGACCAATGTGTTGTTTCCACAGGGAAAGGTCATGGATTTAAATCCCCGTGGTCGGTTATATAACTCGCGTATTGTTTGGCGGACAACCCAGCCTCCGGCTGACCGGCTGACTGTTCAGGGGCGGTTTGAGAATGTTTCTATGGATCCTTGGCAGGGGGTGCCGGGATTATCCGATATGAATGGTTATATCGACATGACAGCCGGTCATGGGCTGGTCACTGTGACACCCTCTGATACTTCCATGACCTTATCCGGGGTACTGGATTCATCGGTGGATATCGATGCGCTTCAGGGCCAGGTTGAATGGTTCTGGTATCCAGGTAACAGTTTACGGGTCAGTGGTCATCATATTATTGGCCAACCGAGGGGACTGACTTCCGCCAATGCAGACTTCAGTGTGTTTATTCCCTTCAAGTCTCCGGACCATGAACGCGAACCCCGATTTGATCTGAATCTGGCTTTCAGCGGCGGTGGCCGGGAGCAGTTGGAACAGGCCTTGCCAATTGTCATGGATCGCCAGCTGCGGCAATGGCTGCTGAATTCTGTCCGCTCATTTAGCAATGGTCACGGTGCTCTGGTGATTTCAACGCCGCTGATTGGCAATACGCGTAATGGTATTTCTGTGTTGTTGAAAGATCAGTTGCAGGATGTCGATTTCATTGCTGAACGGGAATGGCCGATGCTGCAAAAATTATCAGGCAGCATAGATTTGTCTCCGGATCAGCTCAATGTGAAAGTCGATCCGCTGCATTATATGGACCTGACCGCTGAAAGCACTCAGGTATCGGTAGCGCTGGATCAACACCAACCCGATGTCCTTGTTGATACCCGGTTTCGTGGTGCACCGGAAGCTGTACTGGATTTTGTCCGTACTTCGCCATTACGGGAGTTCAGCGGCAATACTTTGGATACCTGGATAGTTGATGGTGCGGAATTATCCGGTCAGGCAAAGCTAAGGATTCCAGTACAGGGAAACAAGGTTCAGGCTCAGGTGGATGTTCGCCTCAGTGATAACCAGCTGGTGTTGCCTGATTACGAGCTGGCAGTGGATCAGGCCGCAGGCCGTGTCAGTTTTTCCAGTCGTACCGGGTTTTCCTCGTCTGGACTGCATGGTCGTTTCTTTGGTCATGATACCGCCTTTGATATCACCACACGCGGCTTTGGCAGCACTGACCCGCACTGGCTCATTGATGCCGTCGGGCAGGCCGATGTCGCCGATGTGGGTGAGTGGATCGGGGATGCACTGGTATATGAAACTGGAGGGGTTACGCCCTATCAGGCACAACTCGACATTCAGCCCAGCCGCAGTCGCAGCCGTTTGACGGTAAACAGCGATTTGACCGGCATAGCCATGAATTATTCCAGTCCGTTGCAAAAAACTGCTGACGAGGTATGGCCCAGCACTTTGAGTATGCAGTTTGAGAATGACAAAAGTTATCTACAGGTACAGTTGGCAGACACGCTTTCGGCCAACATGCGGATGGTGAATAACCAGATCGAACGAGGCACGATTCAGTCTGGGACAGGGGCGAAGCTGCCAGAAGAGGATGGTGTCTTTATTGATATTCATGAGGCGAAACTGGATGGTGATCGCTGGCAGGAAAATATCCAGAAGATCACCAGACTGTATCAACAGTGGCCGGCGAAAAAGCCAGATACAGCCGGCGCCAGGTCTTTTGATCAATTGATTCGTGAGATCAGCATTCATACTGATGAACTGAACTATTTCACTGAAACCTGGCCGGATATGCAGGTGCTGGTCAGTCGGACAGACCAGGGCTGGACAGCGGATTTCAAAGGACCAGATGTCCAGGGCAACATGGGCTGGGGGCATGGCGAAAATGAGCCACTGGTACTGGACTTTGAGTTTCTCAGATTGCATACACAGCCTGATGCTTCCGGCAGCAAAAACGATGACCCGCTGGCGACTGTTGATTTGAAAACCATTTATCCGGCTTTGGTTCAGGTTAAACGGTTGGAATGGGATGGTCGGGATTTCGGCAGTTGGAGTGCACGTATCAAACCCGTCAACAATGGTGTGACCGTCACTGATATTCAGGGGAGTGTCAATGGTCTTGAGCTAACCGGAGCGCTGGACTGGCTGGCTGCTGCCGATGGTTCTGTATCTACCCACGTGCAAAGTCATGTGAAGGCCGGTGATGTTGGCAGTGTCTTGGAAAAGATGGGTTATGCCCGCAGCATTCGTACTCAGTCCGCGGAATCGACTTTAGAGCTTCAATGGCCAGGATCACCGCTGGCTTATCGGGCAGAGACGGTAAAAGGCAAAACCGATATTCATATGCGCAAAGGTGCTATTTTGAATGTTGAGGAGTATGAGGACATTAAGCTGTTCGGCATTTTTAATTTCTCCCGGATTCTGAAACGCCTGGCGCTGGACTTTTCTGACATCGTGCAGAAAGGTATCTCGTTTGACACTGTGGATGGCACTCTGCTGTTTGAAGATGGCTTTGCTATGGTGGCCAATGAATTTGTCATAGATGGCGCAGCCACCAAATTCCGCTTTAACGGCGGTTACAATATGGTTGACCAGCAGCTTGATTTGGATATGGTTTTTACTGTACCGGTCTCAAGTGCCATTCCTCTGGCCGCTCTACTGGCCGGTGTGACACCGCAAGTGGCAGTGGCGATTTTTATTACCGAACGCATCATGAACTCTGGACTGGAACGTTTTTCATCGGTGAAATACCGGATTACCGGCAGTTGGGAAAACCCCAAATACCAGCTGTATAAGGCATTTGATAATTCCCTTCAGGACAAAAAACTGAAGGATAAAGAGGTAAAATAATGAGCACCGTCGCATTGCTGCAAATGACCAGTTCTAACGATATTGCTGTCAATCTGGAGACGGTCAGTGAAGCGTTTCGGCAGTTGGCTGATCAGCATCCTGATGTGAATCTGGCCATGCTGCCGGAGAATTGGGCCAGCTATGGGAATCGAGATATTACCCGCGAATCCCGACAATCCCTTGAACAGCAGCAGATGATCATGGCGCATGTCAGTGCCCTGGCCCGTCGTTACCGGCTGTGGCTGATTGCAGGTACGATTCCATTTAAAAATGATGTCACACAGAAACCCTGGGCCTGTTGCCCTGTTTTTGATGATAGTGGCCGACGGGTGGCCGAATACCGCAAAATTCATCTCTTTGATGCGGTGATTGCTGACCGTCATAATCGATATCGGGAGAGTGCTACTTACCGTCATGGTAGCACTCTGACCATAGTCGACACTCCTGTGGGCCGGGTGGGGCTGTCAGTCTGTTACGATCTGCGCTTCGCTGAACATTACCAGCGGTTGCGGGCTATGGGCGCAGAGGTGCTGGTGGCACCAGCGGCGTTTACCCGCCCTACCGGCATGGCTCACTGGGAGTTATTGAATCGTGCGCGGGCGGTGGAAAATGCCTGTTATATGCTGGCCCCGGCACAGGTCGGTACACATGACGACGGTCGTCAGACCTGGGGACATTCGATGGTCGTCGAGCCCTGGGGAACGGTGCAGGCCTGTCTCTCTGATGAGACTGGTTGGTTGCTCGGGCAAATCGATTTGACCAGGGTTCACACTATGCGTCAGACCATGCCGAATCAGGAACATCGTATTCAGGCCAGACGGCGTTCACGGTGAGATATCCTTCTACGTACCTGGCCTGCTGACCCGGAACAGAAAACGTTCTACCTGTTGGTATGCCTGTTGTATTCGGGTCAGAGGAATGGCTTGCCAGTGTGGTCTTGAATCCATCCACGATTGAATTTGATTTGCATGAACCGGTTCCAGGTTATTGAGAACGTCACTCAGTACACCATATGGGTTGTGTTTTTCTGCGTTGAGAATGGATTGTTCAAGACCTGGCACAGTGCTTCCGGTGGCAAGCATAAAACTGAGCAGTTGGTAATCCGGTGGTGACTCCTGATCGTTTTCCGGGGCGAGATGGTGAATGATCCGTAACAACTGATACAGGTTCACAAATCGTTTCGTGGCCCTGGGAGTATTGCCCAGTAGTGGTGTGAGTTGTTTTAAAAAATCGAGTTCATCGGCATGAATGCTCAGTGCTGCTACATCCAGCTCTGGAGGTGCACTGGCGGGGTTAAGGGAGTCCAGTATCTGCTGATGCGCTTCGGAGACTTTGGGAATGTTGTTGTCAGTTGATGATTGACTGCCGGGGTCCTGACGGGTGGTCAGCAAATGGCCTTCGAGCAGGCCATTAATAATGTTCTGACGGGCATGGTCATTCAGTGGTTGTACCCAGAACGGCACTTGAAAAATCTTCTCCAGATAGTCATCAGGAGTGGCTGCTGAAGTACCATTGTTTTCCGGAGCCAGGGCATCAAAATGTTTGATCAGAGCGTGGGACAGCCAGCGTGAATCGACTGCCACCACGACCACGAACAATTCAAATGCCAGCAGCAGATGCACGGCCTGTAATACCTGCACCACGTGAGTATCGGGGCAGCGGTCAAGATCGTCTATGTAGAGGATAATACGGTTAAAACCATAATCATCATGTACTTCGTTTTCTGTATTGTCTCTCGCTACCAAAGCCTGATTATGGTTTGAAATCAATGTCGCCAGCTGTTGAAAGTCCTGCTGAATCAATGCGGGAATCCCCAAGTGCTTGCGATAGTCACCGGAGCCCACCCGTTCTTGGACAAATTCATTCAGTATTTGTGTAGGAGTGACGTCCTTCAGTTTGTTCTGGATGCTGTCAATACTGTCCAACGCTAGGCTTCTTTTATGAATGGAATCATTCAGTCGCTGGCGGGTACCTTCTACTGCCTGCTCAGCAGCCGTTAGCTGGCTATCCAACTGTTGTTGTTTATCTACGACTTCCTGCTGCACCTTGGCGGAGGCCTGCTGCAGCTGTTTTAGCCGGTCTTTGATAAACAAGGTGGTTTTCGAAAACAGTGCAGTCACGGTTGCAGCTGTTGCGCCTGCGCCGCTGAGCCAGGCTGTATTCATTGACCCTGTCAGGCTGGTCAAACCCCATGCAATTGCCAGTGGGAACACTCCTGCCAGAATCAGTAGATATCGATATGACCGGTTTTGATGATGCCATAGTTCCGTCAACAAGCGTCGACCGCATTTGATCTCGTGGCGTGCCTCATCCAGTTGTTTGAAAATGTCGCTGGCCCTGGGTAGTCCGATAGCAAGCAGGTTGTTATCGAGCACTTTGGAAACAGCTTCAAGACTGTCTCGGATGACTACGTCGGAGCTGGCACTGGCTTTAAGCTGACGCAGACGTTCCATTTCTGTCTGATACGTCTGTTCCAACAGGCCCATTCGCTGTTCCAGGCTATCGAGATCCCGTTTGGCTACGCTGTATTCTGATTCCAGTTCGGCGAGCTCCATGCGTTTACTGTCCAGTTTTTGCAACCAGTAGTTACGCCGTTTTTCCACCAGATCCTCTTTCTCTCCCTTGAGCCGAAGTTGATTGAAGATATGGTCAACCAGGCTGGCCCAGAGATTTCCCTCCACGTAGTGCCAGGCATTAAATTCAATGTGAATGATGCGTTTCCAGTACGGAACGTCGGCCTGAGAACGCTGATTGATCTGATCACTGCCGGTCAATTGTTCGATACGGCTTCTGACTGCCTGCATGAAAAATGACTTGCCTGATCCCCACTCACCGAACAGGCCAACCGCCAGAGGAGGTTTCAGCCCCCTGGATGCCAGCAGATAGGCAAATGCATCCACTTCGGCCCGAATGCCAACCAGATCCTGGGTCAGATCATTCAGATTGCCGTGATCAGCCTTGTAGTTGGGAATATCAACCGGACTGGCGTGATAAGGCAGGCGGGTTTGTAGAAATTCAGCGTAGCTTTGTTTGTTTTCAGGCTGACTGAAAAATTCCTGACTCAGCTGCTGGATTTGAGATATCTCTATGCCTCGTTGGCTAAACAGTTCTGTCAGCTTTTCTGCGATGGTATTAGGATTCTGCAATAACGCGATCAGTAACGATGACGGTTCAAGTGCTTGGGAATATTTGTTCTGTGCCGCTATTTCATAAGCCAGTTTGAGGAAATCGTCCGCTTCTGAATCAAAGCCGGGGGACGTGTCCGCAGGGATAGATTGCAATTGCCGCTCCAGCTCCTGCAGGGTGGGAATCAAATAGTCATCCGGTAATATCTGACCGGGTGTCAGATGGAAATGGGTCAGTAATGTCGTAGCGGTTGGATCGGTAGGAGACTCTAACAGCATGCCAACTACCACATCACTGAGGTTGACCAAAACCGATGTTTCATTGTGTCTGGCTGCCCGAAACTGGGCCAGGGCGGTCGCCCACCAGAATACGTTTTGTGATGATTGTGACAGCTGTTCAGGGTTAATCATGTGAGAGCCTGCTTGTGTCCGGATATTGTGATCTGGATGGAGCGAACTCTACGGCGTTATGATTTTTTATTTAACCAGGTAAAGCTATTGACCTGGTTATTGAAATGCCGACTGCAGAGGGCTGTCAATATAGAGCAAAAGCTGGCGGGCTGACAGGATGAATCGTGCTCAGGCCCGCATGTCCTGCTCTGCAGTTGCCAGTAGCTGGATTGGGTCATCACCATGGACCGGTGTTCTGGCCATGCCCAACCGGGGCGTCAAAGACAGTTCTGTCTCATGAACGGTGAGCGGTTCTGATAACTGCTGTTTGATCTGCTCTGCGAGAGACAGGATGTCTGCAGGATCAGATATTTTTCGGATCAGTAAGCCGAACTGATCACCAGAAACCCGAATGGGCAGTTGCTCTTGACCAACTAATCCGGTGATTCTGTTGCCGGTTTCTGCCACTATCAAATCTACAACCATTGAGCCTAGTTGTTTGCTGATCTCGGCAAAATTCTCATATTCGAACATCAGCACAGCAACAATCTCATCCTGTTGGCGGGTAGCTAGCGCGTCTTTCAACCAGTTTTGTCCCATCAGGATATTACCAAGACTGGTCAGCGGATCGATGAACTGCCACTTATCCTGCAGTTCCCGCAAGGTCTTCAGGTGAGTGATGTCACTGACAGTGGCAGCGGTACCGGAAACCTTACCATTAGCATTCAGTATAGGGGTGGAGCGAATGACAAACCGGTGCTGGTTGCCGGTTTCGATTTCGATACTTTCTGTTTCTGCGGATGCAATTACCCTCGCATCAACCTGATTGAGATGATGCAGGAAGTCAGAATCGACCACCGAAGAATCCCTGTTAACCAGTGCTGTGGGGGTAGCATTTAATAATTTGCCGAGATGTTCATTGGCAAAAATGAATTCATTATCGAGGTTTTTCAGCCAGGCGCCTTCAGAGGTTTCATTGAGCAGCCGGATCAGCCCCTGCTGGTCATTTTTAATCTTTTTGGAGGCACTCAGAATGGTGTTGGTCTTATTCAGTAACTGCTGCAGCTGTGCGGATATCTGGTTAGAAATATCGAGCCGTACCATGGCGATCAGCTTGAAACACGCCGTCAGCAGAATAATTGCGATGCCGATGCAGAGAAAGCCGAGTATCTGCATATGCGCCAGTTTCTGGGCACTGGTGATCCAACTGATCCCCTGGGTGAGCAGAATCCCGGCGACCAGACCAAGGCCGGAAAGGGCGAACAACTGATTATTAAGCTTTTTTTGCATTACTACATCGCTTTGTAAAAGGTGATAGCAGCGGGAGGAGACCTCCCGCAATGGGATCGGTTAGGTTTTGATCCGTTTATATTTAACGCGTTTCGGACCCTGGTCGCCAACCCGTTTTTTGTGCTCTTCTTCATACTCGCTGTAGTTGCCTTCAAAGAATACCGTATTGGAATCGCCTTCGAAGGCCAGAATGTGAGTGGCAACACGGTCGAGGAACCAGCGATCGTGGGATATGACAATCGCACTGCCTGGGAATACCAATAACGCCTCTTCCAACGCCCGCAGCGTTTCCACATCGAGATCGTTGGTTGGTTCGTCGAGCAACAACACGTTGCCGCCTTCTTTCAGCAGTTTGGCTAGAAACAGGCGATTACGTTCACCACCGGACAGATGTTTGACATATTTTTGCTGGTCAGAGCCCTTGAAGTTAAAGCGCCCAAGGTAGGCCCGGGCCGGAATTTCATATCCACCGACCTGAATCAGATCCCGGCCTTCAGAGACTTCTTCAAAGACCGTGTTGCTGTCATCCAGCTCGCGCATTTGGCCGACGTAGGCCGTTTTGACTGTGTCGCCGATACGAATTGCACCGCTGTCAGGCTGTTCCTGTTGAGTTAACAGTTTGAAGAGTGTTGATTTACCGGCACCATTACCACCAATGACACCAACAATGGCACCTGGCGGAACGGTAAAAGACAGATCATCGTAGAGTACTTTTTCTTCAAAGGACTTGGCGACATGCTCGACTTCGAAGACCACATCCCCTAAACGAGGCCCCGGTGGAATATAGATTTCATTGGTTTCACTGCGGGCTTGGGTCTCACGACTGTTCAGTGTTTCGAACTGCTTTAACCGGGCTTTGGATTTGGCCTGGCGCCCTCTGGCATTTTGACGCACCCATTCCAATTCTGATTTAACGGTTTTTTCATGAGCTGCCTGTTGTTTGGCTTCCTGCTCCAGTCGTTTTTCTTTAGCTTCGAGCCAGCCGGAATAATTGCCTTCATAAGGAATACCGTGACCACGGTCCAGTTCCAGAATCCAGCCGGCAACATTGTCCAGGAAATAACGGTCGTGGGTAATTGCCACCACAGTACCGGGAAATTCATGCAGAAAACGTTCAAGCCAGCCAACTGATTCGGCGTCCAGATGGTTGGTGGGCTCGTCGAGTAGCAACATATCCGGAGAGCTCAGTAATAACCGGCACAGTGCCACACGGCGACGCTCACCACCTGAGAGATATTTGACTTTGGCGTCCCAAGGTGGAAGGCGCAATGCATCGGCGGCGATTTCCAGTTTATGTTCCATATTGTGTGCGTCTGCGGCCTGAATAATATTTTCCAGTCGCGCCTGTTCGGCCGCCAGTGCATCAAAATCTGCATTAGGGTCGGCATAGGCAGCATAGACTTCATCCAGTTTGGTCTTGGCCTCATTGATTTCACCAAGTGCCTCTTCGACGATTTCACGAACGTTTTTTTCTTCGTCCAGTTGTGGCTCCTGAGGAAGGTAACCCACCTTGATACCCGGCTGAGGTCTGGCTTCCCCCTGTATCTCGGTATCAATACCGGCCATGATTCTGAGTAGTGTTGATTTACCCGCACCATTCAGACCCAGCACTCCGATCTTGGCACCTGGGAAAAATGACAGGGAAATATCTTTCAGGATTTCGCGTTTGGGCGGGACGATCTTACCGACCCTGTTCATGGTATAAACGTATTGAGCCACGTGGCTTATGACCTCTTGGTATTCTAAAGGCTGACAAGGTTAGTCAAAACAGCGGCTAAACCCAAGGTCTTCGGGCAAAATATCTTCATAGCAGCGACAATGTTTTTTCATGTGAGTTTTGTTTGTGCTTTTAGTTAGAATAGCAGCCGGCTTGAGACTGGTTGGTACTCGTGGTCGCCATGGCCGGGCAAGGTGGCGAACCTGGCGGGTGTGGAAGATGAGTGACAAACCTCGTATGGCATTGATGTTTTTTTGCCTCAGGCTACAAAGAAAGAATAAAAAAAACCTGTAATCCAATTTGATCAATAACACCAGGAGAAGCTGATGTTTGAGAAATCCATGAAAATCCAGGGCTATGATGACGAGTTGTACGCGGCAATGACTGCTGAAGCTCAACGCCAGGAAGAGCACATTGAGCTGATTGCCTCAGAAAACTATACCAGCCCCAGAGTCATGGAAGCCCAAGGTTCTGTGTTAACCAACAAGTATGCTGAAGGCTATCCTGGTAAACGTTATTACGGTGGTTGTGAGCACGTTGATGTGGTGGAACAGCTGGCTATCGATCGCGCAAAAGCATTGTTTGGTGCGGAGTATGCCAACGTGCAGCCGCATTCCGGCTCACAGGCTAACGCTGCCGTCTATATGGCGTTGTGCAAACCGGGCGATACCGTTTTGGGTATGAGTCTGGCGCACGGTGGTCATTTGACCCATGGTGCCCCTGTGTCGTTTTCCGGTCGTATCTACAATTCCGTGCAGTATGGTTTGAACCCTGAAACTGGCGAGATTGATTATGAGCAGGTTGAACAGCTGGCGGAAGAACACAAGCCCACTATGATTGTGGCAGGTTTTTCGGCTTATTCCCGTATCGTTGATTGGCAGCGGTTCAGAGACATTGCTGATAAAGTGGGTGCTTATCTGTTTGTTGATATGGCTCATATCGCAGGATTGGTGGCAGCCGGAAATTATCCGACTCCGGTGGGCATTGCCGATGTCGTGACGACGACTACGCATAAGACTCTGGGTGGGCCTCGCGGTGGTCTGATTCTGGCCAATAATGATGAAGAGCTGAATAAAAAACTGAACTTTGCGGTATTCCCGGAAAGTCAGGGCGGCCCTCTGATGCATGTCATCGCCGGTAAGGCGGTCTGCTTTAAGGAAGCCATGAGTGAAGAATTTAAAGCTTATCAGCAGCAAGTAGTGGCAAATGCCCGTGCGATGGTTGGCGTATTTCAGGAGCGTGGTATTAAAATCGTTTCCAATGGCACTGATGATCACTTGTTTCTGGTTGATCTGATTGGTAAGGAATATACCGGTAAAGATGCGGACGCAGCACTGGGTCAGGCTAATATAACGGTCAACAAAAACGCTGTTCCCAACGATCCCCGCTCTCCGTTTGTAACTTCTGGTCTCAGAATTGGTACGCCTGCAATTACCCGCAGAGGTTTCAAAGAGGAAGAGTCTGGAAAGCTGGCCGGCTGGATATGTGATATTCTGGACGGCCTGGAAGCTGGCGATGCCAGCGCCGTTATTGCGGAAGTGAAACAGAAAGTATTGGAGATCTGTACCAGATTGCCTGTGTATAAATAATTTCCAGTAACCTGTAGTTCAGGGGGGTGTTGCTTGCAACGCCCCCTTTTTTATCGGCCTGTTAAATTGCAGGCCATTCGGTCTGTGCGGCAGTTATGACGACTGGCCGTAATAGTTGTTTTATGAGTGAAGATAAATGTTGCAGTCCAGGAATGTATTTGCATCGCTGACATTGATATTTGCGATGGCGATATGGGGTAGCTCTTTTGTTGCGTTTAAGTTTGTGTTGGAAGGATTTTCCCCACTACAGGCGGTAGCGTTTCGAATGCTGACAGCGTCACTGGTGTTTTCGCTGTTTTTGCCATTGATTCTGCAGCAGCAGATAGAGCGCAAAGATATCAAGTTTTTGATACTGATGTCCCTGGCTGAGCCATGCATCTATTTTATGTTCGAAGCCTGGGCTTTGAAACTGACGACAGCTTCTGAAGCCGGTGTTGTAACTGCCATGTTGCCGCTGATCGTCGCTGTGCTGGCGGGGTGGATTCTCGGGGAACAGGTACGGAAAAATCATCTGGCGGGAATATTACTGACTGTGCCCGGGGTGATCTGGCTGACCTTTTCCGGTAGTCCCTCTGATCAGGCCAGCAATCCCATGCTGGGTAATTTTCTTGAGTTTATTGCTATGGTCAGTGCAGCATTTTACACCATTATTCTAAAGTCACTTTCCGCACGCTATTCGTCATTATTTTTGACGGCTTTTCAGAGCGTGATAGGGCTGCTGTTTTTCATGCCCATCATGCTTCTGGTCGATGGTTTGCCGGATTTCGCGTTATGGCCAGCCAATCTCGGAGTGCTTTATCTTGGTGTGGTGGTTACGCTGGGGGGATACGGCATCTATAATTTCAGCGTTCGTTTTTTGCCTGCGACACAGGTGGTGATGTTTTCCAATCTTATTCCGGTATTTACATTGCTATTTGCGTTCCTGATCCTGGATGAACACATTCGGTTGTCACAATGGTATGCAGTTGCTTTGATTATCGGAGGAGTGGTTGTTAGCCAGATATCCTTTCGGCCAACCAAAGCCATTGAATTCGATTCGGTCGATATCAGTTCTTGAAGCGAATCAGATTGGAGAGTTTTGCGTTTGGTTTGCGGGCCTTGCGCAGCAGCAGTGCGACGTTTCCTATCGTAAAAACAAGAGTGGCGCGGGTGGCTGTGCAAATCTGCTTAATGACTTCAGCTCTCAAATCGCGATCACCTACAGATACTTTAACCTTAATGAGTTCATGGTCTTCAAGGGCTCTGTCGATTTCTGCGAGTACAGTGTCTGTTAATCCGTTACCTGCTACCGTGACAACTGGGTTTAGATGGTGACTAATACCACGATAGAATTTTTTTTGCTCTGCTGTCAGATTCATAATGCTAAACTTAGCTTCATTCTCAAAATGGGCGCGCATTGTATAAGAGCTGAAAAATGGCTGCCAGCGCTAAATTTTTTATATAACACTATTATTTGGAAGTAGTTAACTAAGTGGCAAGATCAAAAAGTTCAGGGCGATGGCTGAAAGAACACTTCGATGATGTATATGTTCAGCGCTCCAAGCAGGATGGTTATCGCTCCAGGGCCAGTTATAAATTACTGGAAATTAATGAGAAAGGTCAGTTTATAAAACCGGGAATGACGGTTATCGATCTGGGTTCAGCTCCTGGTGGCTGGTCACAGGTTGCTGCCAGACTGGTCGGAGATCATGGTACGGTAATCGCTTCTGATATTTTGCCGATGGATGCAATTGCCGGAGTCGACTTTATTCAAGGCGACTTTACTGAACAGGAAGTATTTGATCAGATTATGGAATTATTGGATGCTCAGCTTGCTGATCTTGTAATCTCTGATATGGCCCCCAATATGAGCGGTATGTCAGCGGTTGATCAGCCGAAAGCCATGTATCTGGTAGAGCTTGCCCTGGATATGGCGCTGCAGACCCTCAGACCGGGAGGCGCGTTTATTGCGAAGGTGTTCCAGGGTGAAGGGTTTGATGCTTATTTACGCAGTGTGCGAGATAACTTCAGAAAGGTTTCCACCCGCAAACCCAGTTCTTCTCGATCCCGGTCAAGAGAGGTTTATCTGGTGGCAGAAGATTATAATGGCCTGTCTGGATCCTAACGGTTCAGTGCGGCAGGATAAATGACCGAGAAGGTGAAAATTGAACGATATGGCTAAAAATTTGATTTTATGGATCGTTATAGCGGCGGTTTTATTAACGATCTTCCAAAACTTCCCCGCAACAGGAAGCTCAGACAGTATTACTTATTCTGAATTCATCACCGAGGTTGAGCGTGACCGGGTCAAAAAAGTCACGATTGCACCTTTGCAAATCACCGGTGAGCGTCGTGATGGCTCAAGATTTAAGACTGATCGTCCTTATGGCATCGATGACAGCCAGTTGTTCGAAGAGTTGCGATCTCAGAATGTAGTGATTGAAGGGAAGGCGCCAGAGCAACAAAGTGTCTGGACTCAGCTGTTGATAGCATCCTTTCCGATACTGATCATTATTGCTGTATTTATGTTTTTCATGCGCCAGATGCAGGGCGGTGGGGGCGGTGGAAAAGGCCCTATGAGTTTTGGGAAGAGCAAGGCCCGACTGCTGAGTGAAGATCAGATTAAAAGCACATTTGCTGATGTCGCTGGTGTTGATGAAGCCAAAGAAGATGTTAAAGAGTTGGTGGATTTTCTGCGTGATCCAGGCAAGTACCAGCGTCTCGGCGGTAAAATTCCCCGGGGTGTGCTGATGGTCGGCCCTCCGGGAACCGGTAAAACTTTGCTGGCCAAAGCCATAGCCGGTGAAGCAAAAGTACCATTTTTCTCTATCTCTGGTTCAGACTTCGTTGAAATGTTTGTCGGTGTAGGTGCCTCCCGTGTTCGTGATATGTTTGATCAGGCCAAGAAACAAGCGCCTTGTATCATTTTTATCGATGAAATTGATGCGGTCGGACGTTCCCGGGGTGTTGGTATCGGTGGTGGCAACGATGAGCGCGAACAGACGTTGAACCAGTTGCTGGTCGAAATGGATGGTTTTGAAGTCAACGATGGCATCATCGTTATCGCAGCTACCAACCGACCGGATGTATTGGACCCTGCGTTGCAGCGGCCTGGTCGTTTTGACCGTCAGGTGGTGGTTTCGCTGCCGGATATCCGTGGTCGTGAACAGATTCTTAAAGTCCATATGCGTAAAGTCCCTTGTGGTGATGATGTCGATGCCAAGGTTATAGCCCGTGGTACTCCCGGCTTTTCCGGTGCGGATCTCGCTAACCTGGTGAATGAAGCTGCACTGTTTTCTGCCCGTCTGAACAAGCGCATTGTCAGTATGGAAGAGTTCGATCGCGCTAAAGACAAGATCATGATGGGTGCTGAGCGCAAAACCATGGTGATGAGTGAGAAAGACAAGGAAATGACGGCTTATCATGAAGCAGGTCATGCAATCGTCGGTCGTCTGATGCCTGAACATGATCCCGTTTATAAAGTAACCATTATTCCCCGCGGCCGAGCGTTGGGGGTGACTATGTATCTGCCAGAAGAAGACAAAGTCTCTTATAGCAAGCGCTATATTGAAGGCAGAATTGCTTCCGCCTATGGTGGCCGGATTGCAGAAGAGTTGATTTATGGTACTGACAGTGTCTCGACCGGAGCTTCAAATGATATTCAGCAGGCCACCGGCATGGCTCGTAGCATGGTAACCAAGTGGGGGCTGTCCGAATTGGGTCCGATTCAGTATGAGGAAGAGGAACAGGGTTATCTGGGTAGTCAGACCCGTTCTACTCATATTTCCAATACAACGGCCAGAGAAGTAGATGAGCAGATTAAGAAAATCATTAACAGATCGTACTCTTTGGCTACAGATATATTGAATAAGCATCGCGACAAGCTTGAGCTGATGAAAGACGCGCTGATGGAATATGAGACTATCGATTCCAAGCAGATCGATGACATTATGGAAGGCAGAAAGCCGCGTAAGCCTGCATCTTGGGATGATAACAATGGCAGCGGTACTGCCACTTCGCAAGATACGGCAGAGGAAACGAAGCCATCTGCTGATCCGGTAGATAGTGTTGAGGGTGAGCCTGCGACGGGCAAGGAAATTCCAAAGGAAAGCTGATAAAGCAAGTCTAAGCAATGTTTCAGAAGCACTGAATGGAATCATTCGGTGCTTTTCTTTTTGTGGGGAAGGTATGTTTGTTCAAGGTAATGGCCGGCGCTTGACGTTGGATAAAGTAAGAGTCATGGGGATACTAAATATGACCCCGGATTCATTTTCTGATGGTGGCCATTTTAATGGGCTCGACAAGGCACTCTTTCATGCTGAATCCATGATTGCAGCGGGTGTTGATATTATCGATATTGGCGGTGAATCCACCCGGCCTGGAGCCGCAGAAGTCAGTGAGACGGAAGAGCTTGAGAGGGTTTTGCCGGTCATTGAAAAAATAGTAAGCCGTTTTGATATCTTTGTATCGGTGGATACCAGTCGCCCACGGGTCATGACCGCCGCCGCCGCCGCTGGTGTTCATTTGATAAATGATGTCAGAGCATTGGAGCTTCCGGGAGCCTTACAGGCCTGTTCTGAAACTGGTTTGCCGGTATGTCTGATGCATATGCGGGGTAGTCCGGCGAGTATGCAGGAAGGCCCCCGATATCAGGATCCTGTGCTGGATATCATCGAGTATTTACAGGAAAGGGTTAATGTCTGTATGCAGGCAGGAATAGGTGCTAATCGATTGCTGATTGACCCAGGTTTTGGTTTTGGCAAGACACTGGATCATAATCTCGCGTTACTGGCTCGCCTGAAAGAATTCAAATCGTTGCAACTGCCTGTATTGGTGGGGATGTCTAGAAAAACCATGATTGGTGATATTCTCAATACACCGGTTTCGGAAAGAATGGTGGGGAGTGTGGCCGCGGCAGTAATTGCAGCGATGAATGGTGCAGATATCGTTCGCGTTCACGATGTAAAAGAAAGTGTAGAGGCTATTAAGGTATTTAATGCCCAACAGCCATGGCAAAAAAATCAGGAGAAGTGAATTGACAGCTAAAACCTATTTTGGAACGGACGGTATTCGTGGTCGTGTAGGACGGTCGCCTATTACCGCTGATTTCATGCTTAAGCTGGGTTGGGCAGCTGGACGAGTGTTTTCGCGTCATGGCAAAAGTAAGATTTTGATCGGTAAGGATACCCGTATCTCCGGCTACATGTTTGAGTCTGCTCTGGAGGCCGGTTTATCGGCAGCGGGAGTGGATATTTTATTGCTGGGGCCAATGCCGACTCCTGCAATTGCTTATTTGACCAAAACATTTCGGGCAGATGCCGGTATTGTTATCAGCGCATCTCATAATCCATTTTATGATAACGGGATTAAGTTTTTTTCTGGTGAAGGCACGAAATTATCTGATGAGCTGGAGTTGGCGATTGAGGCTGAACTACAGCAGGCGATGATAACGGTCGAGTCTGACCATCTTGGTAAGGCACGTCGTGTTGATGATGCTGGAGGGCGTTATGTTGAGTATTGTAAGTCTACGGCTCCAGGATTGAGCTTAAAGGGCAAAAAAATAGTAATTGATTGTGCTCATGGTGCGACTTATGACGTGGCCCCCAAGGTTTTTTCAGAACTTGGGGCAGATATTATTGTCATAGGTAACAAGCCAAATGGTTTGAATATCAATGAAGGTGTAGGCTCAACGTCACCCAAACAGCTCAAGCAGGTTGTTCTGGAGTCCAGTGCAGATCTCGGGATTGCCTTTGATGGTGATGGAGATCGTGTATTGATGGTCGATGACCAGGGCGAGTTGGTCGATGGTGATGAGTTGCTGTATATCATTGCCCGTAACAGAAAGGAAAATAGTGGTCTCAACGGTGGAGTGGTCGGAACTTTGATGACCAATCTTGGTTTGGAACGGGCGCTGGAAAAACTCGATATCCCCCTGGTCAGGGCAAAAGTTGGGGATCGCTATGTGCTGGAGCTGTTGAGCCGTCATAATTGGGTTTTAGGGGGAGAAAATTCCGGTCACTTGGTATGTAAGGATGTGTCTACCACGGGAGACGGAATTGTTTCAGCGTTACAGGTATTGAAGGCTCTGGTGGCATATGACCAGAGTCTGTACCAGGCCAAGTCTGGTATGAGAAAGTTTCCGCAGGAAATGATCAACGTACAGTTGCCCCAAAAAATGGATATTCTGGCCCAGCCCGAAGTGATATCTGGGGTGCAGGCGGCCGAGAAAGAGCTGGGAAACAGTGGTCGGGTGCTCCTGCGCCCTTCCGGTACTGAGCCAGTTGTCAGGGTTATGGTAGAAGGAGAGGACCCTGCTCTGGTCAGAAAAGTCTGTCGTCATCTGGCTGCACAGGTCGAGAATGCGATTAAGTGATAACTTTATGAAAAATCAATCAGTTAGCATCAATAAATATTGTTTTAAATGTTGCAATCGCAGCTTGTAAGCTGCGAACAAAGTCATTAAGATTGCGCCCTCTTGAAAATAGGAGTCAGACTTATGCGTAGACCGATGGTTGCTGGCAACTGGAAAATGAATGGTGATAAAACACTTGTTAAACAATTGTTGGGCCATTTTAAGTCGAACATAAGGGCTGAGAATGCCGATGTGGTTATATTCGCACCTTATCCCTTCCTTTATCAGACAGAGGAGCTGTTGGGTGCATCGAATATTGCCTGGGGTGCACAAAACTTTTACACCGAAGCCAGCGGAGCGTTTACCGGAGAAGTATCGCTCGGGATGCTGCAGGAATTTGGGTGTAAGTATGCATTGGTTGGTCACTCTGAGCGTCGCACATTGTTCGGTGAAACCGATGAGATATGTGCAGCAAAGGTTAAAGCGGCGTTGGCGGCTGGAGTAACTCCTGTCTTGTGTGTGGGAGAGACCCTTGAGCAACGAGAATCAGGCGTTACTGAAGATGTCGTTGGTCAGCAGGTCAAAACTGTAATGGATTTGGTTGGTGCGAAGGGCATAGGTCAAAGTGTCATTGCTTATGAACCTGTCTGGGCTATAGGGACAGGAAAAACAGCAACGCCACAACAAGCTCAGGATGTGCATGCATATATTCGCCGGGTTGTTGCTGAGCAAAGTGCTGAAATCGCTGAAAAAGTACAAATTTTATATGGTGGCAGTGTTAATGCCAGTACGGCTGAAGAATTGTTCGCCATGACAGATATAGATGGTGGTCTTGTTGGTGGAGCCTCTTTGAAGGCAGATGATTTTGTCACCATATGCATGGCTGCTGAATAAGGTTTGCGGGAATTATAATGGTCTCTATAGATAACATTATTATTATTATTCATGTGTTTCTTGCTATTGGTGTCATCGGTTTTATTTTGATGCAGCGTGGCAAAGGAGCTGAAGCCGGAGCATCTTTTGGCAGTGGGGCATCACAAACGGTTTTTGGAAGCCAAGGAAGTGCAAACTTCTTAAGTCGTACGACAGCAATTCTGGCGACAGGTTTCTTTATTACCAGTTTGACATTGGCTTACTTTGCTAAACAGAAAGCAGAGGATGCGGGTAATTTTGGTTTAGTGCCGGTAGAGCAGACAGTCGACGATACGACGGTGCCTGCTGCTGAAACCATTGATACCCAAGGAACAGATCAGAATACTTCTGATATCCCCAGCGCAGACTGAGGATATTAGATACAGAATTGCCGATGTGGTGGAATTGGTAGACACGCCATCTTGAGGGGGTGGTGAGCATCGCTCATGCTAGTTCGAGTCTAGTCATCGGCACCATATATAAGTTCGTGTTCGGTTGTAATCAGGCGATACGAGCATTATAATCCGCGCCCGTTTAGGGCGCATGTTGCGGGGTGGAGCAGCCTGGTAGCTCGTCGGGCTCATAACCCGAAGGTCGTTGGTTCAAATCCAGCCCCCGCTACCATTTTTGTTGTTCCGTTCGACGAATTTTTCTACCTAAAAAAAGCAGAGTAGAAATGTCCTGGTAAGGGCATTGGTTTTTCATACTTGGATTTTAGGTACTTGTTTATGCAAATCAGGTTGCATGATAAATACATTGTGCAGCTTTAATTTGTGGGCACATGATGCCCATTTTTTGTTTTTGGAATACATACTTTGAGTGTAAAACAGCAGGTTTTAGAACAGCTGACCCGCCCGGTTGTAGAAGGGCTGGGGTTTATATTCTGGGGACTTGAATATATTCCTCAGGGTAACCGATCGCTATTGCGCATATATATAGATCATGAAGAAGGGATTGATGTGGAGGACTGTGCCACGGTCAGTCGTCAGATCAGCAGTGTCTTGGATGTAGAAGACCCTATTCAGAGCAACTATACACTGGAGGTTTCTTCTCCAGGTATGGACAGGGTTTTGTTTACCTTGGAACAGTTTGCTGTTTACAAAGGTCATGAAATAGAAATCCGGCTCAGCAGGCCCTTTGAAGGTAGAAAAAAATTTAAAGGCTTATTAAACGGGGTGGAAGATTCTGATGTTCTTTTGGTAATCGAGGAAGAAGAGTACGTATTACCGTTCGAACAAATAGAAAAAGCACGGATTATTCCACGGTTTGATCAGATTGACGGTTAGTAGGGGCGAGGACGATGAATAAAGAAATGCTTCTGGTTGTAGAGGCGGTCTCTAATGAAAAAGGCGTTGCTAAAGATGTCATTTTTGAGGCTATTGAGATGGCTCTCGCAGCAGCCGCAAAGAAACGCTACGATGATGAAGGAGAGGTTGATATTCATGTCGTAATTGATCGGACAACTGGCGATTATGAAACCTTCAGACGCTGGCTGGTCGTCAGTAATGAGGTTGTGCCGGGTCTGGGATATGAATTGAACATGGAAGAAGCCGCAGAAATAGATCCCACCTTACAGCCTGGTGATGTATACGAAATCAAAGTGGAAAATGAAGGTTTCGGAAGGATCAGTGCCCAGGCCGCCAAACAGATAATCGTTCAAAAAGTTCGTGAAGCTGAGCGGGCCAAAATCGTTGAACAATATCGGGAAAAACTGGGTGAAATGGTTTCCGGAACGGTTAAAAAGGTTACCAGAGACAGTTTGATTATTGATCTTGGAAGTAATGCAGAAGCGATATTGCCAAGAGACCAGCTAATTGCCCGGGAAATTTTCCGGATCAGCGATAGAGTGCGTGCTGTTTTACATGAAATAAGAACAGAAGGTCGTGGACCTCAGCTGGTGTTAAGTCGAAGCAGTTCGCAAATGCTGGTGGAGTTGTTCAGAATTGAAGTGCCAGAAATTCAAGAGGAAGTGATTGAGATTCGTGCCTGTGCACGGGATCCAGGCTCACGCGCCAAAATAGCAGTTAAAACTAATGATGGACGTATTGATCCGGTTGGTGCTTGTGTTGGTATGCGTGGTTCCAGAGTTCAGGCGGTATCAAATGAACTTGGTAATGAGAGAGTCGATATTGTCCTGTGGGATGATAATCCTGCTCAGCTGGTGATAAATGCAATGGCTCCGGCGGATGTAGCTTCAATCGTCATCGATGAAGAAACTCATACCATGGATGTAGCTGTAGCTGAAGAAAACCTCGCTATGGCAATTGGCCGGGGAGGACAGAATGTTCGTCTGGCAACCGAACTGACAGGTTGGGAAATTAACGTGATGACCGAAAATGAAGCTGGAGCCAAACAGCAGGCTGAAGCCGGTCAGATCGTATCAGATTTTGTTGACTCATTGGATGTTGACGAAGAAGTGGCACAGGTATTGGTCAGTGAAGGTTTTACTTCGCTGGAGGAAATTGCCTATGTACCACTTGAAGAGATGCTGGATATCGAAGGGTTTGATGAAGATATCGTGGCAGAATTAAGACAGCGGGCAAGAGATGCGTTATTAACCAAAGAGTTGGCAACTGAAGAGCAACTGGAAGGTTCTGAGCCCGCTGATGACCTTCTTAACATGGATGGTATGGATAAACACTTGGCTTATACATTGGCCAGTAAAGGCATTATTTCCATGGAAGATCTTGCCGAACAGGGCATAGATGACTTGCTTGAAATTGAAGGTATGAGTGAAGAGCGCGCTGGTCAACTGATCATGACTGCCCGCGCTCCCTGGTTTGAAAACGAATAAGCAGACGATTTGTTAAAGGAGGGCAGCATGGCAGAAGTGACAGTCAAAGAGCTAGCCGAAAATGTCGGTACACCAGTAGATCGTTTGCTAGGGCAGATGAAAGAAGCTGGTTTACCGCATAGTAATGAGACCGATTCAGTCAGTGATGAAGAGAAGCAGGCGTTACTGGCTTTTCTCAAAAAAAGCCACGGTGAATCATCTGGAGGTCCCAAAAAAATAACGTTAAAACGTAAAGTTACCACACAAATTAAGTCTTCCAGCCTGGGTGGCCGGGCGAAGACCGTCAATATCGAGGTCAGAAAAAAACGAACTTACGTTAAAAAAGAGACAGCTGTTCCAGTAGAAGAAGAGCAGCTTGTATCGCCTAGTAAACGGGAAGAAGAGAACGCCAAGTTAGAAGCTGCCCGTCTACGCGAGCAGGAAGAAAAGGTTAAATCAGAACAGCAGAAACAGGCTAAAACAGAAGCTGACGAAACTGCTAAAGCGACACCTTCCGTTGAAGCTGTAGATACAGAGCAGCCAGCCGAGCAGCTCACAGAAGTTGGTAATGCGGAAGAATCTGTGGCTAGTGCGGAATCAGAATCTCTAGCGAGTGAATCAACTGGTGAGACAGTTGAGGCGGCAAAAGCCGAAGTTGCTGCGGATTCTGCAGATGAGGCATCCGACTCATCCTCTGCATCGAAGAATGAGCGGAAAACCGGTAAAGAAGTCAAGAAAGAGCAGGTTAAAGAAGCGCGTTCTGCTCGAGAGGAGCGTGAAGAAACCAAGAAGCCGAGCAAGAAAACCAAAGGCGAAACGGTTGTCAAAGAAGCTGTCGTGCATCACAAGCCCGTAGAGCGTCATAAGGGTAATAAACACCAGCAGATATTGGAAATGCTTGACGACGATGGTGATTTCAGCGGCGGCCGCCGGTCCAGACGAAGAAAATCAAAACGGCGTGAACACCAATTTCAACAGCCAACACAGCCGGTTGTCAGGGATGTGTCTTTTGGTGAAAGTGTTTCTGTCAGTGATCTGGCAAATCAAATGTCAGTGAAATCGGCAGAAGTAGTAAAAGTGCTGTTCAAGATGGGGGTTGTTTCCAATCCTAATATGGTACTTGACCAGGACACGGCCATACTGGTTGTTGAAGAGATGGGTCATAAGTATACCCTGATCAATGAAAACCAATTGGAAGAAAACCTGATTTCCTTCGTTGAAGAAAATGTAGGTGAAGAATTACCAAGAGCTCCTGTGGTAACCGTTATGGGCCACGTTGACCATGGTAAGACTTCGCTGCTTGACTATATTCGGAAAACCCGAGTAGCGGCAGGCGAATCTGGTGGAATTACCCAGCATATTGGTGCTTATCACGTGGAAACCGCTAATGGTATGGTTACGTTCCTGGATACTCCTGGACACGCAGCTTTTACCGCGATGCGCGCGCGTGGTGCCCAGAGTACAGACGTGGTGATTCTGGTCGTTGCGGCTGATGATGGTGTTATGCCACAAACAGAAGAGGCGATTCAACACGCCAAGGCTGCTGGAGTACCGATTGTTGTCGCAATTAACAAAATCGATAAGGAAGCAGCTGATCCAGATCGCGTGACCAACGAGCTTTCTGCTAAAGATGTCGTGCCTGAATCCTGGGGTGGCGATACACAGTTTGTTCAGGTATCGGCGCATACTGGCCAGGGCATTGATGCTTTGCTTGATGCAGTATTGTTACAGGCGGAAGTACTCGAACTGAAGTCAATTGTGGATGCCCGGGCTCGAGGGGTTGTTGTCGAGTCCAGCCTGGATCGTGGTCGTGGTTCGGTTTCAACGGTATTGGTTCAGACCGGCACTTTGCACAAAGGTGATATTGTCCTCGCCGGCGAATGTTTCGGTAAGGTCCGTGCTTTGTTGGATGAGACCGGTGAGCAGGTTCAGAGTGCAGGTCCGTCTATTCCCGTGCAGATACTGGGTCTTGATGGTACACCTACTGCTGGTGATGATTTCATTGTGGTTGAGAGCGAGCGTAAAGCCCGCGAAGTGGCAGAGTTCCGTAAGGAAAAGGCCCGCCAGAATGAACTGGCTCACCAACAGGCAACCAAGCTTGATAACCTCTTTGCAGATATGACCGCTGGCGAAGTGGCGACTTTGAACATCGTATTGAAAGCCGATGTGCAGGGAAGTCTGGAAGCTTTGCGTTCTTCATTGCTTAAGTTGGGTAATGAAGAGGTTAAGGTCAATATTGTTTCCGGCGGAGTTGGTGCAATTACTGAATCAGATGCTAATCTGGCTGTGACAGCGAGTGCGGTTATATTTGGTTTCAATGTTCGTGCATCTGCCCAGGCTCGTGAGATTATTGAACGCCAGGGGCTGGATCTGCGTTACTACAGTGTTATTTATAACATCATTGATGATGTTAAAGCGGCACTGAGTGGTTTGTTGAGTCCGGAATTGCGCGAAGATATTGTCGGTGTTGCCGAGGTTCGGGATGTCTTTAACTCGCCTAAATTTGGCCAGATTGCCGGATGTATGGTTGTTGAAGGTATTGTTTACCGTAATAAGAAGATCCGCGTCCTACGTGATGATGTGGTGATTTATGAAGGTGAGCTTGAATCTTTGCGTCGCTTCAAAGATGACGTTCAGGAAGTGCGCAACGGTATGGAATGCGGTATCGGCGTGAAAAACTATACTGATGTTAAAGTCGGCGACAAAATCGAAGTCTTTGATATTAAGGAAATCGCCCGGACTATTGATTAACCAGGTAACTTTAGATCGTAGGTACCGGTTAGCCGGGATCTGGTAATCAAACAATTAAGGAAGCTCTCCGGTGTAAGCCTGAGAGCTTTTTGTTTCCTGGTATATAGGAAAAGAAAATGGCACAACAATTTAGCAGAACCCGTCGAATTGCTGATCAAATGCAGCGAGATTTGGCGATGTTGATTCAACAGGAAGTCAAGGACCCCAGAGTTGGTATGGTGACCATCAATAACGTGAAGGTCAGTAAGGACCTCAGTTACGCCGATGTGTATTTTACCTGCATGGCTTTGGATGATTCAGACAGCAGCAAGAAACAGAGTGAAACGGTGCTTAACGGTGCTGCCAGTTTCCTGCGTACGATGCTGGCAAAAGGATTGTCCTTGAGAGTCATTCCTCAATTGCGTTTCCATTACGATGATTTATTGGGTGAAGGGCATAAATTAAGTCGATTGATCGATGATGCCGTGCAGTCTGATCTAGATCGTCAGGGGCAAGATGAGTCGTAAGCGTAAAGGTAATCCAATACATGGCGTGGTGTTGATCAACAAGCCTTCGGGTTACAGTTCCAATGCGGTGCTGCAACAGGTCAAGCGATGCTATCAGGCACAGAAAGCCGGTCATACTGGGGCGCTTGACCCTTTGGCCACGGGCTTGTTGCCTATATGCCTTGGTGAGGCCACCAAGTTTTCGCAATTGCTGCTCGATAGTGACAAGACCTATCAGACTACAGCAGTTCTGGGTGTGAGAACAGATACTTGTGATGCTGATGGTCAGGTTGTGGAAGAGAAAGATATTCCAGCTGCTGTGACTACCGAAAAGCTGCAAAATCTCATTGCTGAGCATTTGACCGGCACGATTCAACAGGTTGCTCCGATATATTCGGCGTTAAAGGTAAATGGGCGGCCTATGTATGAGCTTGCCAGAGCAGGTATCGAAGTAGAAGCCAAAGTCAGGCCTGTTACCATATTTCGCTTTGAGGTGTTGGCAATTCATGAACGAACCATTGATCTGGAGATTCATTGCAGCAAAGGCACCTATATTCGCAGCCTGGTGGATGAACTTGGTCAGTTGTTAGGCTGCGGTGCCCATGTATCGCGCTTGCACCGAATCAAGCATGGCCTCTACCACTTGCAGCAAGCAGTTGAGTTGGCGCAATTACAGCTATTTACTCCAGAACAATTGCAGGCTCAGCTATTGCCTGTCGATAGCATGATTACTCAATGGCCCATGGTGTCGCTGACAGGGGAGCAAGTGATACGTTTCTGTCATGGCAATCCGGTGAAATATCCAGATATGCCTCAGATTCAGACTCCACAGATCCGCGTTTATGACGAGCAGGCGCAGAAAATGATAGGTGTTGGTCGGGCTGAGAATGGTTTGATCAAACCGGCACGCTTAATTAACTGGGATTAGGCGAATGTTTTCGATATAATCCGCCGCCGTCTATGTTGGACATTTCAGCATAAGACCTGTTGCCGCTGTTAATATGCACGGCCGCTAACAGTAAGGCGCTGTCTTTCAGGTTTTCCGCCAGGCAGCAGGCATATTTTTATTTGGAGATAAGAAACATGGCATTAAGCCCTGAGAAAAAAGCAGAAATCGTAACAGAATATCAACAAGCTGAAGGTGACACAGGTTCTCCAGAAGTTCAGGTTGCTTTGTTGAGTGCAAATATTGATGCGTTGCAATCTCACTTCAAAGCCCATAAAAAAGATCACCACTCAAGACGTGGTTTGATCCGTATGGTTAACCAGCGTCGTAAGCTGTTGGATTATCTCAAAGGCAAAAGTCTGGACCGTTATACTACATTGATTGGTCGTTTAGGACTTCGTCGCTGATTTCTCTCAGTTAAAGGCCCCGTCCGGGGTCTTTTTCATTTCCCGATATATGTTTCGTATCTGCAATAATGGGTCGTTAATGGCTCACCGGCTGTTTCATAAGTATTAAAAATAACTACTGTATGATTCGTCCGGCCGTGTGAAGCGGATTGTCCGGGTCACACTTTAATAACCAGTCTGCTCCAGAGACGAGTGCTTCTATCCATTGTGGCTGTTCTTCGGCCACAACGGTAGAAGCGCTCTGCGGTGGTCTGGTAAACAATAAATTGTTTATAAAAAGGAAAAACATAGTGAGTTTTTTAACCGCAAAGACTAAAACTTTTCAATTTGGTGTTCATACCGTTACTCTTGAAACCGGTAAAGTGGCCCGTCAGGCAACGGGTGCTGTGATTGCATCTATGGGCGAATCCAAGGTGCTGGCCACCGTTGTGGCTGCCAAAGAAGCTAAGCCTGACCAGGGTTTCTTCCCCCTGTCTGTTCACTATCAGGAAAAATATTATTCGATCGGAAAGATCCCGGGTGGGTATCTGAAACGTGAAGGCCGTCCATCTGAAAAAGAAACATTGGTATCCCGTCTGATCGATCGCCCCATTCGTCCATTGTTTCCCAAAGGGTTTATGAACGAGGTTCAGGTCATCATTAACGTGATTTCCGCATCAGCCAAAGAAGAAACTGATATTTGTGCAATGCTGGCGACTTCTGCGGCACTGGCGGTTTCCGGCATCCCGTTCAACGGTCCGATTGCTGCGGCACGTGTCAGCTACAGTGATGACCATGGTTATATTCTTAACCCTGATGTTGCTACCGCAGCAGAGTCTTCACTGGACATGGTGGTTGCTGGTACCAAAGATGCGGTATTGATGGTTGAATCAGAAGCCAAAGAGCTGACTGAAGATCAGATGCTGGGTGCCGTTTTGTTTGCGCACATGGAAATGCAGTCTGCCATTACAGGTATTACTGAGTTCGCCAGCGAAGCAGGTAAAGAAAAATGGGACTGGCAGCCAGAGCCGGAAAACACCTCACTGCTGGAAACTGTATCAGCAGCTTACTATGACAAAATTGCGGCTGCCTATACCATCGTTGAAAAAGCGGCCCGTTATGATCAACTGACACTGCTGCGTAATGAAGCAATTGAAACCCTGTCAGGTGAAGAAGAAGGTCAACCCTCTGCTGACGATATTAAGGCCATCTTTGGTAAGTTGGAAAAGAAACTCGTACGTCGCAATGTGGTAGAAGGCAAACCACGTATTGATGGTCGGGATAACAAGACTGTTCGTCCGATTGAAGTGGAAGTGGGCGTGCTGCCACGGGCGCATGGTTCTGCTTTGTTCACCCGTGGTGAAACCCAGGCTTTGGTAAGTTGTACGCTGGGCACTAAACGTGATGCCAAAATGGAAGAAGATCTGACCGGTCTGCGTGATGACTACTTCATGCTGCACTACAACTTCCCTCCATTCAGTGTGGGCGAATGTGGTCGTATGGGGGCTGTTGGTCGCCGTGAAATCGGTCATGGTCGTCTGGCCCGCCGTGGTGTTCAGGCATCCATGCCAAGCACTGAGGATTTCCCTTATTCGGTCCGGGTTGTTTCCGAGATTACTGAATCCAATGGTTCAAGCTCTATGGCATCAGTCTGCGGTTCTTCTCTGGCGCTGATGGATGCGGGTGTTCCAGTATCTGTTCCGGTTGCTGGTATCGCCATGGGATTGGTCAAAGAGAGCGATGGTTTTGCAGTACTAACCGATATTCTCGGTGACGAGGATCATCTCGGTGATATGGATTTCAAAGTGGCTGGATCGGCCAAGGGTGTTACTGCGCTGCAGATGGACATCAAAATTGAAGGTATTACCGAAGAAATCATGGAAATTGCGCTGCAACAGGCACATGATGCCCGCATTCATATTCTGGGTGAAATGAGCAAAGTTATTTCTGCAGCACGTCCCGAGCTGTCGCCTAATGCTCCGGCCAATGAAACCGTAAAAATCGATGCTGATAAAATCCGCGATGTGATCGGTAAAGGTGGTGCGACCATTCGTGCGCTGACTGAAGAAACCGGTACTGAAATTGATATCGATGATGACGGTACGATTCGTATTTATGCACCGGATGGTGTGGCCATGAAGGCAGCAAAAGATCGGATTCTGGCGATTACTGCGGAAGCGGAAATTGGTAAAATCTATAAAGGTGTTGTCGCGCGGTTGGCCGATTTTGGTGCATTTGTGACATTCTTGCCTGGTAAGGATGGTCTGGTTCACATCTCCCAGATTGCAGAGGAACGTATTAAGTCTGTCGCTGACGTTCTGAAAGAAGGTCAGGAAGTCGTGGTCAAAGTGCTGGATATTGATAACCGTGGCCGTATTAAGCTGACTATGAAAGAGATCAGTGACGAGGAAAAAGCCTCGGTATAATTGATCCTATGAAAAAGCGCCGTTTGGCGCTTTTTTTTTACCTGAATATCAAACCAAATCCTTCCCAGTTTTTATCTACCCATTATGCCGGTCATCTGGCACTAGCTTTGCTGACCTAAAGCCAGATGTTTATTAGGGCTGCAGGTTGTCGATAGCTATGTATCACTGTTTACTTGATTCCACTCGCTGGACGTTCCCCAATCTGAAAGTATTGATGGCCAAGGCGACTCCGCGCCGATCCGGTGATGAGCTTGCGGGTATTGCCGCAGAATCAGAACTGGAACGAGTGGCTGCGCAGATTTGTCTGTCTGAAGTGGTTTTGGAGGATTTTCTGGATGATGTATTTATTCCTTACCAGCAGGACGAAGTAACCCGTTTGATCCTGGATAATCATGATGCAGAAGCATTTCGATTGATTGCCGGCCTGACAGTCGGCGAGTTTAGAGAGTTTTTGCTGGCTGAAACCACCACGCCGGCATTGATCCAGCAGCTGAAATGGGCACTGACTCCAGAGATGGCTGCGGCCGTCAGCAAAATCATGCGTATTCAGGATCTGATTCTGGTTGGGCAAAAATGCCACAATGTTGCCAGCTTTCGTAACACTATCGGACAGCCGGGGTGTTTATCCGTACGTCTGCAACCCAATCACCCAACGGATGACGAATTGGGCATTGCAGCGTCAATGATGGATGGTTTGTTAATGGGATGTGGTGATGCCGTTATCGGTATCAACCCGGCTTCAGATAATCCGGCGACGGTACGTCGGTTGTTGGCTTTAATGGATGGTTTGATTCAGGAATATCAGATTCCAACTCAAAGTTGTGTTTTGACTCATGTAACGACTACGATCGATTTAATCAATCAAGGTGCGCCTGTAGATCTTATTTTCCAGTCCATTGCCGGTACCCAGAAAGCCAATGAGTCTTTTGGTATTAACCTCGCGTTGTTAAAAGAGGCCAAAGAGGCAGGGGAGCATCTGGCCCGAGGAACAGTGGGTAACAATTGCATGTATTTTGAAACAGGTCAGGGCAGTGCACTCTCAGCCAATGCCCATCATGGTGTCGATCAACAGACCTGTGAGGCCCGGGCTTATGCTGTGGCCCGGCAGTTTGATCCCTTACTGATCAATTCTGTGGTTGGATTTATCGGTCCGGAATATTTATATGATGGCAAGCAGATTATCCGGGCCGGGCTGGAAGATTTGTTTTGCGGCAAACTGCTCGGATTACCCATGGGGTGTGATATCTGTTACACCAACCATGCTCAGGCCGATCAGGATGATATGGACATGTTGCTGACTCAATTTGCCGTAGCCGGCGGGGCTTTTATTATGGGTATACCTGGGTCCGACGATGTCATGTTGAACTATCAGACAACCAGTTTCCATGATGCGCTATATATACGCAGAGCATTAAATCTGACCCCAGCACCGGAATTTGCTAATTGGTTAAAACAGATGTCAATTACCGATAATTCCGGCCGGGTACTGGATGCCGGAATTATGAAAAGCCCTTTTCTATCGGGTTTTTCCAGTAAATTACTCGGGCGGATAGAATCATGAATACCAATAAACTATGGCAGGCTCTGAGTCAGTATACTGAGGCCCGTATTGGTCTGGGCAAAGTTGGGGTTAGCCAGCCCACTACCGCTCAGTTGAAGTTTCAACTGGATCATGCCCGTGCCCGTGACGCGGTTTGGACTGCGCTGGATTGTGAATCATTAGCGGCGGAATTATCCGATGTCGGAATAAAGTCTGTGGTGTTGCATAGTCAGGCTTCTGATCGTGCTGCTTATCTGACCCGACCGGATCTGGGACGACAGCTGAACCCGCCATCTGTCTCGCAGTTACAACAAATGCCGGCTGCAGAGGTGGTCTTTGTCGTGGCGGATGGCTTATCGACCATCGCAGTACAGCAAAATGCCGGTCAAATGATCAACAGGTTGTGTCAGCTGCCTTGTCTGAAAGAGAAACTGATAGCGCCGGTGGTCATCGTCGAACAAGGCAGGGTTGCAGTGGGCGATGCTGTCGGGGAGTTATTACGGGCGGAGCTGGTGATTGTCCTGGTGGGAGAACGCCCTGGATTGAGTGCTGCCAACAGCCTTGGTATGTACCTGACCTATCGGCCTAAAACAGGCTGTACCGACGCTGATCGCAATTGCATCTCCAATATTCGTCCGGGGGGTTTAAGTTTTGATCAGGCGGCCACCAAGGCTGGATATTTGATTGATCAGTTTTTGATACGAAAAATAAGTGGTGTGCAAATTAAGGATAATTCTGACGAACGGGTGCTGGATGCCACCAAGCAGATAGGTTCTGATCAATGACAGACTGAAGCATGTCTCGTCGTGTCATTAGGCATCCTGGTGCTTTAGAAAGAATCTTAATCTGGCAGCACCAGATCGATGCCAAGCTCTGACAGTTTTTTAAGTGCACGTTGTCGGAGTTGTTGACGTATCGGGCTGTGCATGGGCTTTTGCATATAGTAGAGCAGGCTGGAGTCGATACCATTTTGTTCTGCCAACTGTTGAATATCCAAAGCTACCGTCACGGAGCTGTTGTCTTCCAGTCTGATGCTGTCAGGGACTGTGAAGTCTTCGCCATCCAATACCTTTTTGACCAGTTCTTTGTAGTTTTTTTCGAATAGAGGCCAGCTTTCTTTTTCCGTTGCGGTTTTGAGACGCCAGAATTCCGTGCGTTTGGCAGCTTCATAGACAATGGCATGACGCCACGGAAAACGTCGAGGGTCTATACGACAACTACAGGCTTCCTGATAGGCATCACGAGCACTGGGCAGACCAAGGTCCTCGGGATTGGTCTGCATCAGTTCCAGAAATTCGGATATCGCAGGTGGCCAGGCATATTTAAGCTTGGCGGCATGCAGTGCACTGGCCAGTTGTGCTTCGCTGTAACCCTGTAAACAGAACCCCCACTCGCGCTTGGCAATATTCAGCGAATCTCCATCGCCAAAAGTACTGTCAAAACGATGGCCATAACTGGCGCGCAGCCTGGCGAATACCATATTGACGAGGATCTTGGTCTGTTCGTCGAGCCCCTGGGGCTGATTACCAGTTGGTGTCGTAGATATCCATGATTTTTCGTCTGACTTCATCACGCTGATCCTGACGGTAATTGGAGTGCTGTGGTGCTGAGCGATACATTTTGGCCCATTCTTCTTTAACCCAGCGAATAAAGCGACTGTTCCAGTCAGCAGCGGCAACACCTGTTTCCATATAATGGCCGATAAATGCCGGAAGTTGCTCGCGGGCAAAATCAACCGTGATGTTATCAGCTTGCAGGCGCGGGATTAACAGGTTTTCGTCAGGATACCAGTCTTGACGCATTGCAGTCTTATAGTTTCGGCCCTGCTGAAACTGCTGGCTTTGTTCAATCATAAAGGTTGGCAGTCCAGCATGGCGCTGATTTCGGGCCCGTGCTGCGTTCGTGGTGGCAGCTGATTGGCTGGGACGGTTCAGCGACTGCGCTGGATTATGGCTAACACGCTGATGCCCCTGATTTGCAGCGGGGTTAAACGCATTGTCAGGGATCAGACGAACCAGAAACTGACCGTTATCGTTAAAGTGACGTTCAATCACTTTGAGTGCTTCCAGATTTCTGAAAATCTGGTTTAACTTTGTCATGTTCCAGAACGGAACCAGTTCAGGCCACCGTTCCGGTGCCAGATAAAACCATTCCTTGCCCAACAGTGTTTTATTGGGGCAGATTGTGGATAACTCGAATACGAGCTGGGCCAGAACAGCTTCTTCAAGGCCGATCTGCATAGCCAGATTAGGAGATATCGACAGTAAACGTTCGCCAAATTGAATGGTCATGAATCTTCACAGTGTTATGGTGATGCGCCGAAAAAAACTCGACAAATAAGTTCTACTCCATTGGGTTTTCATCCTGAATCGGTCTTATCGACGTCTCAGCACAAGTGTGATTGCGGCATCGTCGTGGACAGATGGTCCATCGGCAGGAAGAGCACACTTAATGACGGGCTGGAGCTTTTAATGTAACCGGCGATTCTACACAGATTTCCATTGCACAAATAGCGGAACTCCCTGTGAATAACTTGTGCAAAGTGCGTTTGTGTGAGAACTCGCTTTTTCTGGTAGGATGCGCGCTCGTTATGAGAGTGGTGGTTTGGGAACCCGTTAAGGTTTGTTTATGCCCATTATTGAAGTTGAGAAACTGACCAGGCGGTATGCCGGTCTGGTGGCTGTGGACGCTGTTTCCTTTACGATTGAAGAAGGGGTTTGTTTTGGTCTGTTAGGCCCCAACGGTGCCGGTAAAACTACTACGATAGAAATGATGGAGGGCATATCTGCCCCAACATCCGGAACCATTCGCTATTTTGGCGAGCGGGCTTCAAAAAAAATGTATCAGCGGATTGGTATTCAGTTTCAGAATACCGCGTTGCCGGATTATCTGACAGTACGCGAAACGCTTGATCTGTTTGCATCTTTTTATCAACGTCGTCTGAGCATTGCTGAGTTGATGGAGTTATGCCAGCTTGAAAGCTTTGTTGACCGGGATACCCGCTTATTATCCGGTGGCCAGCGACAGCGAATGCTATTGGCACTGGCGCTGGTAAATGATCCGGCCATCATATTTTTGGATGAACCTTCCACTGGCCTGGATCCACAGGCGCGTTTTCACTTCTGGCAATTGATACAGACGATTAAGGCTCGCGGCAAAACGATCATTCTGACGACTCACTATATGGATGAGGCACAATTCCTATGTGACGAGATTGTCATTATGGATGAGGGACGGATTGTAGAGGCGGGCACTCCGGAAGCCCTTCTTAATCGTTATTTCAATGGCGTGTATATACAGGTTCCCAAGCATCAGTGTGATGCTGACGTCATGACGGGTCTTGGTGCAGCTGCACGTAATGGCTGTTACGAGATTTTGACCGATCATCTGGAACTGACACTTCAACAATTAATCAGCAGTGGTGTGCCATTGCAGGATCTGCAGGTCAAGTCTCCAAATCTGGAAGACTTATTTTTACGGCTGACTGGCCACGAGCTCAGGGTTTAAATTCATGCTGGCGAGATTTCTGGCTATTTTCAACGCACGAAACCGGGAAACGATTCGGGACCGCAGGAATTTCGGTTGGAACCTGTTTCTGCCATTTCTTCTGGTATTCGGTTTTGCGTATATTTTTTCTAATCCCAGACCTGACTACCGCATTGGTGTGATTGGTGAGGAGGATGCCTACTTATCACGGCCGCAGTTGTTGGCTATGTCGCATTTGCAGATTATTCCTTATCAGGATCTGCAGGAAGCCAAGAAAAAGCTCCGGTTGCATCAGATTGATCTGGTGTTGCAGTTGGATGACCGTTTGTACTGGGTGAACAAGCAATCCTCTAAGGGTTATTTTCTGGAGAAAATGCTGCACAGCAGTGATCCTGATTTTCGCAAGCGTGAAGTGGAAGGTGATGCTATTCGCTATATTGACTGGGTCATTCCCGGTGTTATTGGTATGAACATCCTGTATAGCTGCCTGTTTGGTGTCGGATATGCAATCGTACGTTATCGTCGTATCGGTGTGTTAAAGCGGTTTAAAGCCACACCATTGACGGCCTTTGAATTTCTGGCGGCACAAGTGGCGTCGCGCTGGATCCTGGTGATGTTTTTCTGTTCCGTCATCTTTTTTGGCTGTCATTGGACATTTTCTACCGTGATGCTTGGTAGCTACCTGGACTTCTTTGTGATTCTGGCATTAGGCATTATGGCTATGATTGGTCTGGCTCTGGTGATTGCCTCCAGAACTCGTAGTGAAGAGCTGACCAGCGGACTGTTGAATATGACGGCTTATCCAATGCTGGGGTTATCGGGTGCCTGGTTTTCAATGGAAGGGGCGCCGCTGTCGTTACAGCGATTTGCCGAGTTTCTGCCGCTGACGCACGTTGTTCAGGCCGCCCGCGCCATTGCTATTGAAGGCGAGACCCTTGGTGAGCAGTGGGATCATATTCTGATCCTGCTGGCCATGACGGTTATCTTCGTACTGGTCGGAACGTTACTGTTTAACTGGGAATCGGACCATCGCTGACCGGGACCCTCTGAGGATACGTGGGCTCATCACTGTAAGGATGATGTTCATGCCAGTTATTCAGTGCTGTGTCGGCCATGGAATATCCGATATCTATCATTTCCTCGGCTTTATGAAAGTCGAAAAAACCGCACGCATCCCTGGGGATTTCAATCAGGATATCCGGTTTGTAGATCGACATTTTTGCATGGGCAATGGTGTTCTGCATGATGTCGATACTGCGAGTGGTCATTTCAATCATGTTGGGGGTTGCCGGGCCTTTGGATCTGACGTTTTTCTTATCTGGCAGAACCCGTTCCAGAACATCGCCTAGTCGTTTTTGAAAACCATTGGCTTCGGTGCTGAGTTTGCGGTCATTTTTGGCGTCCAGATCTTTGATCAGACTTTTACCATTGAGATTGACAGCAATTGTCAACTCAGTGGTATCACCTGCCGTTGGAGCGACTGGAACGGGGTTCAGCAGACCGCCATCCATGAGTTTCATACCGCGGTAATAATGAGGTGTAAAAATTGAAGGGACGGCAATTGACGCACGAATAGCTTCAAACATGGAGCCTTCACTGAGCCATACCTCTTTTTCGCGTTCGATATCGGTTGCGACCGCCGTGTATTTAATTGGAAGCTCCTCAATATCATAATCGCCAATGATTTCCTTCAGTGTCGACAACACTTTCTCGCCCTTGAGCAGTCCGCGACGATCAAATGAAAAATCCAGCAGTCTGAGTACTGAGGTTCGGTCCAGTTCCAGCAGCCATTGGTGATAGAGTTCCAGTTTGCCGGCACAATAGAATCCGCCGATTAATGAGCCGATGGATGTTCCGGAAATCGACTGAATCTGATATCCCCGATCTTCCAGCAGCCGAATGACACCAATGTGAGCCATACCACGGGCAGAACCAGAACCAAGAACCAAAGAAACGGTTTTTTCCTTCTTACGCATAAATGATCACCGTGAGTCAGGAGATGGGTTAACCGAGATGCTATGCAATCATTGTGGGGACGGTCATGTAGGAAGTAAACGTGAATAACCTTAAGATTTTGTGAATACTGACAGTATGTTTATGATGGGTTAAGTAATGAGAATGCATCACAGTTCGATAGATGAGGCAGTTGAGCGCCTCATCGCACAGGTAAACAGCGCGCGATCTCGCCGGTTGATCGCTTTGGCCGGTATCCCCGGATCGGGCAAGACGACATTAGCCAGTGAGCTCTCCCGGCGGGTCAATGAATATTTTAACACGCCGGTTATGGTGAACTTGGGCATGGATGGTTTTCATCTCAGCAAAGCTCAATTGAATACCCTGCCTGATCCACAACAGGCTTTGGCCAGACGTGGTGCACCATGGACATTTGATCCCCATCTTATGAGTTGCCATCTACAGCGACTGAAAGACAGTTATGAGGCAGCAGTTTGCGATTGGCCTGGATTTGAGCATGACATTGGTGACCCGGTGGATGCAGCGCATCAGGTTCCGGCTGATTGCCGGTTGGTTCTGGTAGAAGGTTTGTATTTGCTATATTCCGATCACGGCTGGTCAGCGGTCGGTAATTGTTTTGATGAACGTTGGTATTTTGATGTGCCGATAGAGGTGGCCATGGAGCGACTCTGTCAACGGCATATGCGTGCCTGGGGTATGAGCCGGCAGCAAGCTCTGGTACAAATTGCCGGTAATGACCGGCTCAATGCTGAGCTGGTGTTACCTTCATCGCAATCCGCCGATTGGGTGTTAAAGGACGATTAGTTCCCTGATTTGATCTCAACATTAAAAAGGCCAGCATGTTGCCGGCCTTTTTGCACCGTTAGTAACGGTTAACTCTGACTGTTATCGTCTGTTTCTGCTTCATCGTTATGGCTTTCCTGTCCTGCCAGTTGAGGCTCTTTGACATCCACAATTGAATCGTAAATCGGCTTACTGATTTTAAATACTGCATCACGGTCATTGCGTGAAACATAGTAATTGTCATTGCGCTGACTGAACCGGTAAACCCATTGTGTATCGCCACTGGAAACCGTTAACTCGGCTGTTGGCTGATCCGGGGCTTCATCTTTATTCTGCAATATCGATAGCACCTTCAGGTTACTCAGAGCCGTTGCCAGATCATTGGCTTTCTGGCTGTCGGCGGGTTCCGTGCTTTGGCCATCCTTTTCGGTCAATTGCCACTGTTTGTCCTTTTTGGTCAGAGCATAATCACTGCCTTTTATGCCTGAGACATCACTGGCTGCCAGTAACGAGCGATCCAGCCAACCCTCGTCATCCACTGGAAACTCGTAACTGGTCAGGGCCGCGCTGTAAACCTTGTCATCATCCGGACGACGGATATTAATCTGTTTAAAGCCCGGTGAACTGCCCAGGTAAAGCTCGGCAACCTTTTGATCTCCTTTAAACAACTCAATATGACGCTGAAACTTGTCCTTCGCCACTTCGAAACGTTCGTGGCTGGATTTGGTCGTTGCCACCGGCCAGCCGGTTTTGAGTTTTTCCAGTTTGCTGAGTTGTTCGATAATTTTCTGGCTGTCTGCCGGCAGAGAATTATCGGCCAGCTGCCATTCACCAGAAGCTTTCTTTAAGGTAACGTTTTTGTCTTCACCGCTAATAACAGCCTTATCAATTTCCTTGCTCTGAAAACTGAGCAATTGTTGTGGCTGGTTGCCGGAGTGTCTGTTCTGACTGTTCCAGAACAGACCTCCTGCCAGCGCAATCTGCACGACCAACAGAGCGGCCAGCCAGGTTTGAAATTTCTTCATGATGCCTCCTGTTATTGTGCTAATAGATGAAGATAACGGCGTTCACGGGATTTTTTCCGCTGTCTCTGAATCACTGCAATCACCACTAGAGCCAGCGCTGCCAATGCATAATTGAGATATTCCCAGAACAATTGGTTGTTATGCTCCATCGGTGGCAATGTCCGGTTGAAGTGGCTACGTGAACGTATGCTCAACAGACCCGCATCTTCCACAGACCAGTCAACAGTATTGGCAGCCAGTTGCAGGGTATTCAGATACTTGGTGCGATTGGCCGAATCCGCCAACTGGATGACCTGGTCACGTAGAAAGTCATTGGAGCTGAACAAAATGATGCGGGCCGACTTCGGTGAATGGTCAATCACGCTGGTGATTGTTGGTTGTTTATCCTTGGTGTCGGTTTTGTCGCCATCTTTTTTATTCTGTGCATCGTCCGTTTTTGTCAGCAGTGGTGAATCTTGACCGGCAAAATAGGACTCAAAGCGACCATTGCTAATGACGCCGAGCAGATGAGAGCCGGTATTGCCTTGCGGACTGAAACCAGATACGCCCTGAGCTGTGACTTTGGGCAGAATGTCCGTTGACGAGGAGAGCCAGGAACCAGAGGAACTGTGTAGCAGTTCGGTAATTTTCCGGTCACCCTGATTGTCTTTACTGATTGTAATCGGAGAGGCCCAGTTCATGGTGACCTGCGGTAGATCGGACACAATGGGATTGTCGCTGTTCATGCCATCCGGGCGGATATCGATAAAGTAGGGATAATCCATCATCCGGATTTCCTGTAGTTGAAAGCCACTGACATTGCGGGTCACAGGAATCGGAAATGCCGAGTTTTGAGAATCTAATACCACTTGATCATCAATACTCAGACCATTGTGTTTGAGCCAGTCTTCCAAACCGCTTTTGTGTTTTTGTAATGTCATGGAACGGTTACCGAAATCTGCCTCATACGGCGAGGTCGCCAGAATGACCGTACCGCCTTGCATTAAGAACTGGTCTACGGCGAACAATTGCGTTTTATCCAGCTCTTTAGGTGCTGCTAGAAACAGGATGTCTGCCTGGCCAGAAACGCTGCCGTCGCTCAGATCCTCTTTTTCCACCTTGAGATCCGATCCGAGGAACTGCTGCAATTGATTAAATTGAGGGCCGGACACTCCACCATATGGGTTATACGGATTGGCACCGCCGCTGGGAGTGACCAGGGCAACGGTTTTGGTAAAGCCACTGGCAAAACGTTTTATGCCGGATTCCAGGTCGCGTTGGAACCCTTCTTTCTTCATATCGCCCAAAGGAATCTGCACGACCTGATCGCCCTGCGCCAGAGTCAGATAGAAATAGAAACGATCATTACTCAACAGATTGGTGGTCATGGGTTTGAACCCATATTGTTCAGCAATCTGCTGACCAACCGCACCGCCATTGGCATCCGGATTGACAAAATCAATGATCAACCGGCCATTGGATTTTTTCGCCATGTCAGTCACAGACTGAGTGACTACCTTGCGGAAATCCTGAAGTTCTTTAGGCAACGTTGAGTCGGCGGAAATGTACGCAGTGAACTTGATCGGGTCTTTGACAGTATCGAATAAATTGCCACCGGCCTGATAGCTATGCATGACCTTTTTGATCGCGCTGGTGATGTCATGTTCCGGGTTGCGTAACTGAACATCCAAATCTGCTTCAGAACGGGCGCTGACTTCAATCAGATCGCGGAACCCCAGGACTTCGTGTTCATTACCATATTGCACCAGCACATTGAAATAAGAGCTGACGATGGCTGACTGATAGCGGTCTGCCACCTGGAATGGGACCGGTTGAATGCCATATTGCTCGTTGGCTTCCTTCTCTTCTTCCGGATTGGTTGCCGGGTCAACGAATTCCACTTTGACGTTGCCATGGCCTGCCACTTCATACTCTTTCAAAAGATCACGTAACTGCGGTACCAATGGGGCGAGGAGGGGGTGCGTCTTACTACTGAAGTAGCCGCGAATCAACAATGGTTCCTGGAGTTGATTCAAGTAATTCTGTGTCGCACTGGAAATGGAATACTGCTTGCCGGCGGTCGTATCCAGGCGCAAAGCATTGATTTGGCCCAGCCAGAAATTGGCACCCAGGGCATTGATCAGTAACAATACCGTCACCGTACCCCAGAGCTTGTGTTGAGGGTTGCGTTTTTGGCTGGCCCAGCGCTCTCTCTCCAGCATGAATGTGTTCAGAGTCAGAAACACCGCAATGATGCTGACGTAGTAGTACAGATCACGCAGATCGATGACTCCCCGGGTGATGGAGTCAAACCGCGAACCAGTACCCAGCAGGCGAAGCCATTCACCGGCATCGTTGCCGAAGAAATCGGTAATGGTATTGGAGCCAAGTAAATAGAAAAAACCGCTTAGTGCGGTTGCTGTGATCAGGCTGACAATCTGGTTGTCACTGCGGGCGGACACAAACAATCCAATACTCAGGTAGGCTGCACCCAGCAGAAACGTTGCCAGATATCCGGCCCATACCGGACCCCAGTCAAGATCACCAATTATTGAGACAGTAATCGGCAACGGGAGAGTGATAATCAGAGCAATCAACAGTAACAGCAGACAGCCGGCAAATTTACCTACTACAAAATGCCACAATGGTACTGGTTGGGTCAGCACATACTCGAGAGTACCGGTGCGTCGTTCTTCACTCCATAAACGCATCGTCAGAGTGCTGGCCAGGAAGATCAGCAATACTGGCATCCACTCAAACATCGGCCGGACATCTGCGATGTTACGGGCGAAAAATGATTCTCCCCAGAAGAAAATAAATAATGTGACTGCGGCAAAAGTTGCCAGGAACAGATAGGCGATCGGTGAAGCAAAAAACAGGGTGACTTCTTTGGCCGCAATCCGACGAATTGTGGGCAAGGCTTGTTGGTCAGGCTGCATTGTTCAGATTCTCCTGCTGAGTATGTTGGCTGACTTCACGGAACAATGTCTCCAGATCTCGCTGCTCAGGCTGCAGTTGAAACAACTCCGCATCTTCGCTGATGATCTGTCTGGCAATATTGGCACAGATATGTGTCTGAACTGCCCCGGTAGCAAGCTTCAGACGATAGTGATAACGCTGCGGATCGGCTTCAGAGGCGATGTTTTCAACATTTTCGATACCATCGATCTGATCGAATACACGCCCGGCCTGTTGTGGGGACAATGAACTGACCACCCGCAATTGATGGTTATTGCGTAGTTCCTCCAGGTGCTCATCGATGACCAGTTGACCGTTGCGTACGATCAAAACCCGGTCACAGATTGCATCGACTTCCTGCATGATATGAGTGGACAAAATAACGGTTGCTTCCAGAGCGATACTTTTAATCAATTGACGCATGTGATCCGTTTGAGTGGGATCAAGACCGTTGGTAGGTTCATCCAGGATCAGGATTTTGGGTTTGCCGAGAATGGCCTGAGCGACCCCGACCCGTTGTTTAAAACCCCGGGATAAAGTTGCAATCGGTGCAAGCAGTTTTTCACTGATGTCTGTAGCACTAATGGCCCGTTTAATTTCTGATATTTTTTCCTGTCCCTTAAGACCTTTGAGTTCTGCGGCGTAATCCAGATAATCCGCTACGGTCATTTCCGGATAGACCGGCAGATTTTCTGGTAAGTAACCTAACAACCTCTGGATTTTTTTGGTATCGGTAGCGAGATCCATGCCGTCGACAGTAATACCGCCTTCATTTGGCTCAAGATAACCGCTGAGCATTTTCATAATTGTTGTTTTACCGGCACCATTGTGGCCGAGCAGACCAATAATTTCACCTTTGCCAATACTGAAATTGACTTTATCGACCGCGACAAAACTGCCGTAACGGCGGGTCAAATTGCTGACGTCGAGCATGCTTCCTCCTATCTTCAGGGTATATACCAGTACTCACCGGAGTGAGTGAAAAAAGGGTCAAGAATGTTAAAAAAAAACCAGGGAACCTGGTAACTAATGAAATAAGAAAAAGAAGGATGCGCGCGAAATGGTGATATGAGTAGAGGCTTTCAAGGCAAAAGCCGGTTGTTTACATTTTGTTTTAAATTGATAAAAAAAAACATTACAAAACCAACGAACCAGATCACGCGATGTTTGTGGACCGAGGTCATATTCTTGAAATAATCATAAATATTAGAGACTTCTCAATTAATGTTTGTCTTCAGGCGATGAATAAAAATCTGCTGCTGATGTTCTGCTATTTGCAGCCTGCTATGTGGTGAAATTTTTCATTCGTTGGAAGTGTCGCGGGCGAGTGCACCCTGGAAATTTTCCTGACCGGACAGTGCGCAGGTTATTTGCCTAATCGCGAGATTTTGCTGTGTATTTCTGTGATTTAGATGCGACAATACCGCCGCCGTATGCCGTGCGGTATCTCTCTCCTCACTCTAGTGTGTCATGCTGTTGTTCAAGGATATTTATCATGTCGTCGTCTGACCATCTGAAAGCTGATGTATTGTTGGTCGTTACGACCATTGTTGCCGCATTTGGATGGATGTTTTCGAAATCAGCCCTGGAAGGTTTTTCACCGTTATTGTTTATGGGCCTGCGGTTTTCCGGCGCAGCCATGGTATTGCTGGTTGTCGGTGGGTATGGATCATTACAAATGCTTTCCAAAGCGCAATGGCGGGCGGGCATGTTGGCCGGGAGCTTATTTGCCGTTGCCATGATGTTTTGGGTCATGGGTTTGCATTTTGCCGAACACATTGGTGTCGGAGCGTTTCTTAACAGTCTTGGGGTGGTGTTGGTGCCAGTATTCGGGCTGTTCTTCGGCGAGCGGCCATCGTTGCCTGCCTGGCTGTCTTTACCGGTGGTCGCTGCCGGAATGGCCTGTCTCTCCCTCGACAGTGAGTTTGTTATGGGTCTTGGGGAGCTTTGTTTCCTGGCGGCGGCGGCATTCTTTTCTGTCAGCTTTATCCTTTTGAGTCGTGCTTCTGCCGGAATGCCAACGATAGCACTGACGACGATTCAACTAATGTTGGCCGGCGGGATGTCGTTACTGGTCTCCGCAGTGTTTGAAGATTGGCAGTTGGATCAGCCGTTGAATATCTGGGTATGGCTGCTGGCCAGTGTATTGATTGCCACCAGTCTGCGGTTCTTCATCCAGATCCGTGCTCAGGGAATGGCTCCTGCCAGCCATGCTGCAATCATCATGACACTCGAACCCGTCTGGACCGCCATACTGGCGGCTTGGTGGTTGAATGATCAAATGAGCGGGCTGCAATTGTTGGGTTGCAGCCTGATCTTTCTGGCGATGCTGATTGCCCGTTGGAGGGCTGTTCGCCTGGCGCTGATCAGTGTGAAGGCATCGGTGCTGCATCGGTAGAATTGTTGTGCTGAGAAAATGAGTGACCGATATTCCTGATCATTTACTCGGTGCGGGTCTCGCAGTTGTCATGTAAGAAAATGGCCGGTCTGATCAGATAACTGGCATCCGGGGGACCTGTCGGCAAACTCAAACGGTAGTCAATTTGCGCTATTTTCGATAAAAAATTGTGAAGTCCACACGTTCCAAACAGATCCTTATGTTGCCCGAAACTTCTTGATTTATCAGCTTTCCCGCTAGTCTATGGTTATGGTGATGTGATCCTGTATCGCGCGGAATAAGCCGACATAAATGCTTGTCGGGTTAATAATTAAGGAACCTCTGAAAAATGGCCTATTTTCGCGCAGGACGTTGTTAGCCCCCGTCTCACATCCTCATTGACACCCGTAAATTGCGGTGTTGCGAGTGGTGCTTGCTCGCCTGCATCAACACTATTCCTATTTTTCAGAGGCCCCTTAAAACGAACCCGCACTGTCTGCACGAATGGCCTTAATATCCTGATCGGCAGCCCAATTCAGAATATCGTCGCGTTTCAGAGCGGTTGCCATGAGATCAGGGAATTGATCTGGTGTGCAGGCAAAGACCGGCGATCCGAGTGCTGCGAAAGTGGCGGCCATTTCTGCGTCATAGGATGGACGACCATCATCATTGAGTGCCAACAGGGTGATGACATTGACATCCTGGCGGATCAGGTTAGCGATCCGGCCTTTCAGACTGTCGGCATTACCGCCTTCGTAGAGGTCGCTGATGAGGATCAGATGGGTTTTTCCCGGTCGTTCGATTTTGGTTTCGCAGTAGCCAATGGCCTGATCGATGTCTGTACCACCTCCCAGTTGCACACCAAACAGAACGCTGACTGGGTCAGCCAGGTCGTCGGTCAGATCCAGTATGGCGGTATCGAAACAGACCAGTCGGGTTTTGACCGCAGGAATCGAAGCCATGACAGCGGCGAAAATCGAGCTGTAAACTACCGATGAAGCCATGGAACCAGACTGGTCGACACAGAGAATCACTTCATCAAGGTCAACAATGCGGCGGCTCTGACGCTGATAACCGATTAGTTTTTCCGGCACCACGGTTTTGAATTCATGTTGATAATGGCGCAGATTCGCCTGAATGGTCCGGGGCCAGTCGATATCCGCGAACCGGGGACGAAAGCTGCGTTTGGATTTGTTGACCGCACCACGAATCGCTTCGGCGGTTTTCTGTTCCAGGCGTTCCATTAATTCATCAACAACCCGTTTGATTACCTGTCGGGCGGTTTCAATGGTTTGTTCCGGCATGATGGTTCGCAGGCTGATCAGATCTGCCACGAGGTGTACATCCGCTTCCATAGCTGCCAGAAACTCGGGTTCCAGCAACATGTTTTTCAGGCCCAGACGTTCAAATGCATCGCGCTGAATAACCTGCACTACTGAGGCCGGGAAAAACTCCCGGATGTCGCCAAGCCAGCTGGAGACCTTCGGTGCCGAACGCGACAGGCTGCCACGGCCTTTATGGGCATCGTGGCCGTAGAGTGCGTTCAATGCTTTCGAGAGGCGTTTATCATCGGCAGACAAGGCACTGCTCTGGTCGTTGTCATCAGCACCCAGCACCAGTCGCCAGCGGCGTTCTTTGTCGGTATCGGTGGATGGTTGTGTGGTTGGCTCTATTGGTGCCATGTCTTGTCTCTCTGAATCAATTTGCCCAATCGCTGCAGTTGCTCCGGCCAGGTTGCCAGCGCCTCGGTGCGTATCTGGTGAGTGGGTTGAGAATGACTGCGGTCTCGGTTGATGCTGTCGAGCAGGCGTTTGCGTTCACTGGCATCCAGGGTGGCAAATACGCGCCGGAACAGTGGCAGGTGTTCGATAAATTCCTCTTCCTGTAACTGTAGTAACCATTGTTCCACAGCAGTCATCAACACGATGTCGTACAACAGGCGTTGCACTGCATCGGTGAAAAAACCATCGAAAAAACGCGCGGCTTCAGCGGTTACTACTGCTGGTGACAGAGCTTTGCCAAGCTGGATTTGTAACCTATCGGCAGCCAGATGCCCGGCCTGATACAGTAACCGACAGCACAGGCCGGCCACCTGCATGCTGGAACTGTGATGTTCGATCACCTGTTGCAGGCTGTGCCACCACTGTGCCATTAACTCGCTGTCGAGTTCGGCCAGTTGCAATGCCTGATGCGCTTTGGTGATACTGCGGCAGAGGTGTTCGGCTTCGTCATCATTCAGGTTGCGACAGGCATAAGGTAGGGCCAGTGCTGACTGGGTGGCGAGCCGGTCAATCAATTTGCCGACGTGTTGGAATGATAATTCCCGGGCACTGCCATAACGATGGATCTGCACCAGCGGGGCAATACTCTCAAGTAACTCCAAAGCATCACTGGTATGTGCAGCACGTTGATCCAGTTGCGCCAGACCGGTTTCCGCGGCGCTGTTCAGCTGAGCTTCCAAGGCGAGTTGAGTGGTTTCCGCCAGTTGTGTCAGGTTGTGTTCTGATGCCAGGACTTCGGAGAGGCGGTTGCCGGCAGCCTGCTCAATGGTGCTGCCATACACCAGGTTCTCCACCAGCTGGACGGCAAATTCAGGTTGCCAGCTGAGTTGCCAGCGTTCCCGGAACGTACCGCGGCTGCCGCCGGCGTCGGTGATTTTTCCCCATGGCACATTGAGAATATTGAGTCGATGTAGCAGTATCGATTTACCCAGGCCGGCTTCCGAGCGCAGATCCAGAGACAGTTCCCGATCCAGTGCTTCGGCCTTTAATTTGTGTCGTTTTTGCTGTTTCTGCAGATCTTCCAAGAGCGGTGCCAGTGGCGCATGTTCGGGAATGCTGCCGACCGCGTGTCCAAGCAGCAACTGCGTTTCCAGCTGATTCCAGATCAATGGTTCACCGAAACACAGACAGGCGATCACTGCTTCTCTTATTTCCTCGAATCCCGGTGACGGACGGTTGCGTACGGCTGCCAGACTGTGGCTCAGGCGGACAGCTTCGATGACCGAGGCACTGGATATAACCTGACCGCTGTTGCGCAGTGCCTGGGTCACCCGGGTCAGCCAGTGTTCAAGGGCCTGGCTATTATCGCGCTGATCCCACAGGTGTTGGTACCACATCGGGGAGGCAACACCGGCACCATAACCTGAGCGCAGCGCCAGACGCGGGGATGTCCAGGGTATCCAGGTGCTTTTCAGTTTGCTGGCCGGTAGTTTTTTGGCCAGGGTGGCAATCAGGGCACGATCGTCTTTACTGCTGTGCCGGGCCTGCAATGCCGGTATATGCCAGGCGCCGCAGACGACCACGGTTGGACCTTCAGTGTTTTTGCTCAACCGGCTGATTTCTCGGCGCATGTAGGCCTCACGAACCAGGTCTCGGGAATGTGACGGATGTTCTTCCGTGATGCTTTCCCGTAATGCTGCCATGGCCTGCGCAACGGTATCGAAAATGGCCAGGTCGTCATCGTGGTTCTGTTCGATCAGGTCATTCCACCAGGCCTCACTGTCCTGATAGCCAGATAACCGCGCCAGCACCGCAATCGGGTCTTCAAACAGTTGTTGCTGATTGTCGTTTGAGGGAGCAGTCGGTTCATCGTTTTCAGTCGCTTCGTCAGATCTGCTCCCGGCCAGTTGAATGCCGGCCGGAATATCGATGAAATGCAGTTCAGCCTGATGCCGGACGGCCCAGCAGCAGGCTTGATATTCCGGTGAAAACTCCGCGAAGGGATAATAAATACTGTGCTCCGGATTGTCGGTGGCGTAGGCCAGCAGAGCCACTGGTGGCTGCATGCCTGAATCAGCCAGCATGCTCATCAGCTCCGAGCAGTCCGCCGGCCCTTCGATCAACAGCTGGCTCGGCCGCAGAGTGTCCAGCGCAGCGATCAGCCGTTTGGCAGAACCCGGTCCGTGATGACGGATGCCAAGATAGTGAATATCAGACTTGGACACGTGCGGGATCCTTATAACACGTCGTTGAGGGTTTGATAGTAATCGGCAAATTCGCGTCTCTTTTTCAGCACCGTTTCCAGATATTCCTCTAATACAGCTTTGTCCTGCACCGGGTCTTTCACAATTGCACCGATCAGGTTGCTGCTGATATCGGAAGCGCTGAAACGGCCATCGCCGAACCAGCTGGCCTGACTGAGTCCGCCCACCATGACGGCGATGGCTTCGGCAGTGGAGAGATTACCGGTCGGGGCTTTTAATGCCACCTTGCCATCCAGGGTTTCGCCGCCGCGCAATTCGCGAAAGATTGTCACCACTTTTTCAATTTCGGCACGGGCATTGGCGGGTACGGGCAGTTCCAGACTGGAGCCCATTTCGGCGACCCGGCGGGCGATGATTTCCACTTCTTCGTTGAAATCGTCCGGCAGTGGCAGGACCACTACGTTGAAGCGGCGTTTTAATGCGGATGACAGCTCATTCACACCTTTGTCCCGATTGTTGGCGGTGGCGATGATGTTAAAACCGCGTTGGGCATAAACGACATCGTTCAGTTCGGGAATAGGCAGCATTTTTTCAGACAGCACCGTGATCAGAGTGTCCTGAACATCTGAGCCCATACGGGTGAGTTCTTCCAGCCGGCATAACGTGCCGGATTCCATGGCGCGGAACAGAGGTGTTGGTACCAGTGCCTCGCGACTAGGGCCGTGCGCCAGCAGTTGCGCATAGTTCCAGCCATAGCGGATCTGGTTTTCATCAGTACCGGCAGTGCATTGAATGACGCGGGTGCTGTCTCCGCAAATGGCGGCGGCCAGATGTTCGGAAACCCACGATTTGGCGGTACCGGGTACTCCGAGCAGTAACAATGCCCGGTCGGTGGCGAGTGTGGCGACCGCCGTTTCGATCAGCCGGCGATGGCCGATATATTTGGCACTGATGTCGGTCCCATCGGCGGTTTTGCCACCCATCAGATACGTTACCACGGCACGCGGAGACAGACTCCAATTGGCCGGTTTGTGGCCATGGTCCTCAGCTTTCAGTGCGTCCAGTTCTGCCTGGTAAGTCAGCTCAACGGCCTGGCGAAGTACATTGCTCATAATGATGTCCTTAATTCTGCATTTAATTTTAATAGGTCGGTGACGGGATCAGCCTGTTGCACGCCGATCTGCCAGAGATACTGGAGAACCTGGGCGGCCAGCTCAGCCGGTAATAGTAGCCCCAGAGCAACCAGTTCGCGGTCGATCAGCGGGTCGTCGAGGTAACGGCTGTCAGTCAATTGGGTTTTGATGCTTTCCTGTAAGGTTTTCCAGGCCGTGGTGTTGGTTAATGATTGCCAGGTCAGAGTGGTCAGTGGTTCCGATAAAAACGCCAGGCAGCTGTGAAATTCTATCCCGGGGCCTTTCTGACTGATCAATGTCTGGAGAATATTATGACGCTGCTGTACTGACAGCCGTGGACTCAATAGCCTCAATAACCACAGTTCCTCTGGCTCACTGACAAGATAGTTCATGAGGTTGTCCAGCAGTGGTTGCAGCAGCTCATCCGCCAGGGTGTTGACGGCGTTGGTGACAAATGCCTGATTGTCACTGGAACGATGTTGGGAAAACTGCCAGCTGTCGAGCAGTTGTTTGGTGGTGATGCCGAGGGTTGTCGCCAGTTCGGCCAGAATCACGGTTTCAAGTTGTTGGGTGCGAATGGCCTGGCGCGTCTTATTGTTCAGCGGTTTACTGGATACCAGCAGGCGCTTTTTGATTAGACCGGCTTTTTTCAGCTCCAGGTTAGTGGCCAATTCCTCAGTGAGTTGGCGCTGGTTCTGATCATCCGCCGGATAATGCCCCAGTCTGATCAACAGTTGGGTGGCCAGTGCCGACACTTTACCAGAGCGATCCTGAAGCAGAGTCTGCAAAAAAGAGCCATCGGCCTCTGTCAGACGGACGGCCAGCACCTCCACCAACTTGAGCCGTTTATCCGCTGATTCCCGACTGATACAGGTTTCCAGTAATGTCCGGGCGGCATCGGGGTCTGTTCTGCGCAGTCGTTTCAGTTGTTGCAGGCGTGGGGCCGGAAACCAGTCATCCCAGTTTTCGGCGGTCAGGGCTTCTGGCTCAGCGGTTGTGGTGCCAGTCTGGCTGACCCATTGCTGCCAGGGCAGATAAACGTCAGGTAGATCGTCATCGCTTTCGGATAACAGCCAGTCGGCAGGGTGAGCGACGAATCCCCGTTGACTCAACAGATGCATCAGCGCGCTGTGGCCAATCTGGGTACGCTTATGAATGCTTTCCAGGGCCTGCCTGAACCAGGGGCGCAGACGTTCAGGCAACACCGGTAAAGATAATGCCGGCAGAGGGGGGCGTGACGGCAGCGGGGTACTGTCATGATGTTGATAGAGTATTTCCTGGTGTTGGCTGGCCAGCGCCAGAGCCATGATGGACAGGCGTTCTGGGGCAATGCCGTGGCACAGCGGCTGCCAGTCGGTAGGTAGATCTTCCCGGTTCAAAGGGCTGTTGCTACCCACCATCCAGCGTTGCTGCAATTGCTCGATGCACAGCTGTTCTTCGCGCACTTGTGTTTCGGTCAGCATGATAATCGTCCCCATTGTTCGCTGTGTACATTGAACAACTCGGCGTGGCGGCCGTTCCAGGTTATGAAAGCCGCTTGCAATATAGCACCCGGTAGCAGTGTCGGCAGCGAGTGATTGAGCAGTGGCAGGCGATTGTCGTCGGTCAGACTACACCACCAATAACGGCCTTCCTCATCGGTGAGAATGCGACCTTTGCCCAGTAGATACGGACATTGTTCCTGCCAGGGCAGCTGGAAGAGACTGTGCTGATAATGAGTCCACACATCCACGCTGGAAACAGGCCAGGGGTGATCATCCGCATGGTTTTGGATCTGGTATTCGACCGCGAAGGCTCGAAGCGGCAAGCGGCTGGGGTAGTACGCCAGCTCTCCTTTTAAGTGCATGCCATTACCGAGCCCTACCTCACGTTTGCCGGCGGAGGCAGGGTAGTAGTCCTGTAGTAATGCAAATTCCGGAGTATCTGATTCGATGTTGACCAACCAGGTGCTGTGGCTGATCAATCCATCACGGCGGGTTTCAACTTTTTCGCCAATGTTTTCCCATACGCCGTGTCGGCGCAGAGTCTGACTGTGTCCCAATACTTGTTCCCGGGTTTCGGTACTGGCTACGGCCCTACGGGCGTCGGCATCATCCGGGTCGGCCAGCCAGGCTTCAGACAACAGAATCAATTGCCCCAGTTCTTTGAATACGGCCGCCGGACGATGCTCGTTCTCAAGCTGGCGCAGTTTGGCCGGCAGCTCATCAACTCGCGATGCCAGTGCGGCGGCCTTGGCATCCACCAAGCGTGCGGCAATTCTGCGACACCGTGCCGGAGCTTCTTTCAGGAAGCCCGCTATTCCGGTTCTGAGCTGATCGTCGACCCACTGCTGAAACTCTTCGAGTCCGGCTGTGATCAAGGCATTGGTTTTGGCGCGGTTCTGCTCAGCACGGCGGGCTTTATCCGCTTCCTTTTTAGCCTGTTCGGCGGCTGAAAGTGTGGTAACGGGGGTGTCTGCAGCGTGAATATTTTTGCTGACCACTGGTTTGCTTTCAGCGGTGGTGGTGGCACCGGATTTACGGCGACGCCCGAGCCATTCCTGTACCCATGCCGGAGGTTCGCCTTCAGTAAACTCCTCAGCGTCTTCGGCGAACTGCCAGAGCAGCGCGAGAACATGTTTGCACGGAAATTTACGTGATGGGCAGGTGCATTTGTAACCATGATCGACCACATCCGCCATGGTGTAATAAGGATTGGCACCTGAGCCCTGGCACTGTCCCCAAATGCTGTGGACGGCGGCGGACTTTCCACGCGTAGGCCATTTTCCGGGTTTGATGAGTTTTTTAGCGGCATTCAGTGAGGCCTGATCGGGGGCGAGGTCCTGAATGACTTGCAGAGAAATATCCATTTATCGTCCTGATGGTAATCCTGGGAACTACATTGAGCACAGGAATATAAAGGATTGTTTTGTTTAAGGAAATGGTTTGCAGGTTAACCCGCTGAAGAGCCGATGGTTGTCCTCCAGCATCAATATCTCAGCGTCATTCCAAGTAGCAATGGATGCTTTGTTAATGATGTCATTTATTAAGGATCCTCTGAAAAATGGCCTATTTTCGCGCAGGACGTTGTTAGCCCCAGTCTCACATCCTCATTTACGTGAGTAAATTGCGATGTTGAGTGTGGGGCTTCCTCGCCTGCATCAATACTATTCCTATTTTTCAGAGGCCCCTTAACTTTATTCTGAGAGCCCGACTAACGTTAGTATCGATTGCTTTATGTGGCGCATTGTTTTTATCTGCACTTATAGTTTTAAGTTTTGTGTCTTTTGGGGGAAAAGTGACTGAGGGTTTCCTGTTTTTTTAATGCTTCATTGTTGTTATTGGTTTTCGTGTTAACTGTTTTTTTGGAGTGATTTTGAACCCAGCTTTTCCGGAAAGTTTATAGAGTAGGCACTCATTGAATAATTATGGGGGCTTTTTAATATTGACAGTCCGCTGATCAATACTACATACCTTTCCCTAAAAGGATATTCAGGCAGACAATCATATTTTATTGGTTTTAAATCATATAATGAATATCAGTGATTGTTTTTGTGCTGTTTAGTAAACCCGCTAAAGGCTCTTTGATAACGTTTAGCGGGCTGATGCAGTAACGGGAATTACTGTGCTGAACGGAATTTTTCAATTAACTGGGCAATAGAGCTGTCGTAGTTTTCCAGGTTACCGGATTCCAGCGCTGAATAAACGCCGTTGCCGAGGACTTTGCCGAGTTCTACACCCCACTGGTCGAAGGAATTGACTTCCCAGATTGCCCCTTGAACACAGACCTTGTGCTCGTACATGGCGATCAGGGCTCCCACGGTTTCGGGAGTGGCTTTCTCAAACAGAATGCTGTTACAGGGACGGTTGCCGGGAATGACTTTGTGTGGGGCAATTTCTTTGGCCCGGGTATCATCGATGCCTTTGGTTTTGAGTTCGGCGAGAACCTCTTCATAGGTTTTACCTTCCAGCATGGCCTGTTGCTGACCAAGATAATTGGCGAACAGTTGGGCATGATGGTCTGCTACCGGGTTGTGGCTCTTCAGCGGCATAATGAAATCTGCCGGGATCAGACGGGTTCCTTGATGCAGCAGCTGGTGATAAGCGTGCTGACCATTTGTACCGGTGCCACCCCAGATCACCGGACCCGTCTGCCAGTTGACAGCGGTACCCTCTGTTGTCACGGACTTGCCGTTTGACTCCATATCCACCTGTTGCAGATGGTTGGGCAGGTCTTTGAGGTATTCGTCATATGCCAGTACCGCATGGGATTCAGCCCCAAAAAAGTTGTGGTACCAGACTCCCAGCATGCCAAGAATAGCTGGTAGATTTTCAGCCAATGGCGCAGTGCGGAAGTGTTCGTCCATGGCATGGGCGCCAGACAGTAGTTTTTCGAAATTATCGAAACCGAGGACAATGGCTTGCGGCAGTCCGATGGCTGACCACAATGAATAACGTCCACCAACCCAATCCCACATTGGGAACATGTTTTCTTCGTCGATGCCAAACTCTGTTGCAGCCGGAATATTGGTGGAAACAGCGATAAAGTGATGTTTGACGTGTTCAGGTTTGCCACCACAATCATAGAACCATTGACGACAGGCCTGAGCATTTTTAAGGGTTTCAATTGTGCCAAATGATTTAGAGCAGACTACAAACAGGGTGGTTTCCGGATCCAGCCCTTTGACTGCTTCCGTGACATCGGTGCCATCGATATTAGCAATGTATTTGAGGTCGTAACCCTCCTGCCAATAGGGCTTCAATGCATCGGACACAACTTTCGGACCAAGAAATGAGCCACCTATGCCAATGTTGACGATGGTACGTAGTTTTTTACCGGTGTATCCAGCAAATTCGCCACTATCAACGGCTTCAGCAAATTTCTGCATTTTCGCCAGCGTGGCATTGACTTCGTCCATAACGTTCTGGCCGTCAACGGTAATAGCCCGATTGGATCGGTTACGTAATGCCACGTGGAGGACAGGACGATGTTCGGAACCGTTAAGGTAGGCCCCGGAGAACATTTGTTCGATCCGTTGTGGAACTCCCTGCTGTTGTGCGAGTTGCAGTAACAGTTCTATGGTCTCAGAGGTGATGCGGTTCTTTGAATAATCCAGAAAGATTCCGGCAGCTTCCAGAGAGAATCGTTTGCCGCGCTCTGCATCTTGTTGGAACAGCTCTTTGAGATGCACGGGTGCGACCGTTTTTTGATGGGCGACGAGGTTATCCCACGCCGGAGATTTATTTAACGCCATCTTGTTTTCCTTGGATTGCTAAGTGAACTGATGTCATTAAATTACAAAACAGCGGTGGGAGCCAGTCTGAAGATTTATGACTGCGCCCATCGCTGATTCAGATCATGCCTGGAAGTGTTGGATCAGGAGGATTTTACTGGGATGGAATTGCTGGTGTGGCTTACAGTATTGTCGGTGTTCAGGTACAGCATTCTGGGTTTGAAACCATCCAGATCTTTATCTTTCAGGTAGCCATAGGCACAAATGACAATGCGGTCCCCCACACGGGTTTTATGGGCATCGGCACTGTTGACTGAAATAATGTTGCTGCCTTCTTCACCACGAACGACATAGGTGATAAAACGCTTTCCACTTTCCAGGTTATAAATATGTACCTGTTCGTATTCCCTGAGTCCGGCCATGTCCAGCAGATTGCCATCAATCGCGCAAGCACCTTCCTGGTCTGTCATGGAATGGGTGACTCTTGCCTGATGTAATTTGGCTTTCAACATACAATGTAACATCGTTATAAACCCTAATACACTATGGTTTTATGGCTTGAGAATGGTGATCAGATATAGAGCCCATTCTTCGGTAGAAATTTGTCAGGTTACAGCAGGGGCAATCGTCGCATGTTCTCCATAATGCCTCGCCCGGGTCCTTTCGATATCGCCCTCAGCAATTTTTGAACTGACAACCGGGCTGTATCACAGAACTGTCACTGCCCGGTCATGCGGTTGTCAAAATCACGCGCGGCGGAGTATGAACCAATTTGCATTTCAAAGCCAATTGATCTTTCCGTCACAGATTTGTATCTATTCTTCTGTTATCTGCATGCTGTTTTGGCTGAAGTGAATGTTATCAATCAACCGGGCTTTGCCAAGATAGGCTGCAGCCAGAATCACCAGATCCGGGTCATCAGTATTCGCGGGTTCAAGGTCATGCTGCCGGCAGATACTGAAATAGTCAGGTGTCATGCCTGCTGCAGACAGCCGTACCTTCGCCTGTTTGATCAGGGTCGACCAATCCAGCTCACCCGTTAAAATGGCATGTCGGGTATCCTGCAGCACTTGGTAGAGGGTCGGTGCAACTTCGCGTTCCTCTGATGTCAGATAATTATTGCGCGAACTGTGAGCCAGCCCATCATCGGCACGTCCGGTGTCTACGCCCACCATTTCTATCGGCATCATCAGTTCTTCCACCATCATTTTGATAATCGTGAACTGCTGAAAATCTTTCAGCCCGAAAACGGCATAATCGGGTTGTACCAGATTGAAAAATTTGGCGACCACGGTGGTGACACCGTTAAAGTGAATGGGGCGTGAAGCACCGCAATGAAGGGTGGAAATGTGATTGGTAATGACTCTGACCAGATCCGGGGCGGGATACATTTCTTTGCTGTTTGGTGTAAACAGCAGGTCGCAGCCTTCAGCAATCAATTTCTTTTTATCTTCTTCGAGCGTGCGTGGGTAAGCATCAAGATCTTCGTTTTCACCGAATTGGGTCGGATTGACGAAAATGGAGCTGACCACGATATCGGCTTTTTCTCTCGCCGTTTTGACCAGGCGCATGTGGCCGGAGTGCAGATTTCCCATAGTGGGGACAAGTGCGATGGTTTTATGCGCTTGTTTAAATTCTCGGATAAGCGCTCTAAGTTCGGTGATGGAGGCAACTGTTTTCATGATTCAAACCAATGTTCGGGAGCGGGATAAAGACCTTCTTTGACTTCTTTTACGAACAACTCCATGGCCGGCACAATATGGCCGGTCAGGGCCAGATAATCTTTCACAAACCTGGCTTTATGACTGAGATTCATTCCCAGCATATCGGCGCTGACCAGCACCTGTGCATCAGTATCCGGACCAGCACCGATGCCAATGACCGGAATACCTGCCTGTGCGGTGATCGCCTGGGCCAGTGGTTTGGGAACACATTCCAGTAACAGGAAATCCGCACCAGCTTGTTCAATGGCTTTGGCATCGTTAAGCATTCTGGTGCTGGCATCTTCGCCCCGGCCCTGGACCCGATAACCTCCGAACTTATTGACGGACTGCGGGGTCAGGCCCATATGCACACAGGTGGGGACACCATTCTGAGCCAGTCTGTAGACCGTTTCTGTCAGCCATTCACCACCTTCCAGTTTGATCATTTCGGCACCTGCCTGCATCACTCTGCCACTGTTGATTAATGCAGTCTCGGTATTCTGATAAGACATGAATGGCAGGTCGCTCAGAATGAAAGCCGTTGAATTGGCACGGGCAACAGCCTGAGTGTGGTAGATAATATCGTCTACGGTGACTGGCAGAGTAGACTGGTGTCCTTGAATGACCATACCCAGAGAATCACCAACCAAAATACTTTCCACGCCGGCGGCGTTAATCAGGCTGGTCATGGTGGCATCATAAGACGTCAAACAGGTGAATTTACCGCCTTCCGCCACAAGTTTGTTGAGGGATGTGAGCGTCTGTTTCTTCATGGAATTGCCCGGATTTTAAAAAAGCGCCTATGGTGTCAGCTCACCCGCTGATGTCAATGCGTGGGCACTTGTCGAGGGTCATTTAATTCGGAAAATGCCTGTCTGATTAATTGACTCTGCTCTGCTGCTGACTTGCTCGCCGGCAATCATCAGTTGTGGAGCAATCTCCGCCAGCGGTAACAGAACAAAGTTACGAAACGTTATCTGTGGATGAGGAATCGTCAATCGTTCCGTTTGGACTTCCTGGTCGCCATAGATGAGGATGTCCAGATCCAGGGTACGTTCACCCCAATGCCGGGTCTTGATACGATGATGACTCCGTTCAATACTTTGCAACCAGTCTAATAAGGGATGGGGGGCAAGAAGGGTGCTGATTTGACAAACAGCATTGATGTAATCCGGTTGGTCCTGAGGACCAAGTGGTTTGGATGACCACAACGAAGAACAGACCACCAGTTGCGTATGGTCTGTAGCGTCCAACTCTCCCAGGGCGATCTCAATCTGGGCAGCAGGATCATCCAGGTTGCTGCCCAAGGCAATGTAACAGGTTGTCGTCATAGCGGATTCAGAAAGACGGTCTCTTGCGTCGGTGACGAGGAGGCCGGCCTGAACCAGGCTCTTTTCTAACGGGTACCTGTTTCTTGCTGATGATCTCCTGTGCTGCAGGATCGGACTGCTGAAACTCTGTCCACCACGGGCCAAGACCTTCGGTGTTTTCTCCGGCTTCTTCTCTTAATAACAGAAAATCATACGCGGCCCTAAATCTGGGGTGTTCGAGCACTGCCAGTGCTCTGGCTCTCTGCTTCCGGGGTAGCCGCAACTGTAATTCCCAGATTTCGCGCATGGGAATCGAGAATCGTTTGGGAATAGCCGTAGTTTTGTTTTGTTCTCCAGTAATGTGTTGGCTGGCTTTGTGTAAAGCGACCGAAGGAGGTGTACCGTTGTTTTTGAGTTGTTGAAACTGCTCATTGGTGGCTGGCCACAACAGTGCGGCATATAAAAAGGCCGGTGTGACCGGTTTGCCTTGTAGTACCCGTTGGTCGGTATTGAGCAGGGCCTGTTCGATGAAGCGTGTATAAAAGCCGGACTCATCCTGTTGCAGACTCTGTTCTGTTGCTGGCAGGAGTGCTTTGAGTAGCCCGAGTTCTCTAAGTTTGCGGAACGAGGCCAGCGCATGACCGGATACAAACAGTTTTAATGTTTCATCAAACAACCGTGCAGGTGCAACATTATGCAACAGTTCTGACAACGCAGGGATTTTGCTGGCAGTCTGAGGCTCAAGCTCAAACTCTAGTTTTGCCGCAAACCGGGCCGCCCGTAACATTCTGACAGGGTCCTCGCGATAGCGGATTTCCGGGTTGCCGATAATTCTCAATGTTTTGGACTGGATGTCTGTAATGCCCTGATTAAACACTTTGAGGGAAAAATCCTCGACGCTGTAATAAAAAGCATTAACCGTGAAATCCCGACGCAGGGCGTCTTCTTCCATTGTGCCGTAGACATTGTCACGCACCAGCATGCCATGCTCGCTCTTAGCGGCCACCGCATGTTTGGGATGGAGTTCTTCCTGGCTTTCTGCGCTGTCGTGACCTGCCCGGAAAGTGGTTACTTCAATAATTTCCCGGCCAAATGATACATGGACGATTTTGAAGCGCCTGCCAATCACCCGTGAGTTTTTAAACAGGTGTTTAACCTCTTCAGGCGTGGCGTTGGTGGCGACATCAAAGTCCTTGGGCTTTTTGTGCAGCATCAGATCCCGTACACACCCGCCCACCAGATAAGCCTGATGATTGGCATTTTTAAGCCGATACAGAACTTTAAGGGCATTTGGGCTGATATCTTTTCGGGAGATCGTGTGTTGGTCCCTGGGAATGCTGACAAGCCCTAACTTTGGCTCAGGTCGGGTAAATATTTTCAGTAGTCTGTCAATCAAGAAAGTGAATTCCGTAGCTTAATCCATGCGGAAGTGTAACGTAGTAGATTGAACTTTTGGAATGCGTTTATTCAAATACAGTCATGCAAATACGACAAAGCCGACTTTCGTCGGCTTTTTAGCAGTATCTAGTGCGACCCATCTGCTTGTTATTCTTGTTATTAAGCAGTGTCCATAGCTTCTTATTTTTGTTTTTAGGCGAAGCTCCCCAGTACTTGTTCTGCTGTTCTTTTTGTTTTTGGATAGAGAACGTTTCCTGTATGTCTTATAAAGAGCAGAAGGTGTGCCAGAAAATAAAAATCCTTTTAAAACATATAGTTATGATCATTTGATTGTTTTTTGTACAGGGTTTGTCAAGACTATTCGTTACCATGTGTGCCATCCTTGTTACCGTTTTTCCCTGACTGCGTAACAGTCCATTTTGGGCACGCGACCGACCTTTAATTTATTGCTTTATATGAGTCGTGGATTTTATTTTGTGCGGGATGTTTGAAGGTCAATATAGGTTAGGGAAATAATTGGTACCGATCAGAATCAAAAATAAAATTTTGTATTGGAAAGCACAGTGCAGTGATTTGGAAATATAGTGGAGATAATCAGAAGGAGAGAGTCTTAATAAAAACGCGCGCCCTTATTCTTGTTTTTGTGACGGGCGCCTATGTTTTATTCTTAGCCGATTTTATTTTTGTTTTCCGGCTTTGTTTATCATTGTTGCGCCCAGATATTAGCAGTAGCCGTGCCAAAAATAAAAAACCCTTATAAATCAATTAGTTACAAAAAAATCAAGTTTTTGATCTGAGATAAATTCTGGTGTGTTACGTAAAGACGGGTAAAAGGGTAACAAATTAGGGGACGTAGGTAACAAATCTCGAAAACATCGGCTAATTGTTCAGTATTGATTAATTTTGATGCAGTTCTGAATATTTGATACAGATCAGTGAAAGTTCCAATCGGTACTTGGAGGAAGCATTGAAGCGGGTAACGGAGGTCAGATAACCCTGTCTGGCAACAGAAATAGGTTAATTCAAATTGAGTATCAGCCTGATCATAAGATGAGATATTCAGGCTGTTGGTAAGTTTTTAAGCGTTCAGCCGTTTCCGGCCTGTTGTTGGGCCGACAGGTTGGCAGTACCTTTTTTGGGGCGTGGAATACCCAGGCGCTGGCGTCGTTCCCACAGGCATTTACGGCTGATTCCCAGTTTTTGGGCCAGTTCCGTTTCGCTCATGGATTCCTGGTGTTCAATGACAAAGTGCTGAAAATAATCTTCCAGTGAGAGATCATCAAAGCCACTGTCAGATGATTCTACGGATTGGTTTTCTATAACAGGGGGCGATGGAGCTTTGGCCGAGACATTCACAAGGGTCTCGGGAATACGGAAATCGTCTTCTTCTATGCCCAACAGGTCGGCATTGATTTCATTGCTTTCCGCCAGAATCAGAGCCCTCTGGACAGCGTTCTCAAGCTCCCGAACATTACCCGGCCACGAATACACTGTCATGGCTTCTTCAGCTTTTTTGGAAAAATGGATGTCTTGGTTCAGTTTCAGCCGTTCTTTGTGCTTGATGAGCAGACTTCTGCCAATTTCCAGAATATCCTTACCCCGTTCCCGCAATGGCGGCAGGGTGATTTCAATCACTTGTAACCGGTAGTACAAATCTTCACGAAAGCGTCCCTCTTTTACCAGTTGCCGTAGATTACGGTGCGTTGCAGCCACTAGCCGGACGTTGACCTTTTTGGCATGCACCGATCCCACCCGTCTAACCTCATTTTCCTGCAACACCCGCAGCAGTCTGGCCTGAGCTTCCATGGGCAATTCACCAATCTCATCCAGAAACAGTGTGCCGTCTTCCGCGGCTTCAACCAGCCCCTGGCGGGCTGCACTGGCACCGGTAAACGCTCCTTTTTCGTGACCAAACAGTTCGGATTCGATCAGACTCTCTGGAATAGCGGCGCAGTTGACGCTGACCAGTGGTGCATCGGCGCGGGTACTGTTGCTGTGGATGGCTTTGGCAGCCAGTTCTTTACCGGTTCCCGATTCTCCATGTATCAGCACGGTAATATCAGCAGGAGCGACTTTTAGAAGTCGGGTATAAAGCTTTTTCATCGCCGGGCAAGAGCCAACCATCTCGCCCAGACCGGTCATTTTGGTGTGGTTGCTTTCGCTGAAGGATTCCTTGGTCTGTACGGTGTCGCGGTGGTCTTTTTTAACGATTCGTTCAACGGTTCGAATCATCTCATCATGGTCGAAGGGTTTGGCGATGTAATCCACAGCCCCCATTTTCATCGCATCTACGGCTGATTTCATGCTGGCGTAGCTGGTCATAATCAGCACAGGTACATCGGGTGCCATGTCAATCAGGTCGGTCCCCTGTGCCTCCGGTAACCTCAGATCACTGATGATCAGATCGAACGAGTCCAGTGGATATTGAGTTGCTTCGTGTACAGACCCTGCTTCTGTAACCCGGTAGTCATGGCGCTCTAACAGTCTTCTCAGTGCTCCGCGGATGATAATTTCATCTTCGACTACCAGTATATGACTCATAATTGCTCCTCTGGATTAGAAGGCCTGTTGGCTTTTGGGAGGGTGATTATAACGCTTGTACCGATCCCTTCCACTTTAAACGCAGGGCTTTCGACCTGAATCTGCCCATAATGTTCTTCAACAATGCTATACGCAATCCATAAACCCAGGCCTGTGCCCTTGCCAACATCCTTGGTGGTAAAAAAAGGTTCGAAAATGTGGTCGAGGTGCTCGGGATTGATGCCGCTGCCACGATCCAGCACTTCAACGGTAACAAAATGGTTATTTTCAGGCTCGTGCAGATTCACCGCTACATAAGAGCCAGGTTCGCTGGCATCGCGGGCGTTGTTGAGGAGATTGATGAATACCTGTGACAGACGATGAGGGTCGCAGATGACTTCCACATGTTGTGGCACATTGTTGATAAATTCCACGTCCCGGCTTTTTTTCGACAGTTCCAGCAGTTTGATTGCCTCATGTACGATCATGTAAAGGGAGTGGGCGATGTGTTCGCTTTTCCCCGTCGTAGAGCCGGCGTGAGCATAGTTCACCAGGCTTTGGACGATCTGAGTGACACGCCGGGTCTGCTCACGGATATGTTCAGCAGCCTCTTTTACCATGGGAGAGTCACTTTCATAGAGTAGATCCTGGGCCAGGCAGTCAATGCCGGTAACCGGGTTGCCGATTTCGTGGGCAACTCCAGCGGCCAGGCTGCCGATGGAGGCCAGACGTTCGGTATGAACCAGTTCATCTTCGAGCATCTGAATTTCGGTCTGATCCTCGACCAGGATCACGGTGCCTTCGGACAGGGTTTTTTTGCCCTGGGGTAATGATGCTTTATGTAGGTTGTACCAACGTTTGCGCGAGCCGATCACCAGTTCCTTTTTATATGCATGGGTACTGAGCCCCTGCATGAACCGGCTTAGCAGGGTCTGCCATTGTGAGGGTAGAGAATTGAGATGGGAACCGACAATATCCTCTGCCTCGACCCCTGTGATCTCTGTCATGATTGGGTTCCACATCAGCACTTCTGTATCGCTGCCGATGGAGCAGACTCCGACCGGCAGATTTTCAAGGGTCTGCCGGTGGTAACGGCGCAGATTATCCAGTTCCGCTGCCAGACCCGTCAGCTGGGTGTGATAGCCCTCAAGCTGGCTTTCGATCAGGTTGATGTCCTCTTTACCAAACTCATCGTCACTGGCATATGGCAGGTAGCGTTGGACGATGGTCTGCGCGACTGATGGCCCCATCAGGCCAGACAGGTTGGTCTCTATGCGGTCCCGCATACGGCGCAGGGCGAAGGGTCGATATTCGCCGACCGGCAAACTCAGTTCCTTGAGTACCCGGTTAACCTCGCGCTCAGCGCTGACTTTTCCCAGGGCGGTGGAGAGTGCTTCGGTAATCTGATCAGAACTGCGGGCGACCAGTTGCCGGCGTTTGGTATCCGCCAATGCGTCCTGAGAACAGGCGCGGGCGGCCTTCTTTTCTTCTTCAGAGGTTTCGGTAAACCATGAAACCACCAGAAACAGCACCAGATTGATGCTAATGGAAATGGACGTGGCATAGGCCCAGGCTGATTCGCTGAGGGCAAAACGCAACGGTAGCCGATAGGTAAGTGAAAATGAATCCACCAGCAGGGGATAAAAGATACTGGTAAACCAGATCAGCATGCCTGCTGCCAGACCAGTGAGAAAGCCTTTACGGTTGGCCCGGCTCCAAAACACCGTGCCAATGATGCCGGGTAGAAACTGTAATACTCCGACAAAACTGGCAATACCCAGGGAGCTTAGATTATGAATCTGTCCGAGCAGCATGTAGACCAGATAAGCGGCCAAAATAATGGTGACAATCAGGCCTCGTCGGGTCCATAACAGCCAGTGATAAATGTCCTCGTCGCCTTTGGGGGTGTGAATGGGCAGAATGACATGATTCAGTGTCATCGAAGCCATCGCCAGAGTGGCAACGATGAGCAGGCCAGAGGCGGCAGAAACACCTCCCAGATAGGCCAGGATGGTGATGAGCGGTGATTCCAGTCCCAGACCCAGCGCCAGGGAATAAAACTCCGGATTCGTAGGTTGACCCAGATACATGCCGGCCCACATGATCGGTAATACAGGTAATGCCATCAGAAACAGGTAAATGGGAACCGCCCAGGTTGCATAGCGAAGATGGGCTGGATTACGGTTTTCCCGAAACAGGGCCTGAAACAGGTGGGGCATGGTGAGTGGTGCGAAGATAAACAGCAGAGACATCAGCATCCAGGTCTGAATAGGCATGGTATTGAGGCGATTACGCAGAATGAATCCGGGACCGTTGAGCCATTGCTCTAGTTTTTCCGGTGTCTCAAACACATAGAACACCGCCACAATTCCGAGACCGACAAACATCAGCAATTTAAAAAATGATTCAAAGGCGATGGCAAAAATCAGCGAACGATGGCGTTCCCGCGGATGAATCTGGCGGGCTCCATATAATGTGGTGAAGGCGATCATCATGGCACAGAACGCCAGGCCAACGGGTGCGGCATTGGTGTCGGGGGCGAGGATAACCGTGGCATCAGTAATGGCCTGAATTTGCAATGCCAGTAACGGCAGAATAGCCAGTAGCATACAAATCGTGGTGGCTGTGCCAGCCCAGCGGCTGCGATAGCGAAAGGCAAATACATCGGCCAAAGAACCGAGAGAATGATTTTTGGTGATTTTTAAAAACGGTTTGAGCAGGAAGGGATACAGCAGGAAAGCTGCCGACAACCCCATGTAATAGGTAAGGAAGCCATACCCGTATTCGTAGGCCAGGCCGGTAGTGCCAAAGTATGCCCAGGCTGAGCAGTAAACCCCGATCGATAGCACATACACCAGCGGGTGTCGGGCCCATTCCCGGGCAATCCATTCTTTTTCAACCACATAAGCCAGTAGAAACAGCAGTAGTAGATATCCAAAGCCAATGGCAAACAGCAGACTCAGGCTGAACGTCATTGTGAGTTTTCCTCCGGTAGAAAGAGGAAAAAGGTAATACAGATCAACCCAAACCAGATGATAAACGGGTTAAACCAGGGGTCAGCCGTTTCCGGCAGTAATGCCGGCGATACCAGATAAACGAAGAACGAGATAATCGCCAGGATACGAAGCAGGAACATAAATTTCTCAACCAGGGTTTGAGAAGCGATTCTAATAACTGTTGTGGCAGATAAAAAGTATTAGCGCAGATTCGCTCAACTTGTCGCTATGCAGAAGCGCCAATATAACGCCGCCGCATAGGTTTAAATTGTCCTGAGATAACCGTTTGCTCCAGGTGCCCATAATCAGGGTGGTTAGCGGTTTCATCTGATCAATCAATACCTCAAGAAAAATAGCTTGTAAGGTGGGCCGGGGGACTATCGTCGATGTCAGTATTATAAGTGACCCGGATTCTACTAAACGCAAGCCGCAGCAACGTGATCCATAGATGTATCAGGTGAGAAAGGGCTTCGGTATAAAGGCCGATATTGATGTCGTTAGTAACACCACGTTGATTCACTCCGCTGTCAGTCCGCCATTCCCGGTGATCTGCGGCACGAAAATGAGCGCGAAGTCTGGGGGGATTCGACTCAGGCTGGTCAGGGCGAAGTGATTACTTGCCATGTACGGATGGTGACAGACTTCACCGATAAGAATGGCAGTCGTTACGTAACAGGGAGAGACAGAGCGTGCGCCAAAAACCGAAGTAAGTCGAATGTGCGTGCTAAACTTGAATACCTTTGGGGTGCCATAAATAACCGGTTTGGCTTTGCCAGAAGTGCGGTGCAAGGGATTGGGCAAAAATGCCCAGCATTTATTTGTATCCTGTGCACTGGTGAATCTGTTTATGACTTAAAAGGTGTTATTGTGGCAACAGTATTTATGAATGCGTGTGTAGTACGCCTGTTATGCGCCTATCAGACCTTCCTTCGCTTTCAATAGCTTTTTTCCATTTCTTGCCATGCATTGACATAAAATTGCCGCCCAACTTCCAAACAAGTGTTTTGCTGCCGTTCGCAGTTGATAAATATGCGCCAGGCTTAAAGTATTTTTGCCAAGAAATAATCCACCCTGCTCCAACCGACTGTCTGTTGTCTACCGGTCCTGAAATGTTCGAAATTCAAGAGAGCTTGGTGCCGTGAAATAATAGTAGTCGTCATCTTCTGCTTCCAATACGTACTCCCCTTCGGGAAACAGTATTCCATGTGAGCGATTAAAGTCATACCAAACCATCGAATCGATTAGCGTGACATTTTTGTTGGTATCTTGTTTTAACTGAACGTTTCTCACTTCATCTGTTATTGGGCCTATGGTTAAGGCACCGCAGTAAACTAAACATTAGAAATAAAATCAGTATATTTCTCATAACTTTCTCGTAAAACTAACGGCTGTAACACGTGTGATGATCAGAGTCACCTCGGCGCCAACGTTAAGCAGTCTTGCCCATCTCGAACACCTGTAATTTCGCTTTTCTTTATTGCTTTTATGGATAATCGGTACTGAGGGTTTTCAGGATATCTTGCACTATAGATAGAAGGATATCGATTTTGATTATGCGTTAGTTGAGCCGGTGCATATCTCTTATCTACAGTTCTTAACCACTTTTCATGAGAGCCAGTTTCGAACCAAAACCGATAAAAACCGCTCCTGTGATAGAGTTTAGCCATTTCTTAAAACGAACTGAGTTTGTTACGTATTTAACTCGGTTTAGTATTAAAACCATAGAAGAGAACCACAGTAGATTCACCAGCGCATGTGCCGTTACCAGTACATATAAATTTATGGGGTCTTCATTCACAGGAATAAACTGTGGAAACGCGGCCAAATAAAACAATGAAACTTTCGGGTTAAGCATATTTGTCAGAAAACCCTCGAAGAAGGCTTTAAGGATTGGCACGCCAACTAATCTATTCTCTGTCGATTGATGGATTTCAGTTGGATGACCACTTTTAATGGCTGCATACATTGCTTTAATACCGATCCAAATTAGATAGGCTGCACCGAGTAGTTTGATAATTAAAAAAGCTTGAGCGGACTGAACAAGCAGTAACGAAATACCCAGCATTGATAGGGTGCCATGTACATAAAATGCACAAACGAACCCACCAACATTGGCAAAACCCACCTTTTTGCCAAACAAGGGAACATTTTTGGCGATGAGAAGACCATTCGGGCCGGGAGATATAACAAGCAAAGATGCCACGGCCATAAAAGCCAGAATATTACCGATATCCATATTTTCTCCGTTATAAATTGGGAGGGGCATTGGTGTCAGCTAATGCCTGGCATAACATCCAATATTTTTTACTTAGTCTGACAATGAGGCTTGTGTCGCCATATCATTATCTGGCCCCGGTTTCGCTTTTTACGTAATGAAGCTCTCAGGTGCCGGGCGGTTAGATGTTACTAACCGTGCTCTCATTTTGAACATGAAAGGCTAATGATGGCAATAGTTTATAGCTCTGTTTGACTCTAAAGAGCCAACCTGTAATGGGGTGATATAGCGGCACCCGGATATCCGGGTGCCGGTTCAGGTGCAGGATTATTTAATCCAATATTTGCCCCAATGAGATTTGTCGTAGCTGACTGAGGACTTCCGCATCAGGCTCTGAGCGTTGAGGTCCGGTAGTTCTGAGTCGTCAATTTCTTCATCAATGGCGCTGGTACTGTTAGCCAATACGGCAGTGACGTAGGCAATGGCATCGGCGTTGATTTCCAGCGCGCGCTGATCCAGGTTGGTAATATCGTCACAGAAGCGATGGTAGCAGGCGTCAAATGCGAGTCCGGCTTCGCCACCATAACGTACAGCCTGTTCGTCTGTTTTAATTTCTTCAGCACCGGTAAACAGGCCACCGAATGCAATGCCTTCTTCGAAAAACTGCGCATAGTCAGAACGGAAGCTGATTTCACTGCCTTCGAATGGCAGACCGCGAATATCGAAGTATTGTTCGAACAACGCTTCTGTTGCCGCTGATCCTGGAGGTCCTTCAAGCTCAAAGGTTGAACCATCGCCATCATAGATACCATAGTAAGCATTCGGTGAACCGATCATGTCGAAGTTCAGATACACTTTGATTTTTGCCAGCTCTTCAGGCTCCAGGCCCAGTACATATTGGGTGGATCCCACCAGGCCAGCTTCTTCTGCTCCCCACCAGGCATAACGGATTTTGTTTTTGGTGCGGGCATTTTTCAGCAATAATGCCATTTCCAAAATGCCGGCACTGCCGCTGCCGTTGTCATTAATACCGGGTCCTTCAAACACGGAATCCAGGTGAGCCCCAAGCATGACGACATTTTCATCATTGCCCCATCTGCTCTCGGCAATCACGTTATTCACGGATCTCATTTCACGTAATACATCGGCCACCATCCTGAGTTCCAGGTCCTCAGTTTCTGACCATGTTACGCCATTGTCATAGGTTGCGAAAAAGACCGGTATGCCACCGCTGTAGTCAGCACCCAGAGTGGCGCTTATTAGTCCGGTACGATCATCGCTGTCGCCCTGGTTAAAAATAATTGCGCCAATTGCACCGGCCGCTGCCGCATTTTCGGCTTTTTGCTGGAATGTACAACTACCGCGCTGGACCAGCGCGATAGCGCCCGGCTCAAATCCTTCAAAATCTTCGGTTTCACAGCCACTGGTTGAGGCATTTCCTTCTCCCAGTTCAAGGTCTACAGCAACCACCGGACCGGATACATCTCCAGGTTCGGTCTGCGACAGATAACCGAAATCCTCATCCCAGACATATTCAATTGCTTCTGGTGCCAGTGAACTCAGTGCTCCATCGGCATTCTCGTAGAAGGCATTGAAATCAAAGGGTGACAACGTTACATCATAGCCAACCGCCGAAAGGGTATCGGTAATATAACTGACCGAGCTGCTATAACCCGGTAGTCCAGCAGCACGGGTGCCATCGTTGGCGTCGGCAATATTTTGCAATTGTTGCAGGTGATAGGTCACATTATCGGCCTGCATACAATGAGGCAGGAACAGAGGAGATGCCATGGGGATGAAACGACATTGCCATGGCGGCAGGTCATTGTCGCTCCAGTATTTATCGATAAATGTTGAAAAACGCTGTTGATGGGATCCACCCGCCATTGCCTGTGTCGAAAGCAACAGCGAACCTGTCAAGAGTACTCCTGCTACTTGTAGTATCTTGCTTTGCATAGTGTTTCCTTTGTGTTGATACAGTGATGAACCCTGAAGTGTCAGGGTTGCCGAATCCTTTTTTGTACTGCAACCGACCAAAATAGGACTTCAGCAGTTTAAAGAGGCGCTTAAGGAGCGCCAATGGCACAAAGCCGGCAACTGTGAATCAGTTCAATATAGGGAGATGAAAGTGCATGACAGAAGGGTTTTAAGGGCTAATAAATTAGTATGAGAACTAAAAAAGTGCATACTTTATGGTAAAAGTGAAACAGGAATAGATCCATTTTCATCATCCTAAATCGTATTTGTTTCTTGAATTCGGTCGTCTCGACGAGGTTGGATACCGGGCAATGGATAACATTGAATTGTGTTGCGCGGCACCAAAAGTATGTGTCGCCCTTGACTGGAGGATATATTATTTAACCGGTGACAACGGTTTATCTATTGAGGGTTCAGCTGCCTGAATACGATTATCCTGTCGTAGCCAGCGCAGATGTTCATCGTAAAAGTCGTTGTCAGGTGATCCATGCTGTAAGGCTTTCTTATAAATGGTAGCGACGAAAATATCGGCAATCGTAAAATCCTCCCCAATGGCAAATGGAGAATCTTTGCAAAGTTTCTGTTTCAGCTTCGAAAGGCATTCGGAGATCCACTGTCCCCGCAACTCACGCTTCGCCTGTTCTGGCAGATCTGGATTAAAGGTTTTGAGCACGGTTCGGTTCTGGGGTGCATGAATGCTGGAATTGACATATTCACAAATTTCGCGTGCTGCTGCCCGCTGGAAAACGGAGTTGCCCAGTAAACTTTGCTGGGGAAATAACTCTTCAATACACTCAATGATCGCCATGGACTCTGAAATCATATGACCTGCCACCGCCAGGCACGGTACATATCCGAATGGGTTGATGTGCAGATAAGAGGAAACCAGTGCTTTATTGCTCACCTCGATACGCTGATAAGGAATCGACTTATAATTCAAAGCCCACTCAACCCGTTCTGAACTATTTGAGCCGACTGCGCTGTACAGCTTGAGTTCCATACATCCCCCTCAGTTAAGGAACCTCTGAAAAATGGCCTATTTTCGCACAGGACGTTGTCAATTCCAGTCTCACATCCTCATTTACGCCCGTAAATTGTGGTGTTGCGAGTGGTGCTTCCTCGCCTGCATCAATACTATTCCTATTTTTTCAGGCCCCTTAAATCACATATCATAACCGCATGGTCAGAGCCTGAACTCTGGCGCCAAATGGAATTGAATTGGCGTACTCTGTTAATTCTTCCTGCCCGGGCTTTTCTTATGCTTGCTTCTGTAGTCATCGGTCGATGACTAATCGTTTTTCATTCCTGGAGAGTTTACGTGAACAACCTGATTAAAGAAGCAAGCTATATTCCCACCAGCGAAACCGTACAAACTATTTCCATCAGCCCAGTGACTCTGTCAGCTCCTGACCGTGGTATTCCACTTGAATTACGTATCACCGCTCCGGTAACCGGGGAAAATCTGCCGGTCATCCTGATCTCTCACGGTCATGGCCCGTCTCTTTATATTCCTTCCAAAGATGGTTATGGGCCGTTGGTTAACTTTCTTGCGGAACACGGGTTTGTGGTAATTCAACCAACACATGTCAGTTCAAAGGTGGCCGGGCTTGATGTCACCGCACCGGGAGGCCCATTATTCTGGCGTTCACGAGTGGAGGATATGAAGATGATTCTGGACCGGCTCGATGAAATTGAAACGTTGGTGCCCCTTGTTGCCGGTCGCCTGGACCAGGAAAAAATCGCCGCAATTGGCCATTCTATGGGTGGGCAGACCGTGAGCGTGCTAATGGGTGCGAGAATTCTGGATCCAGCAGACAAAACCGAAACCCATGTCAGTATGATTGAACCGCGGATCAAGGCCGGTGTATTAATGGCTGCGCCCGGTAATGGTGGAGACAGTTATACCGAATTTGCCGTGCAAAATTATGCGCTACCATCACTTGACTTCTCTGATATGACTACCCCGGCGTTTGTGGTTGCTGGCGACAGTGATGTGAACCCGCATTTGACCCATCGGGGTGCAGAGTGGCATATGGATCCTTTTTATGAAGGGCCTGGCAGTCATGCTCTGCTGACCCTGATCGGGGCCAAACATGGCCTGGGTGGTGTTGCTGGCTATGATGCCAAAGAAACAGATGACGAAGATCCTGAGCGTCTGGCTATCGTCCTGCGCATGACCTGGGCTTATTTACGTTCCGCCTTGTTCAATGACGATCCTGCCTGGTCTCAGGCGTGCAATGCCTTAAAAGAGTTTGCTGGTGCACATGGACAGGTTACGTTTAAATAAATATCCGAACGACCTATATGGCTGCATCAACAACACGATGACAGGAGTTTGATAAATTGAACAGTTTGGCGATAGACAAAGGCCGTTTTCCACCGACTCTGTGGCGAGCTCTTGAAAAAACCGGGCTGGAACCACCGGCGATTCTTCGTACAGCAGGATTACCTGTAACGGCTCATCTTGATACCAGGATAACATTTACCACTGAACAGATATTCGCTATCTGGAAAGCGGTGGAATTCCTGACTGATGACCCGACGCTGACTTTGAGTCTGATAGCCTCGGCTAGTCAAACAGGTTACCAGCCGGCTTTTATCGCCGCTCTGTATGCATCAGATTTCCGCGATGCCATTCACCGGATAGAACGCTTCAAACGTATGGGGGCCTGTGAAAAATTCCTGACGGTGGAACAGGACAATGAATATACCATCATCAAGGAATGGCCCCATGCCAGAGAACCGGAACCCGCCACCTCTATTGATCTGTCGTTTGCTTTTCTGATGGAACTGGGACGACAGGGAACCCGACAACATCTGATACCGATCCGTATTGAATATAATCGCGTGGCCGATCCTAATGAGGCGTTAAAAGACTATTTTGGCTGCCCGATCATGTTTGCTGCCTCCCGTAATGCCATTACCTTTAAACGCAGTGACTTGGCCATTCCATTTCCCGGATACAGTCCTGAATTTCTGGCACTTATTACCCCGAACCTGGCCAGCGCATTCGCAGAAATCGAAGCCGAAAGCAGTACCAGCGAACGGGTTAAAGTTATTCTGAAACGGGCTTTGGCCAGCGGCCGTCCGGAAATAGGTATGATTGCCAAAGAACTTGGTATGAGTGAACGCACACTGCAAAGACGAATTACTGATGAGGCCACCACCTTCAGAACTCTACTGACTGACGCACGACGTGAACTGGGGCAGCAAATGCTGACTGATCCGGATATTGATATCAGTGAAGTGGCTTATATGCTGGGTTATCAGGATACCACGTCATTTTATCGGGCGTTTAAAGACTGGGAAGGTATATCCCCCGGTGAATGGCGGGCGCTGAATGTAGTGGAGCCCGTTCAGCATCATTAACCCTGAGAGGATATCTTCGTCTAAGTCAGGAGGCAGAAATGTTCTGGCGACGAGGGCCAACAATCACCCTCTTTGCCACACACTGCCATTAAGCAGATATCCGTTACACCCTGTATCCATAAGGTGCCAGTGAGTCACGAACCGTCTCAGCCTCTACAAAGCCGTTGCGCACACTCTCAATAATAGACTGCACGGCATCTTCCGCCGAGTCCATCTCGTCGTAGTGTAGATCATCCGGTGTCAGCATGATGTAACCACTGTCTGCATGACTATAGACCAGCTTAATATCATCACCATGTTGCTCTTTGAGCTGACGTTCCACACCCACAAGATCCATATAGGCATCTACACGGCGGAGATATTCCGGGTCATGACTATCAACATCCATAGCCAGGTTGGTAGTCCAGCCGTTGGCGAGAGCATACATATTGATATTCATATGCATGGGAACCCCGTCTGGCTTGGAAATCGCCTCAGAACTGATCACTTCCATACCTGGCGTTATGTTGCCATCCTGACCAAACTGACGAGTCAACTCAAGAAAAGCAGCCGATTGTTCCGGGTCCATCGTTCTCAGTAACGACTTGCCACTGACATTATCCAGAGAGTGGTTACCCACGATGACATTGATACCATTAATATTTTCGATTACCTGGCCAGACTCATCAGTTGCAGCATTAATAGCGCTTTCAACATTGGACGCCTGTACTGCCGTGGGGCCGGTCACGACCTGCACCGATTGCAGCGCATTGTTCAAGGCATCCGAGAATGCATCAGTCGACGCGGTTTGTTTCGGGTCACCGTCGCTGTAAGACTGACGCTGATGAAGCTCAGACGTTTTATCTTCACGTTCTTTTGCGGGTGGCGGCTGTTGGGCATACAGACTGAGATAATAAGATGAACCCAATCCTGAAATACTCATATTCTGTTCTCCTGCATAAACCGTTATATGACGGGCGTTTATGGCCGGAACGGCGGTAAATACTGGCCGTCAAAGTGGCATGGATATGCCGCTTATACAACATTGCACCGGGCTATCGTCCGTGTTGGGTATTGTGATAACAGCGTCAGAGTCGAATCAGCAAAATATGTGCGCAGTTTGATATACAGAGGTTTGTGCCAGGAGCTGGTGCGTATTGAGTGTGGTCGAAATCTGCAGAACAGGATCAATGCAATTGCGACAGAGAGGCAGGCATTTCCGCTGCTTTCCAACTAAAAAACATTTCCTATTTTTCAGAGGCCGCTTAGATATGCCCGAAGCTCTTTCGAACAATTTGCTTTTGCAAGCAGGGCAACTATAATCCCCGCAAACTAAGTTTGAGAATATCATGACTTTATATCGTTCGAAGCTCAGCTGCGAGAATATCCGGACACTCGGGATGGCCTGTCATTCACAGGAAAATCACCCGTGTATCCTGCTTGCCTGCTAGTCGAACAAACTGGTAGGCATTGGGCCTTCCAGTTGTTGGTTTAAGTTTATCAGACACACAAAACCCGGAAGGCACTTCACCTTTCGGGTTTTTTTTCGCCCGGAATTTGTGAATAAACCGATTCGGGTTATCGATTAACGGTTAAAAAATGTTTGACGAACACCTGAATCATTCGATTCAACAGATGCAAGAGGATACCGTAATCAAATTGAGCAGAGGCTCCTTAGACTAATTTTTTATAGATGAATAACGATCTATGACCGGTAGGGAAATTTTGAGATTTGATCAATTTTTCTCCGATAACCCATGCCTGAAATATTGCAAAAAAGAGCGATAGGATTTCATTCATCCGAGCAAAATGGATCGTTTTCTATTTTATATAACCAAAGGATATTTCGCTGAAAAATGACCCAAATACAATACTTGAATGCATCCAAAACCAATCGTATTGTTTAAAAAGATTTGCACCACAGCGAAATAAAACTTTTAACGTAATGCCCATGAGTTGCTTTATGAAAAAACATGTAGCACAACTTGTTGCTCCGGCTAACTGCCACGAACCAGCAAATAAGAAACCATTTATGAGTAATGCGAATCGCTCATATTTATCACTTTGTCATCGTAGCAAATTTAGTTAATCAGCTTTTCTGACTGGAAGGCTGATGCCTTCCGGTACTGTCATTAAGACCCCGGTTGGCAACAATCGGGGTTTTTTATTGGCTCCTGGAAAAGTCATTACCGTAAGAAAAAATTTTGGGGCGTGCAGGCGAGAATGGAGTACCACTGCCTAAAACGGTTTTTGGAGGTAGCCGGGTAATACCGGAAGCAATTGAAATATTCTGTCATGCATGGTTGAGGATGCAGGCTCGATGCTCTAAAGCGGGTGTCAGCTGGCGCGCGTTATCCAAGTGGCAGGGTGGCTGAGAGTAATGCCTCAGTGATTGCTTTACGCGGGTTCGAATCCCGCCACGTCCACCAGTTGATTTGCACAGGTTATGGCCTGGTCAAATAGAAAATGTACGAGTGGCAGAATGATGATGCGCGGAGCTGCAACCTCCGTTTATGCCGGTTTGAATCCGGCCTCGTACTCCAGATTAACTATTATTTTCGGCAATATGTTTAGCCGGTAGGAGACACACATGCAGATCCATCGTCAGCATCATTCACAATTTATCCGGGTGTAGCTCAGTTCGTGTAGAGCACCGGGTTTGGAGCCCGGAGGCGCAGGTTCGAGTCCTGCCACCCAGACCATATGCCCTTTTTTCAACCAACACGCCAACCGATTATGGTGACTGTAGCATAGTGGTTAATGCTCCTGATTGTGAGTCAGGCAGACGAGAGTTCGAATCTCTTCAGTCACCCCAGATATTTTTAATACGGAGAAAATTGTCATGCGGGTTGCCATTACCAGGCGTGGAAATTATCACGCTGACATTTATTGTGCGGATACTCATTCCGCCAAAAGAGTACTGAAAGAAAATAGCATATCTGTTCTGGCGATAGATTTTTACCTGAATGGTCGTGGTGACGGTAAAAGCATTCTCGAATGGGCCAGAACCAAGGCACTGCTGCCGCAGTTTGTGGTAATCACCGAAACTGATCGTAGCAAACGAGCCTTACTGACCACAGAACTCAGCAAAGATGGCTACGCCTCAAGGGATGGCACTAACTTTATCAAAACCAAATGCGATACAGGATTCTGACAACCATCCGTTCAAACGCTACTACCGGAAACACTTGGGGGCTTCTGAAAAATAGGAATCGTTTTGATGCAGGCGAGGAAGCATCACTCGCAACACCGCAATTTACGGGTGTCAATAAGGATGTGAGACAGAGGCTGACAACGTCCTGCGCGAAAACAGGCCATTTTTCGGAGGTTCCCTTGAAATGAATATGGATTGTTACAGAGAAAATTCAGCACGGATGCGCTTATTCAAACTGACAGGAAGGAATTCATGGCGGGGTTGAAACAAGCTTCTTTCTCGGTGTTCGATTGCAGTGGCCCATCGACCCGGCCACTATCAGCCGGGTCGTCCAAGCCAAGAGGCTTATTGCGACTGTTGCAGTTTTTCCAGCATCCGGGCAATGCCTTTGTCATAAGCACTGTGTTCGCGTAGCGACTTCGCCTGACGGAAATTATCCAATGCTTCCTGCCAACGGCCACTGGCTTCGTAGATACGGGCGATATTGTAATAGCTGCTGGCCTGTACCCGGTTTTTGGTATTGCCACTGGCCAGTTCAATCGCTTTGCGGTTAGCCCACAACGCTTCTGCGGTACGATCCAGTTTTTGATAAGTCAGCCCAAGATTGCTGTAGGCCTGGCCGTAACTTGGATAAAGGTTGATGGCATCCTGGAATGCATACATGGCGTCTTCCAGGTTCTTATCATGATACAGACTTTCACCCCGGGTATTGATGCGTTTGGCTTCCTGTTTGATGGCTGGGGTAATCAGGGAATGATCTTCAAATGAAGCGGCTTCAATAAGACTGGACATATGGTGGGCCAGCCCCTGACGGCTCAAACTCAGATACTGATTGATGTCGTGGAACGCACCGCTTTCATCGATACCAAACACAATCCAACTGGTGGCTGTTGTATCCTGTTTGACGTTGTAGGTACGAATCAATGTCTGCCCCACATACACTTCTACCCGGGCATGGCTAAAGCTCATTGCGGTTGAATCTTTTTCGTTTCCTGAGCCGTGGGTGTAATCGTGTACTGCGTATACATAGCGCTGCCCACTGTGCTTCTGCTCGATGGTAATGGTTTCCGGGCCATAACTGTCGGTGTCATCGACATCGAGATTGGCATCCTGACCCCGCTTGTCTTCATAGAACACATGGTTGCCTGGATAACTTAAATGAGAATCAAGATCTTCAGGGTTGCGTCCCCAGGTCAAAACCACTCTCAATCCATCCAGATTCTGCATTACGGGTGACAGGGCGTAGGTAAAATTGTCACAGGGACAACGTACCACCAGCGTTGAATAACCGGATTTGTTGATGATCATGGTGGTATCACCGTCATCCGACAAATCCGCAGGCATACTGGCAACACCATTGGCATTGGTCACGGCCTGTTGCGAGCTTTCGCCTGTGCGCTGCCAGATAATCTGGGCATTGTCGATGCTTTGGTCTTTGACGACCGCGCTAAGAACTTTGATATCACCGGCCTGAGCCTGGAAGGCACATAAAGCAGAAAATAACACGGGAAGAGAAAACAATATTTTACGCATTCAGGTAGATTTCCTATATCCATTAACTAACTGTACGACTACGCAAGGTGAAGCGTTCGTCCATTTGAACCTTGAGTTTAAGAGTAAATATCGGCTATCGCCAGCACTCGATAGCGAGCAGATGACAAAAAGCGATGAAGTGATCAATCGAAAAGCTTATAACGCTCAAAAAAACCTTCAGAAGGGATCCTATTTGCGGTTTGTAACGCTCTACGAAACCACAGCGATTATCATTCCGGTTAACAACATAACCGTTTTGAGTGTTATGCCTACCAGGCAATCACCACATCACTGGGTTGCAAATTCAGATTTTCCACCCGAACCGGCAGTTCGGCAATGCTGAAGTGGGGCTGCACCTGTTTGATTTTGGCAACCATTCGGGTGTCAGACAGTTGTACCATCCGTTGTTGATCGCGGTCGAATACATCAATGGTGCGATAAACTGCCAACATGTCTCCCGGACGCAATCCGCTGCTGGCACCCTGGTTAACATAGATACGGTATTTATCGGCCTTGGAGATATTGGCCATGAATGGCTGGCACTGAATGGTATCCTGCAAATCGACAATGGTCTCGGCAATCAGTTTGCTCACCTGGGTGCCGAAGTCGGTCCGCCAGAATGCCGCACTCCCGAACTCGACAATGGCATTGCGCCGTGCGTCCCAACGTCCTTTCACTTCATAACGGCTCTGGAACACCATTGCACCGGAGTAGCCATCATGAACATACAGGTCAACCACCATATGGCGCATTCTGGCATGTTTGCCGAGACCGACAGTTTTCATAAATCCGGTCCAGGGTTTGATATCCGGGGCATTGGGGTTTTCCATGGAAATATCCCGCACAACACCACTGACCACAAACTGTACCCCCAACTGCTTGGCGGTTTCTACGGCTTTGGTCAGAGTATTATCGGTATTCCAGTTGGTGGGGGCATTGGCAACGGTTGGATACAGCATCATGTAACTGGCATCCAATGCCTGAATTCCCGGCAGACCATTGAGACTGTTGACCAGTTGAGACGGAAAGTTTCGATCTACTGCACCCAGCTGACCAATCGATGCCTGTTCAGGATACTGCATAGGAAAGCCGGTCACAGCCACTGTTTTACGAAAATCATTGGCCACATGGGTGGCACAGACCTGATCTTCACTGACCAGCGCCTGAATAGTCACGTAGTAAGTACCGCTGCGACTGTATTCTTCAACCACCTTCAGACTCTTCACTTTGGCAGCCGAATTGATACGCAGATGGTCAACTACCAGTGAACCGTTTTCCAACACCTGTGTGCTGCGTACTTTGGCATTCACTTGCATGGAGGCATTTTCAATCGCCTGTCGCAGTGCACGCATTCTTGCAGCATCCTTATCGCCGAAGGCGATTTCGGCCTGACCACTGGCTTTAACCATTGAGCCATAAGCGCTGTCATCCCGCCAATCCGGGCTTAGCTCATCGGCGATTGCCAGGCTCCCCAGGAGAGAGAGAATCATTGCCAGGATTACAGGTTTCACGGTGCTAAGCTCCTATCGGTTATTCGATAAAATAAAGACCGGTATCCAGGTCATTAACGCTCTGACGGCTCAGGCCATTACGCTTATAGGATTCCAGATCATGGATCATCTCAGAAGCACATTGGGCATTACGACGACCATTGCTTTGTATGGTCAGACAATTACGAAACCCTTCATCGATAATCATTTCGAGAATGGTTTCGTAACTACCATCCTCCATTTTGTCCTGGGAAACCACCCGTGCTCCGAGAATATAGGTATCAACATAGGCGCGGAACCGGTCATCTTTGGCAACCAGATTCTCAACCGTTGAATTACCGGTAATAGATGTTCCATACACCCGTTCGGCCAGGGTGCGATAAGCGTCAAGCTTAGATGCCCGCAGTGCCATCAACTTGCGCTGCACCGGCGACAGGTCTTTCGCCTTGGGGTCAATAGCACCGTAGCCAATCACCCGCAGTACCATGGGTTCCATTGACGGCAATTTATTGTTGATCTGCTGCACCTGAGACTCAATCTCAGCGATTTTTTCCTGTTTTTTTGCGCCTGATGTCAGGCTACAACCGGAAATAAGCAGTATTGTGATCGGTACTAATATGGTAATTTTATGTAAACGCATAGCGGCTCCGGGGTCTAAAATCTGGCTATTGGCTGAGTCTTCCCTCGCCCCTCCAATTACAGCTATCGGCTTGAAAGGACCTTTTCCTTAATTCCTATTAGTTATAAAAAATTATTTAATAAAACAGTCAACAAAATGACGAATTGTGCAATGAGGTCGGAAAAATGATTGGCGAATCCCAAATTTCTGCAGAAAACCACGAAAAACGACAGAGAAAGCCATGTATACAGAGTTTGCACATTGTGTAAGCAAGTCTAGTCTAAAGAAATAAACACGACGTCAAAGGCTGAAGCCCACATGAAAACCAACATATTAATAATCTCCGGCATGTTGCTATCAACGACTGCTTTCGCCGACAGTTTTGTCGCAAACGACAGCCGTACTAATGCAATGGGGGGCGCCGGTGTCGCTGCGGCCCTCCCGGCACAAGCCATCAATTTGAATCCTGGATTACTGGCAAACTATGACGAAGACGAAAAGGCACAGGTCATTGTGCTGGGCGCGGGTGCATATAGTGAAGACCAGAAAGGTTTGTTCAGGGAGGTGGAAAAGTTTATCGATGAACTCTATCCATCTTATGAGGACCTGGAAGATTTGGATCTGAGCAGTAGTATCGATGGCATGGTAAATACCGCTAACAATGTTGAGACTGCTGTACAAAACTACGAAGATGACCCCAGTGATGCCAATCTGGCCGCACTGAAAAGTGCCAATGCAGATCTTGATAGTTCCATCTCTACCGTCCGTTCGGATCTTTCTGACATCAATTCCATTGTGGCTCAAACCCGGGATACCTTTGAAAGTTTCAGTTCCCGTCCTTCTCAGGCCGGTGTTATGGGGATGCTGGGCATCGGTTTACCCAGCAAGAATTATCCTTTCGCGCTGGCAATCAATACCAACGCCTATGCTGGAGGCCAGTTCAATCTGGTCGACAGTGACCTGGAACCCACAGAATTGACACTGAATGACCTGGATGAATACCTCAATTTGGTCAGTGACGTTTCCACCAGCTTGGATACGGTCATTGAAGTTGCCGACACCTACGACGCCGGTGATTCCGGCAGCGTCGCAGCTTATGATGCCGCTCAGACTGACTTCTCAAATGCAGTCAATGCAGTCGACAACGCCAATACCAGTAACGGCGTATTCGTCAACGGTGATTACGATGGCGTTACCCAGCTGAATACCGATGACTTCAAATCCTCTGTTGATCTGGTAGGGGTCTGGGTTACGGAACTATCGTTTGCCATGGGGCGTGATTTTAAAATCGCTGAAGAAGAATTTTCTGGTGGTGCTGCTGTTAAAATGCAGAAAATTACCGTGTTTGAAAAAAATATCATTTACAGCGAAATAGAAAATGATGCTTCCCAGGCTGTTGACGAAGCCGTCAATGAAAACCAGAAAGAGTACTACCGTTTCAATGCTGATCTTGGTGTGGTCAAAAGTTTTGATTACAAAGGCCAGATTACAGCAGGACTGGTTATTAAAAACATCGTTCCCTGGGATCTTGAATCAAACAGCGGACAAACCATTAAACTGCGCCCGCAGGTGAGAATTGGTGCGGCACACCAAACCCGCTTTACCACGTTAGTCGCTGACCTGGATGTCACGGAAAACAAGCCTATGGATATTGGTGTCGCTACCCGTTACCTCTCACTAGGGGCAGAAGTGAATGCCTACGATTGGGCCGCATTCCGCATCGGCTACAAAAACAACCTGAGTGAATCAGATTCCAGCGCGGTTTCTCTGGGACTTGGACTGACACCCTTTGGTGTTGGCTTTGACGTGAGCGTATGGGGATCGCCCAGTGACAAAGAAAGCGAAATTGCTAAAAACGCAGGTGTCATGGCACAGCTTTCAATTCGCTTCTAGCCATTCTCTCTCCCTTCTACGGTTGTGCTACCGGGCCTCATCTGAGTGCCCGGTACAACCCCAGGTGTGGGCAGAGCCGCACCAAAACACCCCGACAGAATACTCCCATAGTGGTAAAAATATCCCTCTGAAGCGCTGTTTTTCTGGCACATGAATTGCGATTGTCATAACCATCGTTCCTCTCACCGGTACCCGTTATGAGTTCCAGAATTATCGATACCACCTGTGCCTATTGTGGCGTTGGTTGCGGCATAACTGCAGAAGTCGAGAATCACGCCATCATTGCGCTGTCCGGCGATGCCCATCATCCTGCCAATCATGGTCGCTTGTGCGTCAAAGGTTCCACTCTGGCAGATACTGTAAGAACCGAAGGTCGATTGACTCAACCCAGAATCTCTGGTCAGTCCGTTGGTTGGCAGGAGGCAATTGCCACCGTAGCCAGAGGGTTCAGCGACACTATCGCCAAATACGGTGCTGATGCAGTGGCGTTTTATGTGTCCGGTCAGTTACTGACAGAAGACTATTACGTCGCCAATAAACTGATGAAAGGTTATATCGGCAGCGCCAACATCGATACTAACTCCCGGTTGTGTATGTCGTCATCGGTTACCGGCCATAAACGAGCCTTTGGCTCTGACACCGTACCAAATAACTATGAAGACCTGGAGCAAGCCCGCTTGATTGTGTTGACAGGGTCCAACACCGCCTGGTGTCATCCGGTCCTGTTCCAACGAATAAAGCATGCCCGGCAGAAAAACCCCGAACTGAAGGTTGTGGTCATCGATCCAAGAGAGACCGATACCCTGGCCATTGCTGATTTGCATATCAATCTTAAAGCCAGCACCGACGTGGTTCTGTTCAACGGCTTGTTTAATTACCTCGTGCAACAGGACCGGTTGGATCATCAGTATCTGCATGATCATGTGAACGGCTTTGAACAAACCCGAAAACAATTGGCCGGACAACAGCTCTCCATCGCTAAAGTAGCCAAACAGTGTGATGTTGACGAAAACCGGATACAGCAGTTTTATGACTGGTTCACCAACACAGAACAAGTGGTAACCTGCTATTCTCAGGGCGTGAATCAATCGAGCCAGGGAACGGACAAAGTCAACTCACTGCTGAATTGTCATCTAATTACCGGGCGTATTGGTAAACCTGGCTGTGGCCCGCTGTCGCTGACTGGTCAACCCAACGCCATGGGGGGGCGTGAGGTCGGTGGGCTGGCCAACACGCTGGCTGCGCACATGGACTTCAAAGAAGAAGATGTCGCCACCGTTCAACAATTCTGGAACAGCCCGACCATCGCCCGGCAAGCTGGTTTAAAAGCGGTGGATCTGTTTTCAGCCGTTGACAGCGGACGAATCAAAGCGATCTGGATCATGGCCACCAATCCAGTCGTCAGTATGCCCAATGCTTCGATAATCAGCCGGGCGCTGCAACAATGCGAATTCGTTGTTGTGTCCGATGTTGTGGCCCAGGGAGATACGTCAGCATTTGCCGATGTGTTATTGCCTGCTGCAGGCTGGGGAGAAAAAGATGGTACGGTGACTAATTCCGAGCGCAGGATTTCACGCCAAAGACGTTTGCTGCCATCACCAGGAGAAGCGCGTCCGGACTGGCGGATCATTTGTGACGTTGCCATCGCCATGGGTTTTCGGCAAGGTTTTGAATTTACATCTCCAGCAGATATTTTTCGTGAACACGCCCGATTGTCCGGATATCAAAATCACGGACGCCGAGATTTTGATATTTCTGCTCTCGCCCAGATCAGCGATGATGAATATGACACCCTGTTACCCGTTCAGTGGCCAGTCAATGAACAATATCCTGATGGTTGCAAACGACTGTTCAAGAACGGTGGCTTTTTCGCTCCGAATCGCAAGGCACAGTTAATTGCTGCTACCAGCCAACCACCTCAATATGCGGTTAACGAAGAATATCCTCTGCAGCTGAACACCGGTCGCAGTCGTGACCACTGGCATACCATGACACGTACCGAACTGTCAGTGACCCTCAATCGTCATCGTTCAGAGCCCTGGGCGGAAATACATCCTGATACTGCCGCGCAATATGGCGTTGGTACGGGTCATTGGCTCAGTATTGGCAGCCAGTGGGGAAACATCCGGGTACGAGCGATGATCAGCAAACGGATTCGACCCGAGCAGGTTTTTGTTCCAATTCACTGGAGCCGGCAACTGGCCAATTCTGCCTGGTTGGGAGCCGTGGTTAATCCAGCGGTGGATCCTTTCTCCGGCCAGCCGGAATCCAAACACACACCGGTTAGGATTCATGCGTGGCTACCGGTCTGGCAGGCCAAGCTTTTGACCCGGGAAGCCCTGCCGCTGCCGGAAGTCGACTACTGCGTGCGGGAACGGACGTCATTCGGTTTTATCTACCATCTGGCAGGAGACGAAACCATCGACAATTGGCAAAAATGGTTATTCCAACAACTATCTGTCATTCCGGATGGTTTACAAGTCATCACGCAGCGCCACGCTGAGCCGATGACACTTCGATTGTCTTTACTACATCAGCAACAATTGATTGCGGCATTATTGGTACAACAGCAAGATCCGTTCAACCGTCAGTGGCTGACAGAGCTATTCAACCGCTCCACACTGGATGGCGCACAAATGGCCATGTTGTTGAGCGATGATAAACAGCTTGCTAACGATCCCGGAGAAACGGTCTGCTCATGTCATGCTGTCGGTAAAAATACGATAATCAATGCGATCCAGTCTCAGCGTCTGAGCAGTGAAAAAGAAGTGGGTCATTGCACCCGGGCTGGTACCAATTGTGGTTCATGCCTGCCCGAAATTCGCGCACTGTTGCAGACTCAGCAGGAGCTAATGTCGGAACTGGAAAGCACGTAGGCCAATTCTGTATCTGGTTTGCACCATCACCACCCAAAATCATCTCATTACGCGCCCGTCACCATCCGGCATTACCTATTGAGAGGTACCACAGACCCGACGGGCATATGGATTGCTGTAATCTCGTGCAGCAACAATGACAGGACATTTCAGTGAAGCAGCAGAAACTCTTGGTTATCGGTAACGGCATGGTCGGTCACAAAGCCGTGGAACTCCTCACCTCTCAGTCGCAGTATCATCTTCAGGTGCTTGGTAGAGAACCGCGGCCGGCCTATGACCGTGTTCATCTGAGCAGTTTTTTTTCCGGTCAGGGAAGCAGCGATCTTTCATTGGTCAATGATAATTTTTACCGTAGTTACGGCATCGAAGTCAGCATGTCCTGTAACGTTTGTCAGATTGACCGAAAAGGCAAAAAAGTAAGAACCGAAGAAGGTCACGAATATGCCTATGACAAACTTATTCTGGCCACTGGGTCGGTTCCTTTTGTACCACCCGTGCCTGGCAGGGATCAGCCCCACTGTCATGTCTACCGGACCATTGAAGATTTACTGGCCATCCAGGACTCCGCCCGTCAGAGCCGTGTGGGTGTGGTTATTGGTGGGGGCCTGTTGGGACTGGAAGCTGCTAAGGCTCTTCACGATTTGGGGTTGACAGCCCATGTAGTGGAATTTGCGCCGCAACTGATGGCGGTGCAGCTCGATGCCGAGGGAGGGGCGCTGCTAAAGGAGAAGATCGAGGCATTGGGAGTGGGTGTTCACACCGGCAAAAACACTCTCGAAATCATTGCTGGTACCGAACAGAGATATCGCATGAATTTCGCTGACAACACGTACCTCGAAACCGATATGATTGTATTCTCTGCGGGTATCCGCCCTCAGGACGACCTGGCCCGTCAGGCCGGCCTGGCGGTTGGTGAACGCGGCGGTATTGTAATCAACCAGTTTTGTCAGACTTCTGATCCGGACATTTATGCCATTGGCGAGTGTGCTTTGCGTAATGGCCGTATTTTTGGCCTGGTAGCCCCCGGTTATGAAATGGCCAGGGTGGCTGTGGCTCATCTCAACGGGCAAACGGATGAATGTTTCAACGGCGCTGACATGAGTACCCGGCTTAAGTTGCTCGGAGTTGACGTGGCAGCTATTGGTGACGCCCATGGCCGCACACCGGATTGTTGTTGTCTGAGCTGGCAGGATCAGGAAAACCAGAGCTATCGGAAAGTGGTGCTGAGTTCAAATCGAAAACGTCTGCTCGGTGCAGTGCTGGTGGGAGACAGCAAAGATTATGACCAGTGGCTGCCGCTGATGGTGGATCAGATGGAGTTGCCCGGCCCACCGGAATACATGATTCTGCCCGAAGCCTTTCGTCCATCATCCACATTTGATATCACCAGTATGAGCGATGATACCTGGGTCTGTCGGTGCAATCGGGTCAACAAAGGTGACATCCGCGACGCTATTCAAAACGGCTGCAAAGATCTTGGCAGTATTACCCATACAACTGGCGCAGCCTCGACCTGCGGCTCCTGCGCTAGTTTGATCCGGGAAATTCTGCACAGTGAAGCCTGAGCGCGCGTCGAAACGACACATCGTCACCCGTTAACAACTAAGATCATTAGTTACAATCGATGGACAGTATTACCAACGGTAGGTATTGAATTCCTTCGGGCAGATACTTCAGGTTTATCCTGACCTGATCGAAACACAGTTGAACCACGTACATCAAATTGACAAGAATAAAACTGTCAGAAAACCTCTGAAAAAAGACCTATTTTCGCGCAGGATGTTGTCAGCCCCAGTCTCATGTCGTCTTTACGCCCGTAAATTGCGGTGTTGCGAGTGGTGCTTCCTCGCCTGCATCAACACTATTCCTATTTTTCAGAGGTCCCCTAAACAATATGCTTCCAGTCAGTGACGAAACGTTAGGCTGGTGGTCTCATCTGGAGCGGTATCTATAGTGATGCGTGTAAACCAGCACGTAGATTCGATTTTATGGAGAGAATCTTCCATCTCCGGGTTGCTCAGGTTATAAAATAATTGCAGGCAATGAATCCGGAGCATACGGGATAAGGGAAGGGGGTTGGTGTAATAACGCAGGTTAGGTTTTTCCATATTACTCCAGGATAGTATGTGTCGATCTCAGCCAGAAACTTTTCGCGTCGGGCCTGTTTTTGTATCGCCTGGTTTTCCGCATCTGAAGAACTAAGTTGAGACATGATGCGTTCCTTTACGGATCGATTATGCCCAAATTACCTCATGTTTTGGGTGTTTTCAGAATTGCCCTGGTACTTTTGGTGTATTGTTCGCAAAAAAAGACTTAAATACATTGTCTCCGCTTTAGAATTCAAAGCCCCCCTTATCGTACAGACTGGATCAATAGAGGTTTGTAAATGACACAATTTACAGACCAGGAAATTCAGAAGTGGGAAGAATTTTTAAAACAAGAAAAGATCCAAAAATCAGGGAATTGTACTCCCAATTTAGATAGACCCCGCTCCGCCAGTAGTGGAGGACTGACATCTTCAGGTAAATATGTACTTTTAGATTATTTGCCTCAATTGCGCCTGAAGAGGATGTTAATTAGGTTAAAGGTAGCTTATAGGAGCGAATCGGTGATGTTTGCAAGTTTATCAAAAACACATTAGAGACTACCCAACGGAAGAAATCTCAAATAGTTTCACCCTGTAGTTTTATTTTAATTCGAGAAGTTGTTGGCAGGCCTGACTGGCAACTGTTGGATGAAGAATTTTCAGAAATATTGTCCAATTAAAAATCTTCATTACAGGATGTTTTTTATCAGAAGTAAGGCAGAATAACTGGTGACCTTTTGTCCTGCAATCCTGAAGAGGCATTCAATTATATGATTGAAAAATCGAGTCAATATATTAATGATTGAGATACATGAACTCTGTAAGAATTACGAAGTCAACTATCGAGATGGATTCTTCAGATCAAGAAAGGTTAAAAAATCCGCACTTAGAAACATAAGCCTAGCGTTCGATTCTCCTGAGATTATTGGCCTTGTTGGCAATAACGGCGCAGGTAAGACAACATTGATGAAGTTAATCTGTGGGTTGCTTTATCCTTCTTCAGGAAAAATCAGCATTCTGGGTGAGGATCCTTTTAAGAAAAACAAATCCCTTCTGTCTAATATTGCTTTCTTATCGGGTCGAAAAGACTCCCTGAGCTGGGATTTACCCGTGTGTGACTCATTTAAACTTCATGGCTATATCTATGGACTAGAGAAAAGAAGCTGCATATCACAATACGAAAAGTTAGCCGACTTATTCAGCGCAACAGATTTACTGCAAAAACAAGCAAGAGCGCTAAGCCTTGGAGAGCGAATGAAATGTGAATTGATTAAGTCACTGCTGCACAAGCCAAGAATATTATTACTCGATGAACCGACAATAGGCTTGGATTTGGAAACACAATTGACATTCAGAAAGTACATTCGACTGGTAAATGAAGAAGAAAAATCATTGATCCTGCTGTCCTCACATAATATGGAAGATATTAGTCATACTTGCAGCAGAATGGTAGGGCTGTCTGAAGGGGAAGTGGTGTTTAACGACTTTCTTTCTGAGATCGTAAATAATCGCTCTCCAGACTCGCAATATAGAATCTGTTACGAGAACAACACAGATGAGACTCTTCATGAAATAATTTGCGACATGTCAGACATTCCAGAAGAGCTTAATAAGTTGAGAAAAAACCATCAAATCAGAGTAATTTCTATAAGACAGGAAGAAAAGACTTTCTCACAATCCATCATGAACATTATCTCAACCAAGAATCTGGATCATGCATAGTTTACTTTATATTTTTTTGCGGCTTAAAGAGCTGCTGACCTATAAAGTCAATATCATCGTTTTTATGTTGTATGGACTTTTGCCATTAATATCTGCCGTTATTGTAAGATCAGAAAGTATATCAACATACTATCTACTTGTTTTTTTTATTTCACAAGTTGTCAATGGATGGACAGCCAATCAACTTGCCGGAGACGTCTCATCCGGCCAAATTTCACATATCCTGATTCTTCCCAGAAGTTTTCGGTACACCTATTTTCTTTCCAGAATAGCTATGTTGATTTTTGTTATACCAACACTGCTGGTGGTATTGGCGATGGTTATCTATATGGGATTTGAGTATGAACATCTAAGCATATTGCCCGGATTGGCCTCCATTTTTCTTTCAGTACTAATACAATTTAATATTTCAATTATATTGGGTTTGATTTCTGCCTGGACAGTTCAAAGTATGGGAATAATTTCCTTTTGGTTTGCTCTGCTTCTACCGTTGTCAGGAACGATGTTTCCACTGGATTATCTTCCCAGTTGGATTTTAAATATTATTTTGTTTACACCATTCCCGTACTATGTGTATGTCCCAGCAAAAGTATTCGTCCTATCCGACTTACCATCTACCCTGGTTGCTGCACAAGGTGGAGTATTAATAATAACCTATATGATATCCAAGTATTTAGAAATTGCGTTTCAAAGGAAATATATGGCGTATGGTAGCTAAGCTCATTTTTCATCAAATAAAAACCTTTCAGTTTCTTAAGTTGGAGCTTTTCTTTTACTTAATGGGAGCGATTGTTGAAGTAGTCGCCATATACTTTTTTCTTAGTTTCTTGATGGGAGATATATTAAAAATCCAAAGTTATGAAGTAATTCTTGTGTTGGGTATACAGCGATTGCTCGTCGGGGTTTCAAGAACGTTCTATTTAAACCAACTTTTGGCCTTGCCTGTCAATTTTCGACAAGGTTTGCTCGATCGCTATTTTTTAGCTCCAATTAATACGAAGCTATATTATTGTCTGGACGATTTTTCAGTAAAAGATGTCTTGAATATTGTTGTTGGAACAGTGCTGGTTATTTATGGATTACCAGATATCAATATATATTCTATTATGAAAACCTGCATCCTACTGATTATGGCAAATATAATACTTTTTTCCGGATTACTGATCATTTCATCATTATTGGCGAGCAAGGTAAATCCAGGGCCATTAAATGCCATATTTGTTAATATTTTTTCCCTAGCCCAGTTCAAACCGGAGCACTTTCCTGTGCCTTTTGGTATTGTTATTAAATTTATCGTTCCTCTGGGTTTGTTGATATGGAAACCAATAGGACTGATTACGCACTCGACGATTCAAGATTTATCTGTATTTTTTGCTATTACACTAATGCTGTATTTTTTTCAGGAGAAGGCCTGGCAATGGTTAATGTATCGTTATAACAGTGCAAGCTAGAGGCGCCGGTATGCGGATTTTATCATTCGAAGAATTTATAAAGATCCGCAGTTATTACTTGAAATTGCGTCAGAAAAATTTTGATGTCAGTGACAAACAATTTTTGAACAGCAGATGTCTTGGCTTGGTTATCATAATATTTTTTTTGGTGACTACAATGAAGCAGAAGTAAACCACTGGAAGTGTACAGATTTTTTATATATTTCACTTAAACTTTCTATTGATGAAATAAACTACAAATCCAGTTGTATTGCCAATGAACTATTCCAGCAAGCTCCCTAAGCTTTTTGTACGAAAAAGTATCCAGGCTCAAGATGAAGTGCCTTCCCGATGAGTCAAATACCGACTGAAGAAGATTGGATCGAATCTTCATTTGGTCTTATCAAAGATCTCGATGTTGCACACGCCTATGATATTTTTATCGGTAAGAGTAATGCTGAGATGTTGCCTAAGCACAAAGATCATGTGCTTAGGCGGTCTGAAGATCTTTATTGGCTGCCTAAAAGCCATTCCAATATTACATCTTTGGGGTTCGTGATTATGTCATTAATGGCGACTTTGGGTTTTATGAGCGTTCAGATGCTGCCAGCACTTTTTTGGCGTTAATAGCGCATACGCTTAAAAGCAATCGCCTTCCTGAGACATCGAGTGTATCGCCAATCATCAAGCGTTATATGAAGCCGATGAAGATATTTACGGTAGTTTCAAAGCCACGTTTGCAGAAATTGGTTTGTATGGAACCAACGTATAGGAAGCTTTAAAAATATTTAAAGCCCAAAAAAGACAGAGGTCGGGCACCGACTTGTGCTTCGGCAATCCCAACCTCATTTGTCTTACCAGATTCAGGCTTCGGAAACAGCAGGTTGTGCTGCGGCTGAAGTCGCTATGTCTTCAGTTGTTTGTAAGTGTATCTCACCGGTTTTTCCATTCATGCTGATGGTGCTGCCATCCTGAATATAACGGGTTGCGTTTTTGACTCCGACAATTGTGGGGATGCCGAGTTCCCGGCCAATAATGGCTGTATGCGACAACAGACTGCCGCGCTCGGAAATGAGTCCTGCTGATAAGGTCATCAAAAATACCCAGCCAGGGTCGGTGGTTTCCGATACCATGATTTTACCTTTGATATCCATTTCTTGACTGGGATCACTGATGATGCGCGCCACTGAGCTGACCTCACCATCAGAACAGCCAACGCCTTTAAGACTATCGGGATTGACCTGCAGGTGCAGATGGTTGTCGGGAATGGTATTGGCATAGACACTGCCGCGCGTGAATATCTTGCCTTCCTGTTGTTTCTGCTGCCATCGTTGTACTTGGTTTTTACGCAGTTCAATCAGGCGTTTGAGGTCATCATTGACTGCACAACCCTGGCGATAATCGTTGAGTTCCGATACGGTCAGGTAAAAAATATCGTCTCTGGCTATCAGTATATTTTCATTGACCAGGCGGTCACCAATCCGATGCAGCAGGGTTCTGAAAAAAGAAAAATGCAGTCCCCGGTCCAGCCGGGTTGCTTCACGATGGGCGATGGCCTGACGGGTTTTTTTGAGCAGCCATTTTAACCACCAGCCACGCTTGTGGTTTTGTAGACTTTGTTCAAGCTGTTGTCCGGTGTCATCTGTTTCAGGAGTGGTTGGTTCGCTCTGGGAAGCGGATTCCACCAGAATGGCCAGCAACTGAAACGGATTCTCACGAAAGGTATTGGCTTCCATGATCAGTTCTCTGGGAGAGCGATGGCCATAGTGATCAATATGTTGTTTGAGTTGCCGTGAGAACGTTTTGTAGCCCTGTTGCATTAATACCCGCGCCAGATGGTCGGGCTGGTTCAGTTCAGGTTGCTGTTGCAGGTTTTGCAGATATGTACAAAGCCCGGCATCTGCTCGTACCAGGTGAATCAGTTGCGTCAACGAGTCAACCGGCTTGGTGCTTTCAATGTATTGATTGGCCAGCAGTTGGTTGATTAGTCTTTCGCCGTCGGCGAGCCCGGCTTTGGTAAATTGTTCCCGGCTGATGGCCATAAAAAACATGGCGAAGAAGTCATTTAATAATGGCACGGTCATGGCTTTGGTAAAACGATCCACAAAGTTTTGCAGTGCTCCGATCAGTTCATCGGAACCGGCGTTGGCCAAGTCGATCGCCTCGAATTCCTGGCGGATCTGGCCGGTCGTGGAAAAATATTGGCTGATCAAATGGTTGTGGCGCAGAGAGTGGTATAAAAACTTGAGCGGAAACCTGACTGCGATTTTGAACTTTTCAATGCGGCTCAAAGGAGCATCATCTAATGTTTCTGAAAATGAACCATCGGTACCGACCATCTGTTCAAAGTATTGGATGAACCGTTGTTTGAAATAAGGCAGTGTCAGAAACACCCGATACCAGTTGCTGATGTTGTAGTATACCCGGCCATTAATGTAGCCCACCAAGTGTTTCAGAATTTCTTCTCGGCGGTCGATAGTATTGGCAGGTATACCGAGTTTCTGCATGGTGCCTTTCATGCAATGGTAATAGTCCAATCGGACGATTGAAAACGTCATCGGCAATATCACCCCAGGGTAACTTTCGATGATGTTGCTGTTGTCAAAGACACGCTCATCTCCTTGTGGAATGGTGGTGATAGGCCGTGATTGCAGTATGTGCAGCTGACCGTCCTGATCGTAAGACCATTCGATGTCCTGGTAACTGTCGTAGAGGGTGGCAATTTGGTTTGATGCCTGCAGCAGTTCAAATCGTTGTGAATCCGTCAGCACCGGCAGGGTTCGAAGATGTTCGTCCAGTACACACTCGCGGGTACCGCCTTCGGGGTGGTAGTACAGGTATCGCTGTTTCTCATTGATTGTCAGTTGCCATTCCCCAGTCTGCTTATGATAGAGATAAGCGTCGGTTTCCACTTTGTCACCGACGATGCCTTCACCTAGACCATATCCGGCCACGATGGCCAGTTTATCAATACCGTGCTGTGGATCTGCCTGAAACATAACGCCAGAACTGCCAGCGTCAATCATGCGCTGGATGACCACTGCCACCGCATTGGAGTCATGTCGGGTGTCTGTTCGTTTGTGAATATAAGTCAGGATGCCTGGTTCAAACGCGCTGGCCCAGCAGTCTTTGATACGAGCGACAAGATTCTCTCGGCTGACATTTAACCAGGTGCCCAGTTGGCCGGCAAAAGAGCTTTGTGCGCCGTCTTCGTTGACTGCTGATGAGCGGACTGAAAAACGGCCCCAGGGTTGCAGTTGCTGCAGGCTGTGGTCGAGTTGTGTCGTGAAATCATTATCCAGATCGCAGCCAAGAATCAACGCTTTGATGGCTTGTGATGTCGTGGTCAGTGAGGCCAGAGAATTAAAATCACAGGCATCCAGCCAGGTATTAATTTGCGTCTGAATGTGAGCGGTGACCTGGGTATAAGCCTGTGCTGACACACAGATGAATTCGGGTACCTGGATACCGGCAGACTGTAGCAGGAACAGGTTTTTGGCTTTGCCACCCAATGGGACATTGGGATAGACCGCGTAGTTTTTGGAATCGATAATATAATGAGTCATGATGATCCGGATAAAGGTTTCATGGTAATGGGCAAAGGTTGCTGATACTTAATATGACAATCATTTAGTCAGAAGTGTAATGAGATGCGGTGGCTATTCGGGTGCCGAATTTGACCAGGGTTTCCATACCATTTCTGGAGTTGTGTAGAATATCCTGATCAATCACTGGTCCGTTTGCGCCCCATAGTAATGCCACCGTAGAACCACCAAAACGGAAATAACCTTTTTCCTGACCACGATGAAATTGATTGCCGGAATATGTCTGTTCAATGGTGCCGATGGTCAGAGCGCCGATCTCAACCATGATCAGTGTATCGAACATCGTGGAATGAAGAATACTGATGACCCGTTTATTCAGGAAACTCCGGGCACCACCGCTCAGCGCAATCGGATGAACTGACTCCAGCGGACCAGGCTGAGCCTGTGCCTCTATGAGCTGTCCGTCACAAGGAAAGTGAAATCGGTGATAATCCTTCGGGGCCAGTCGCACCACCGCCGCTGTTCCGCCAGAAAGTGCTGCTGCCATTTCGTTCGACTGCAGCAGTTCTGCTACTGCAACCGGGTGTTGCTTGATCTGCATAACCGCGTGTTGATCAATGTGATAGGCGAATACGCGCCCATCGGCAGGCGAAATCAGCACCGATGGATCAGGGCAGAGTGGCCGTGCTGTAGGTTTCAACCGACGGCTGAAAAACTCATCAAGGGTTTGATACTGATCAAGAGGTTTTTCCGCTTCCAGAATATCAATTCCGTATGTCTTCGCAAAATGCGGAATCCGTTTACGACTGAACCAGACTTTTTTAGGGATGGCATTGAAATGGCTGAACCATGGTTTTCGGATCAGATATTTGCGCATCAGTATTCCAAGTCTGTTGTGATACAGAAACATCAGTTCCTGTTCACCATAAACCCGTTCTGTCTCCTGTTTGGATGTTTCCCGGTTAACATATTGCACGAGTGAGGTGGACATGAAGGTTAGTTCCGGTTCAAAAAGGACGTTTTCGCAGGCCGGCGCTGTACAGTGTGACGTTGGCGATTAAATGTACCAGTGGGCCGAGCAGAATAATCCACATAAACACTGCAATCGGGATATCAGTCAGGATCGCATACACCAAGGCACAGCCGATGGCGGAATCCGCCTGATCCAGCAGCGTGAACCAGAATGCATGACGCGATGCCTGTTGTCCGGGCGGAATATTCAGACGGCGTTTAATGTAAGAGTTGGGGAGCTCTGCAATAACATAGCCGAGTCCAAGCAGTGATCCGAGAAGAAATGGATGTACCTGGGTGATATCAACCAGAATAATATTCCCGGCCAGAGGAGTAGCCAGATTGAAAAGAGCGGTGCCAGGAATGGTGCCCAGAATCATCACCGCGACTCCGCGCCAGGTTTTGTTGCGACCGAAGGCCTGTTCATGAATAGGTGTAGCCCAGGCTGAAAACCAGTTCTTTCTGACGACCAGCATGTGGAACGAACCGGACAAAATGAGTGGCACCATTAGCCACAGTGCAGTGATGATGACTTCAGACAAAATGATTTCCTCCATAGATTCCCTGCCATATCCAGAAACCGGTAAACAGGATTGCCAGTGCCGGCATGAACAGATAGACCATTCCTCTGGGTTTGGGCATTTTAAATGGGGTGACAAACAATAGAGCGGTGATCAGTAGCAGACCGTTGGGATAGTAAATATTCATAGCGTCGGGGAGAAAACACATGAGTGCCAGGCCGACACCAAAAATAAGTGCTGCAAAGGTAACCGGTAGACCCAGGTAACATTGCAGTGGTTGAGGACTGTCTTCCTGCATAACGTTGAAGTATGCCAGCCGTTGGGTAGCGGCAAAGACATAAAATGCCGCGATGAGAAAACTCCAACCGGTGATGTGCAAGCTGGTCACAATGATGGCCGGTGTAATGCCGAAGCTTATGACATCGACGATAGAATCCAGGTGCATGCCCAGCCGCGACTGTTGGGTTGTCAGCTGGCATTTACGTGCCACCATGCCATCAAACAAATCAAAGATGCCTGCCCAGATCAGAGCTGCCAAGGCAAAGGCATGGTGTCCGGTCAAGGCGAGAAAACAGCTGAACATGGCTGAACTCAGGCCGAGCAAGGTGATCCATGCCGGAGCGTTATAAATACCAATGAGTTTCATAATATCCTTTACACCATGGCTTCTGTCTCTGCTACGCGGGACGCAGGGGAATTTGCCGGCGTGGATGGGTCTGCCAGTATTACCCGGCCATGGCTGCCATCAATGGTAATGGTCTCACCATCCTGGATCGTGCGGGTTGCGTGTTTGACGGCTAGCACTGCAGGGATACCATATTCGCGACAGATCACTGCGGCATGGGACAATATGCCGCCGGTTTCTGTGACGACTCCACTGAGCATGGAAAACTTGGGCGTCCAACCGGGATCAGTGCTGCGTGTGATCAGAATGTCTTCCGGCTGTAGCCGGTCAGCGTCATTGATATCCGCGATCACACGAGCAACGCCAGTCACCGTACCGGGGCTGCCAGCCACTCCTGTGATGGCATTGGGGTCATCCTGATGATCCTGTCGCGTGGAGAAACTGGCGAAGCTGCCGTAGCGTTCGCCCACTTCATCAGGGATGTCGTAGTGGGCGAAGCTCAGGTAGTAGTGGCGGTTTCTGATAACGGTTTTACGAGCCTCTTCAACCGTCATGTTGCCACGGATGATGGCAATCAGGTCGGCCATTTCCAGAAAAAAAGTATCGTTCGGTTGTTGCAGTGCGCCGGCTGTTAATAGTCGTTTTTCGACTTCCATTGTTATTTTTCGCACATAAAGATAAAACTGTACTGATAGATCACGCAGTTCTTCGCGCCACCACAAAAACTCTCGAACCTGGTTCAGCTTACGCTTTAATGAGCGGCGTTTGCGTAATGGAGCTGCCTGTATCAGTGCCTCCCGAACGGCTTGGTTTTTGCGTTGTTGTGCATGATTACGGGATCTCGGATCCTTGTCGGTAGTCTGTAACAAAACGTCTTGTAATTGCTCTACCACATACGCCGGGTCTTCCACGTAGCGGGGTACCAGCAGATCGAGTTCCTGTCTGGAATGATGTCCGAAGGTATCCAGATACTGCCGGACATCATTGAGATGATATTCCTGCCGATTGTCATTCAGGTCTTTGACAATACTGGTCACGCTGCTGTTGAGCCAATAGTCGCGGGTATCTTTCTGTGCCAGAATCTGATCCCTAAGTTTCCATAAATGCTCAATAGGGGCCATGTGCGATACCCCGGAAAGACCACTGAGCAGTAGTGGAAACTGACTCATATCGAAAGAGGTTTTTTCTACTTCTTCTTTGAACAGACCATTCAAGTTGGTATTGTCGTAAATAAAATCGAAATAGGTCGATTCACTCACGAAATATTCCTGTTGGATAAATGTCTCATAACAACCAAACAGTTCCGGGTCGGACATGGCGCTGAAATCTGTTGCTGCCAACTGTTGCAGGCGTGCTCGCTGTTGTCTGGCAAACTGTGGCGATGCTTTTAGTTTACGCTTCACGCTGGCATTAATGATCGTTAAAGTTCTGATGCCATTGACCAGGCTCTTCAGGGTCGTTTTGGTCACCACGCCGTCATCCTTGTAGCGAGGAGTGATACCCAGTCCCTCATCAAAGACCCGCTCATTAAAGCCGGGAATTTTGGCCAGACATTTTTTCACTTCACCAAGGTTCCAGTAGGGCCGGCCAAAAAAGCTTCTCTGCCAGACGTTGACAGTTTTTTCCGCTAGATGCAGATGTTGTAGATAAGTGCCCATGGTGGAATCTATGACGTATTTGTACAAAGAGGCCATATAAGGCGTGCAAATGCTGGAAGAAACGCCTCCATCACGGTAATCGGCTGTTGTCCATTCGCCGGGAATGGCAGCATAGCCAAACTGGGTGATAGGTCGGCTTTGCAGAATAAAAAATTCATTGTTTACCAGGGCCCATTCGATATCTACCGGAAAACCAGTCTGAGTTTGAATGCTTAGTCCCAGTCTGGCCAACTCACTGACTTCCTGAGTGGATAGTACCGGTTGTGTTGCCTGTTCAGCATCGATGGCTTCAAGCTGGATGAAAGGGGCGCTGTCAATTCTGACATAAAGATATTCTTTTTCCGCAATGATCCGATCACACTCGCTTTCGCGGTACCAGTCGTATCGGTAAAGGTCGGGTGTCACTGCACCGGACACCAACGCCTCTCCGAGGCCGAATGTTGCCTCAATCAGGATTTCTGTATCGGCACCGTGAACCGGATCGACGGTAAACAGAACACCGCTTTTTTCGGCCGGTACCAATCGTTGCAGTACCAGTGCTAACCCCAAGGGGACCGAGGTACGCTGTTTGGACATGTAAGTCTGCACCCGCTCGTTGAACAGCGAACACCAGCAGTTTTTTATAGCGTCGAGTACATCAGGCAAATGGCGTACATTCAGTATGGACTGGAACAAACCCGCAAACGATGCCTCTGTACCATCCTCAACAGTTCCGCTGCTACGCACCGCAAAATAATTTTCCGGGTATTGCTGGAGGAATGTTGTTATCTCGAAAATGATGGTATCGGGAATGTCACAATTAAGAATTCGGGTGCGAATATCCTGTTCAGTCATAGGGAGTGGCCGGGTCGGATGATCCAGCCAGTCGATCAAAGCAGGCAGATTATTATGCTCAAGGGTCGTTGTGAACGCGCTGGCAGTGATACAGCAGAACTGAGGTACCGGCATCTTCATTACATTGAGTAGATCCCATAAGGCAGCCCCTTTACCGCCGAGATTTTTTCTTAATAACAACGGTGATCCAGTAGAGTCTGGTAGTGGTTGGTTCCAGTGAATAACCAGGGGAAACTGAGCAGTATCTGACATCTCAAAACTCCTTGTGAATTACGCATATTCTTTAGATAACACCGGACCTATGATGTCTTCCTCATATAGATGGGTGTTAAATCCGTGTTCTTTTGCCATTTGAAATATGTCTCTGGCTTCTTCAATGGAGGATACACCGCCGAGGCTATAGCTCTGTTTGACCTGTGACATGGTAAGGATTACTGTTTCGGCAAGACAGGCAAGAGTGATACCTAAATCCAGCTCAGCGATATTTGGACCACCAAAGCGAAGAGCTGCCGGCAGTTGAACCAATCCGCCATCATAAGCGGTGATATCGGCGCGTTTCTGTTTGACTTCCTGTTGCAGATCAGAGGGCCTTGCGACATCGCAGACAATTGCTCCTTCAGTAAGTAATTCCGGCTGGATAAATGCCTCACCGTTGCTGGTTGCCGTAATGACCACATCGCAGATGGGTAGAGTATTTTCGATATCATTGGTTAACAGCAGCGGAAAATTTTTGAGGTCGCCGTGATGATCCTGGTATTTCTGCTGTACGGTCAGATATATCTGGCGGAATTGTTCGCCTGGATAATTATTACCCTGATCAGTACCGAATGAATTGATCAGATGGTGGGTGATACCTGCTTCAGCCAGGGTCTGGAATATGGGTCTCAGTGGACTGGAGATATGAGTGGTAAACAGCTTCAGTATGAATTCACCCGCTACCACTTCAAGTTTTTCCACATTATTCAGATTACGCGCATTTCCGATCAAACAGACTTTTTGAAACTCTGCGCCGATATCCAGAAAGCACAAACGCCCGACAGAACCTGAAACACCAACGATGCCAAGTGTCATATAACCTGTGTCGATGTCTCTGGCCTGGCAGATCTGGCGTAAGCTGTCAGTGCTGGTGAGTGCAGTAAAGGCATTGCCCGTGGTGACCGGTGTTCCACAATTAGCCACGGTAGTACCACTGCGGGTAATCACCGAAGTAAACGCACCCAGGCCGATAACATTGGCACCTTTCTCCTGGGCGATACCGATGTAACTGTCCATCAGGCGGGTTTTTTTATCCTTGGGCAGTCGCATCATATCCTTCGGCGTCAACAAGCTGCTGATCAACCAGCCATCCACATAACCACCTTTGGCTGAGGGGATGCATGGCATGTAATAGGCTGGCGCGGCTTCTCCGTAAAGCGATTTGGCGTTGTCCAGCCAGTTTAATACTTTTTCTGTTTCAATAGCGTTATACGCATTTCTGCCTCCCGGCATACAATCAATGGTATGCATTTCTGTGACCGGATGGACGAAAAAACAGAAGGTTCCCAGTTTCTCTCCCACTGGAACAATGGTTTGGTTTTTGTAAGGGCGTGTAGTGATCTGAGAGGGTTGTGGTTTAAGTCCGATGGCGGCACGGAGTAGTTCAGAGAACTTGCCCTCGGCAATTAGGGAGCCTACTTCCTCAAGCGCCTGGATCAATGTGTCAATTTCTTCATGCGTAATCAGATAACTCGGTTGCAGGCGTAGTACGTTGTTATCGTTCAGAGTCGGCATGGTGAAAATATGATGACGGTTGAGTAGATAAGCGGACACAAGCGGCACTATGAAGCCCTGACCAGAAATAGTCGGGCACAAATAAGATTCTTCATCGACCCAATCCTTCAGTACCAGTCCTCGCATCAGACCTCGGCCCCTGGCAGCAGCAAATGCGACTGGAAATTTTGTGATCAATGTTGTCAGTCGTTGATGAAGATAGTTTCCCGACTCGCAGATATTGTGGAGAATTTCCGGTTCACCTGTCAGTTTTTCCATCACCTTGCAGCCAATCATTGTTGCCAGATGGTTATTGGCAAATGTGGCGCTATGACGTTGACCAAAGTCTTTGCTCCACGCTCGTTTATTGGCGAGACAGGCACTGATAGGAATAAGGCCGCCACTGAGTGCTTTCGCAATGAGCAGAATATCCGGCTCCACATTTTCATGCTCGCACGCAAACAATTTGCCCGTGCGCCCCAGACCGGTTTGTACTTCATCGACAATCAATAGCGTGCCATGTTTTCTGCACAGCTGTTCACACGCCTTCAAATAGCCATCTTGCGGGACGACCATGCCGCCCTCGCCTTGAATGGGTTCAACGATAAATGCTGCGTATTGTTTGCTTGCCAGGGCGTTTTCCAGGGCTTCGATATCACTGTAGGGGACATGAGCAAAAGCCTCGCTGGGAGGATAAAAACATTCGCTGTAGTAGCTGTTCCCAGTTGCCAGTGCGGCTGCCATCGTCTTGCCATGGAAGCTATTTTCGGTAGAGAGAATGGCATTGCGTTGGGTCTTGGCTTTAGCCATTTTAATCGCGACTTCCACCACCTCGGCACCCGTACAGCCAAAGGTTACATATTCCAGATCCCCCGGAGCGAACCGGATAAGTAAGTCCGATAACTGGCTGGCGCCTTTGGTACTAAATGGCTGAATCATCACACCTGGTTCAATAGCTTTTTGCGCAATCATTGTTTGCCACAAAAAATCTGGATTATGTCCGAAAGGCACTGCGCCAAACTGACTGGTAAAGTCCAGATAAACATCGCCTATATCACTATAAAGATACGATCCCCGGGCTTTGGTAATGGTTTTGTTGAAGTTAATCAGTTCAAGTAATTTTGTGCGTTCAATATTCAAGTGCTGGTTCATATCGTAGTTTCTCTTTGCAAAAAAAATGCTTTCCCTAGTGGATTCAGGAAAAAAAATCGTGACTTATCTTCAGTCACTGAAGTGTCTGTAAAAATAAAAGCCAGTGATTATTCGTTCATGATCGGAATAGGCTTGTGTATGCAGAAGATGTAGTGATACGTCTGCAGGGTTGTAGATGATCAGGTTTCGTGGCCGTTGGGCACTTGTTCGTCAATATCGAAGAAACCGGATGTTAAGGAACCTCTGAAAAATGGCTTTTTTCGCGCAGGACGTTGTCAGCCCCCATCTCACATCCGCCCGTAAATTGCGGTGTTGCGATGGGTGCTTCCTCGCTTGCATCAAAACTATTGCTATTTTTCAGAGGCCCCTCAATTCTTTGGCTGGACTTAAGGTGCCATAACTGTTGGGGTTCTGATTTGAAAGCCCTAAGTTGGATTTGCCGTATCCATACTCGCCAATGCTGATTAAGTTCCGAGTATCAGTTGAATGCTAATACAACAAATTCCCGGAATTGGAAAAGCAGTCTAAAATAAGACATGGAAAATAAATATACATGGAAGACACAGAACGAATGATGAATCCTGATATTGATGCATCATTATGAAAAAAATCTATTTTATACATATGGCCTTGATGGGATTTGATGGATAAATACTTGTATTACTATGTTAGGAAAATTCTGAGAGACATTCATCAATAATTTGTATGATAGGTGTTGTAAATGTCTGTCTGTCTGTCTGTCTGTCTGTCTGAAAATTTTATATGTGTAAGAATGTGGTTTTTATGATCTTTGATGCTATTCCCGCTAATACTGGGGAAAGAAAAAATACGAAGCCAAATATGTAAAAAGGTTTGGAAGTAGAGTGATCCGGTTTTTTTATCAGAAGAAATTCCAGGTAAAACATAATAAAAAAATTGATCAATAATAGGATTAAAAATGCAGGCTCGGCGAATTTTTTTTCATACATAAGAACACCTGTTGCCGCGCAGGCAGAAAAAGAAACTAACGACAAAATGGCCAAACCAGTCTGGCTGATTCGATTAAGCGGTTTGATCTTCTTGATAGATGTCTGGCGTACGTCTACCAGTGAGTGGGACAGGTCATGTGCAAAGCTTCCCAGCCAGAGGTATATAGCCATATACATGGCAAAGGTATCTATATAACCTTTTATCAATAAGCTTGAGTGGAGAGGGGGGAGGGTCAGTGAACCATTCAGTAAGAAAGTATGAACAAGTGTCGGTAATTTGGGTTTGTATACAAAAAACAACCAACACACCAGTAATACTGACAGTAAGAAAACGGCGGTCAATACCGTGTCTTTAGCTGTTGGCAGGGTTATGAAGAAAATCAATGGTATGGTGAGCAACCGAAACTGCTTGAGCTTTCTGAGATTGTTCTGATCACGGCATAGTAAACGCTCTGGATGAGCAACCCGGTCAATTGGCAGATCGCAGATGTCATCACTCAAGCGGATCAAAAATAAAAATAGCGTAGCCGAAATGAACAGCGCTGAAATGGATAGAACAGAATCGCAGTCGTCCAGTACTGAGATAGATAAAGTAACAGCGATAACCAATAAAATAGCGGGTGGACAGCGTTCCCTTGAATAGAGATACAGAGCTTTCAGCAAATTCAGTTCCATTATGTATTAAAGGGTCTCTGAAAAATAGGAATAGTATTGATGCGGGCGAGGAAGTACCACTCGCAACCCCGCAATTTACGGGCGTAAATGGGGATGTGAGATTTAGGCTGATAGCGTCCTGCGCGAAAAAGCCATTTTTCAGAGGTTTCTTAATTTTAATCGCCATGTTACATCTAATATGAGGTATCATAAATGCCTGTTGAATGTGCGATTGTGATTAAAGTGTAAATCAGAGTTTGCAGTGTTGGGTAAAAACGGGGGTTTTGTTGGAAGGTGACCATCCAGCAGTCACATCGCGGATGGATTGAGCAGGCTGGTATTTTCTGGTTCACTGACATATATAGTGGATAGGCGTTAGGTCGGCATCGCTATGTATGTGCGATACACGGGCTTTACCGTGACCATATCCGATGACATGTCTTGCGGCACGGAACCTCACTGCCGCAGGACATTGGATTGAAGACTACGAGAAAATCAGAGACTGGTGTACACCAACACCGGCGGTTGCTCCACCAGCAGCTGCATAGATAGCATTGTGTGCTGCATGTGCCATATCTCCGGCGGCATAAATGCCTTTTACGGTTGTTTCATTCCATTCGTTGACGCGCAGATACTTTCCGAACGGGCCTTCATCAAATTCGCATCCCAGCTGCTCTGCCAATGGACTAGCCATCGTCGTTGTTGGTGTCACAAAAAGGGCTTTGAGCGGTATCACTCGGCCATCCTGTAGTTTAACCGCTTCGAGGTCAGGGGCATTACCCAGCAGTTCCACAATGGGTGAGGACTCTAATCTGACTTTTTTAGCTGCAAATATTGCTTCCTGCTGTCTGTCCGGCTTAAACAGTCCTTGAGTGAAATACGTGGTTGGGCCCCAGTCGGGAATAATCATCGCCTGATGCGAAGAGACGAAATGGCTGTGCATGACTCCCAGTGGCTGGTCGGATACTTCAAACCCATGACAATAGGGGCAATGCAGAGCAGATATTCCCCAGCGAGCTTCAAGGCCGGTAAGGTGTGGTAGCTTATCTTTAACACCAGTCGCCAACACCAGGCGTGCTGCGTGGATCTCTCGATCACCTTTCAGGTTCAATACAAAACCACCACTCCCTTTTAGGGCACTGACAACCTCGGCGGAAATAAACTCAATCGTTGGATAAATCTGTAGTTGTTCAAGGCATTGTGCTTTTATTTCCTCGGGTGATTTGCCATCCATCCCCAGATAACCATGTGACGCCCGGGTAAATCGGTTACGGGGCTTTCCGGCATCGATTAGCGCGACTTTTTTACGTGCCCGGGCCAACGTTAAAGTAGCGGATAATCCGGCAAAACCGCCACCAACAATTATTGCATCGTAATTCATATATTTGGCTTCTCATATTTGTTAGTTGATACTTCGTCTATGAAAAAACTGACAATCTGCCGGGGCGGTAGTGGACAGCCACCCTTTTTGATAATCACTGCATGACTTTACTGACTATGAGTCTATCGGTACTACGTCATAAACAGTGACATGAGATTATCAGTATTTTCATGTCTTCTTTATTGCCTCAGGATAGGGCTAATTGGTCCACCATTTCCTCCACGACCGGTTGCGGTAAGCTCTGAAACAGTACGCTGGAAATCAATTCTTTCTCATCCAGCAAATCATAGTGATGTCTTTGTTCCAGCCTGTAGATGGAAACCTCGGTTTTAACAGACGTTGAAAGGAAGTTATCTCTGGCATTCAACATGTCTGTCTCCATGCTAACCAGACCTTCTTCATGAATACGGTATTCATCCGGTGATGCATGGCAGGCCTTGAATAGCGTAACGTTTGTGTAGATTAGATCTCTGGATAACTTTGAAGCTGAGATTCCCTGTTCAACCATGATGTTATCCAGCGCCGATTCAATTTGGTTTTCCTCATAACCATTGTTGCGTAGTACCTGTGCCATGCCGGACTTAATGTCGTAGTTGCGAAGTTCGAAATGACCGGCTGGTAAGAACGAATCCAACAAAAAGACCTGTATGTCTTTAAAGCCTCTGCCTTCCAGTATGGCGGCTATTTCCAGTGCGACCTGACCACCTAAGGACCAACCCAACAGATACACCGTTTGCGAAAGAGCGTATGTCTCCTCGATTGCCTGCAGATAAGTTTTCGCCATATCACTTAATGTTTCGATTTTGTCCTTATTTAGCAGATTGTGGTTATCCAGCCCGTAGCAGTTAAAGTGAGACGAAAGGGTCACAGCCAGGGAATAGTACACTTCGCATCCAGCCAGTGCCGGATGGATCATGAACAGGGTAGGTGATTCAGGTTGTGAAAATGCTAGCGTTTTAACCAGTGATAAATCGCGCTGTGGTACCGATAGCAGTCCGCTGAGCTGGGCGATAGTCGGATGGGTATATGCGTCTGCAAGTGACAGCTGACAGTTGAACTGTTCATTGATCAGAGATACCAATCGTGTGGTGGCCATCGAATTTCCGCCCAGGTGATAAAAGTTATCCTGAATACCCACTTGTTCCAGGCCCAATACCTGCTGCCATATGTCGCACAGCTGTTGTTGCAGGTCGGTTTCGGGTGCTTGATAACTGTCTTCATCGACCCAAACCGGTTCCGGTAATGCCTGTCGATCCAGCTTGCCATTGGCGGTCAAGGGAATGGATTCGATCCGGGTAAAGCTGGATGGCTGCATATAA